>JAZTWD010000030.1:0-3547 GCA_045635685.1 Ruminococcus sp.
CATATATGACGGTAAACACAATTACCGATGTTCTTAATCTTAGTCCTGAAATCGAAGTAGACGACGGCTTTATGGCAATAAAACTTTCTTCGGCCCAGTTTAAGAAGGCACAGGACATTCTGTGTGGCTTCAGACTTCATCTTACTGCTCTGAGTGAGCAGTACCCAGAAAACATTACAGTTAAAATTTCGGAGGTGTAAGGTAAATGCTTAAGATTAACATTCAGTTATTCGCTCATAAAAAAGGTATGGGTTCTACCAAGAACGGTCGTGATTCTGAGTCCAAGCGTCTTGGTGTTAAGCGTGCAGACGGTCAGTTCGTTCTCGCAGGCAACATCCTCGTTAAGCAGAGAGGTACTCATATCCATCCCGGTGAGAATGTAGGCAGAGGTTCTGATGACTCTTTGTTTGCTAAGATCGACGGCGTAGTACGCTTCGAGCGTATGGGCAGAGATAGAAAGCGTGCCAGCGTTTATCCTGTTGAGCAGTAATATCTATGCTTAATTACGGGCGGAGTTTCTCCGCCCGTTTTTGTATTTTTTGTTTACTTGATTTAATTTCGAAAATAATATTGTAGGGGAACCATTAACCTCCCCGTTAGTACAGTTAATATAGACTTAACCTCTATATAGAGAACGGAGGTAATAAAATGTTTGTAGATATAGCAAAAGTATTTGTAAAAGCAGGCGACGGCGGCAATGGTGCTGTTTCCTTTCATCGTGAAAAATATGTAGCTGCAGGCGGCCCTGACGGCGGTGACGGCGGCAGAGGCGGTAACGTTGTTTTTGTTGCTGACACTAATCTTTCAACTCTGGCAGATTTCCGCTATAAGCGTAAGTATGTAGCACCAAACGGCGGCTCCGGAATGGGTGGCAGACGTAACGGCAAAAAAGGTGAGGACTTGATTGTAAAAGTTCCTCAGGGTACCCTTATTAAGGATGCCGAAACAGGTCGTGTTATTGCCGATATTTCAGGCAAAGAGCCTGTAGTAATCGCCAAAGGCGGTAAAGGTGGTTGGGGTAACCCTCACTTCGCCACTCCCACTCGTCAGATTCCCCGATTTGCAAAGCCCGGTCTTCCCGGTGAGGAGTTCGAGGTTACTTTAGAGCTTAAGCTTCTTGCCGATGTAGGCTTGGTAGGCTTTCCTAATGTAGGTAAATCCACTCTTCTTTCCGTGGTTTCTGAGGCAAAGCCTGAGATTGCAAATTATCACTTTACAACAATTACACCCAAGCTTGGTGTTGTATATTCAGTGCCCGGTACTTCCTTTGTAATGGCTGATATTCCTGGCCTTATCGAAGGCGCCTGGGAAGGTAACGGTTTAGGTCACAGATTCCTTCGCCACGTAGAGCGTTGCCGTATGCTTATTCATGTTGTTGATGTCGCAGGCAGTGAAGGAAGAGACCCTAAGGAAGATTTCAATATCATCAATTCTGAGCTTAAGAACTTTAACGAGAATCTTTCAAAACTTCCTATGATAGTAGCAGGAAATAAGTGCGACCTTGCAACAGATGAGCAGGTAGCTGAGTTCGAAGCTTTTGTTAAAGAGCAGGGCTTTGAATTCTTCCCCATAATGGCTCCTATTAACGAAGGTGTTGACGATTTGCTCAACAAAACTGCCGAGATGCTTTCAAAGCTTCCTCCTGTAACAATTTACGAGGCTGAGCCTGCACCTGTGGTTGAGGTTGAGGATATTAAGGATAGAAGCGTTAAAATTACAAATAATGACGGTGTTTACTTTGTTGAGGGCAAGTGGCTCTTAAGAGTTCTTAACAGCACCAACTTCGACGATTTCGAAAGTCTTAACTACTTCCAGAATGCTCTGGTTACCTCAGGTGTAATCGATGCACTTAAGGAAGCAGGCATCGAAGAAGGCGACACAGTTTCTATTTACGATGTAGAGTTTGACTTTGTGGAGTAATTTATGGATAAAAACATAGACGTAACCACAATGCCTTCCTTAAATCTTGCTTTTATAGGTGACAGCGTTTACGAGATTTTAGTCCGTGAGCATCTGTGTAAGGCAAACGTAGGCAAGGTAGGGGTAATGAACAAGCTTAAGGTAGATATGGTCTGCTGTAAAGCTCAGGCAGAGGCGGTAAAGAAGATTTTACCTCTGCTTTCTGAAGAAGAACAGGGCGTTTTCCGCCGTGGCAGAAATGTTACGGTAAATTCCGCATCAAAAAGCTCATCTTTAGCAGATTATCATGCCGCCACAGGCTTAGAGGCGTTGTTCGGTTATCTTTATTTAAGCGGACGTGAATCACGCTGTCGTGAGCTTTTTGATATAATAATAGAGGAATAACAAGAGTAATATATAGGTGATTTTATGAAAAAGAAGCTTACCGCAAATTCAGTAAAAACCTTTGCAATCGACTATTTGATAATTATGCTGGGATGTTTTATTTATGCAATCAGTATGGCTCTTTTCTCAAGCCCTAACGATATTGCTCCCGGTGGAGTTATGGGTATAAGTATTCTTATCAATCATCTTCTGCCAATGCTTCCTATCGGTATTTTATCTTTGGTTTTAAATATTCCTCTATTTATCTGGGGTGGTATTGAAATCGGATGGAAGTACCTTTCACGATCTCTTTCGGCAACAGTAATTTCCTCTTTAATGATTGACTCCTTCGAGCTTAGAGTTATCGCAGACTTTGTAAAGCCCTACACAGGCAACCCCTTGCTTGTGTGTATTTTCGGCGGTATTCTTTGCGGTACAGGAATGTCCCTTATATTTAACCGAGGCGGTTCCACAGGCGGAACTGATATTGTGTCACGTATTATGCATAAAAGAAAACCCCACGTTTCTCTTGGCAAGTTTATGCTTGTGTGCGACGCCTTTGTAGTTGCGGCGGCTGCTATTGTTTACGGTAATATCGAAAATGCACTTTACGCAATCCTGTTCATTTTCGTAAGCTCAAAAATTGTAGACACAATCGTTTACGGATTTGCTCGCAATAACGGCAAGCTTTTGTTTATAGTAACAGCCCACTACGACGAAGTTACCGAGCTTATCTTAAGAGATATAGATAGGGGAGTAACCCTTTTAAATGCTCAGGGCGGTTATAATAAAGACGATAAAAAGGTAATACTTTGTGCTGTGCGTCCTAATCAGGTTCATCAGACTACAGTTTTGGTTCACAGTGTAGACCCTAATGCCTTTGTAATTGTTACCACCGCAGGAACCATAAGCGGTGAAGGGTTTGAATCGGATGGCTTGTCTTAAAAATAAAAAACTCTTGACAAAAATCTAATTGACATTTATAATTAAACCTGTTATGTGTAAAAGTATGCATAGCAGGTTTCTTTAATTAAGAAACAGTTCGAAAATCCTTGCGTTGAAGCAGATTTCAACGCCAACAGACCAAAAGGAGGTGTCAAAATGGCAGTTAAGGCAAACTATGAGACAGTCCTCGTTCTTTCCTTAAAGAACGGCGAGGAGGCAGCCCAGGCTCTTCTTGAGAAGTTTACAAAGCGTGTCGAGAAGTATGCAACACTGCAGAGGGTTGATGAGTGGGGCAAGAGAAAGCTCGCTTATCTCATCA
>JAZTWD010000031.1:0-33924 GCA_045635685.1 Ruminococcus sp.
TTCTTTTGCCATAAGTCCCATAATACATGCTACTGCAGACTCCCAGTTACCAAAGCCAAGGGGTGTGAAAATCCAGGCAATGGCAGAGCCAAGCATTTCGAGAATAGAAGCACCGCCTATGCCCTCGTCGATATAATGGAAACCACCCTCAAAGCTTAAAGAGTTAAGCACCCAGATAATAACGGAAGCGGCAAAAATAACTGTGCCCGCACGTTTTATAAAAGACCAGCCTCTTTCCCAAGTTGCACGAAGGAAGTTCTTGGGAACAGGTGCGTGGTAAGAGGGAAGCTCCATAACAAAAGGAGCAGGGTCGCCTGCAAAGGCCTTAAGCTTTTTAAGAAGCACACCTGAAACAACCACAGCCGCAACGCCTATAAAGTAAGCTCCAGTAGCCACCCAGGCAGAACCGCCGAAAAGTGCACTGGCAATAAGACCTACAACGGGCATTTTTGCACCGCAGGGAATAAAGCTTGTGGTCATAACCGTAATTTTACGGTCTCTGTCGCTTTCAATGGTACGGCTTGCCATAATTCCGGGCACGCTACAGCCTGTACCAACAAGCATAGGAATAAAGGACTTGCCCGAAAGACCGAACTTTCTGAAAAGCCTGTCCATAATAAAGGCAACTCGTGCCATATATCCGCAATCCTCAAGAAGCGAAAGCAAAAGGAAAAGTATAAGCATCTGAGGCACAAAACCTAAAATTGCACCTACACCCGCAACAATACCATCCATAATAAGGCTGTAGAGCCAATGGGCAATTACAGGGTTACCTGCACTGTCCAAAAGGAAGGTGTCCAGAAGCTCAGGCACACTTACCCAGGAACCCATAAACGCAGGCAAATCTCCTGCCGCGGCACATTCTGAGAAAGAGCCAAAGAGTCCGTCGTTCATAAATGTAACTGTCCAGTTACCTACTGTGCCGATTGACACCATATACACAAAAAGCATTGCCACCACAAAAATAGGAAGTGCAAGCACTCGGTTGGTAACGATTCTGTCGATTTTATCGGTTACGGTAAGTCTGCCTATGCTCTTCTTAACATAACAGCCCTTTAAAATTCTGTCTATGTAAAGGTAACGCTCGTTGGTAATAACCGCCTCGGCATCGTCGTCCAGCTCCTGCTCAACGGCACGGATGTCGTTTTCCATATGCTCTACGATTTTATCATCCAACTTAAGCCTGCAAAGCACATGGCGGTCTCTTTCAAAAAGCTTTACAGCAAAGAAACGTTGCTGTTCTTCGGGCATACCGTGGATTGCCGCCTCTTCAATATGAGCTATGGCGTGCTCTACTGTACCCGAGAAAATATGCTGAGGCACAGCTCTGCCCTTTTTAGCAGCGGATATGGCAAGCTCGGCGGCAGCTTCCACGCCGTCATTCTTAAGAGCCGAAATTTCTACCACAGGACATTTAAGCCTTTTGCTCAAAAGCTCTATGTCAATTTTATCGCCCTGCTTTCTTACAACATCCATCATATTGATAGCAATAACCACAGGGATACCGATTTCCATAAGCTGAGTTGTAAGGTAAAGGTTACGCTCAAGGTTTGTGCCGTCCACAATATTAAGAATAGCGTCAGGTCTTTCCTCAATAAGGTAGTTTCTGGCTACAACCTCTTCTAAAGTGTATGGAGAAAGGGAGTAAATACCGGGAAGGTCTGTAAGGATAACATCCTCGTACTTCTTTATTTTACCCTCTTTTTTCTCAACTGTAACGCCGGGCCAATTGCCTACATACTGATTGGCTCCTGTCAGGGTATTGAAAAGCGTAGTCTTGCCTGAATTAGGGTTACCGGCAAGGGCAATTCGTATCTGCATATATGTCCTCACTTTCAGATTAGCATTTGCTAACCTTAAATTTAAGCAAAAGGGACTTGCCGTCCCTTAAAATCACTCTACTTCTATCATTTCGGCATCTGCTTTACGAAGAGATAAAGCGTAGCCTCTGACGTTAAGCTCCATAGGGTCGCCTAAGGGAGCCACCTTGCGGATATAAATTTCCACGCCCTTGGTAATGCCCATATCCATTATTCTGCGTTTAACAGGACCTTCGCCGTGAAGCTTCTTAACTCTGACGGTGTGTCCTATTTTTGCATCTTTTAAAGTGTTCATAATTATACTTCCTCTGTCGGTTAGCCTGAACCAACCGAGTCTTTTAAAAAATTGGTTAGCTCTCGCTAACTGCCATATATAATAACCCATACATCCTCCTTTGTCAATACTTGACGGCTCAACTTTTTCCATAATATTACAAATTTCGTCAGGATTTACACACACAAATCAACAAGCTTCTTTTTATATTGTGCAAATTATTTATTGTTGAAATCCTCTGAAAATATGATATACTATATATACTGAACGGAGGGAACGTTTATGCATTTACAGGAATCAGGCGAAATGTACCTTGAGACCATTCACATACTTTCTAAAAAAGGCAAGGCAGTACGCTCTATTGACGTAGGCGAGTATATGGGTTACTCAAAGCCAAGTGTCAGCCGTGCCGTAGGGCTTCTGAAGCAGGGCGGTTACGTTGTGGCAGATGCCGACGGTTTTCTTTCACTTACTGATGAGGGCAAGCGTGTTGCCGAGAAAATGTATGAACGCCACACAATTCTCACAAAGTTTTTCGTAAACTTAGGTGTTGACGAAGAAACCGCCACCGAGGATGCCTGCAAGATTGAGCACGACATTAGTGACAAATCCTTTGAAGCAATTAAGAATTTCGTAAATATGTAAAGTAAGGGAAGCTTTTAGGGGCTTCCCTTTTTTGTCGCTTTAGACAAACAGTCAGCGTTAATTTTGTTCACTTGTACGAATATTCAAATTTTGCAAAAAAGTTTATAATTTTAGTGTGAGGATTTTTTTAAAATTACGTCTAATAAGTGAAAGCAAACAAATAATATACGGAGAGGAGATTTAATTATGAAAAAAATATTAGCCTTAAGCTTAGTTCTTACTCTTATATTCGGTATGCTGAGCGTTGCAACATTCAGTGCCGATGAGTATAGTCCCGACGACGATATAATCAGCGGAGACTATAATTACGAATTTCTTGAGGATGGTACCATTGGCATCAACAACTACTTAGGCACTGCCGACGAGGTTGAGGTTCCCTCAGAAATTGACGGCTACAAGGTTACGGCTTTGCACCGCTACTCCTTTGCAGGCCATGAAAACCTCAGAAAAGTTACCATTCCCGAAGGCATTACCCGCATCGGATACTGGGCTTTTGAGGATTGCTTTAATCTTGAAGAGATTATACTCCCCGACTCCTTACGAGAAATGCACAAGATGTACATTGACGAAACCAAGCTTTACAAAACCGCCGAAAACTGGGAAAACGGCGTGCTTTACGTTGGCAAGCATCTTGTAGACACCAACCCCAAGAAAATTTCTGGCACCTTTACAGTAAAGGAAGGCACCATAGCCATTACTCAGCTTGCTTTTGACGGCTGTAAAGAGCTTACTGAGGTTATTCTTCCCGACTCAGTAAAATATATCGGCGACTCCGCTTTCAGAGATTGCGACAACCTTACAAAAATCAATCTTACCGACAACATCACATTTCTGGACTTTGCCGCTTTTGACGGTTGCCCTTTAGAAGAAGTTCATATCCCCAACACCCTTAAAACCATTGAACCCTATGTTTTTCGCGGTACTGCAATTACAGAGGTTACAATCCCCGAAAGTGTAGAGGCTATCCGCTACTCGGCTTTTCAGAATTGTGACGGACTTACAGAAATTACCGTTCCCGACTCTGTTAAGGAAATTGATGACTACGTTTTTCTCAGCTGCGACAATTTAAGTAGTATTACCTTACCTGAAAACCTTGAAAACTTAGGCTATGCTGTAATTAGCAGCACCGCCTACGCAAATGATGAAAACAACTGGGAAGACGGTATCCTTTACTTTGGCGATATGCTTATGGATGCTGAGGACGAAATTTCAGGCAATATAAAAATAAAAGACGGCACACGCCTTATTGCCGCAAACGCTTTTTGGGACAACGATAATATTGCTTCCGTAACCATTCCCGACAGCGTTGAAATTATAGGCCGAGGCTGTTTTTCTGCATGCGAAAACCTTAAAAGTGTAAAACTCAGCAAAAGCATTACCGAAATCCCCTCAGGGCTTTTCAACGGTTGCTTAGGTCTTGAAAGCTTTACAATTCCCGAAAATGTAAAAACAATAGGCGACAATGCATTTTTCGACTGCATAAGCCTCAAATATATTGTAATTCCCGAATCTGTAGAAAGCTTCGGCACAGACGCCGTTGGCTACTACAATCCTTACTACGGCGATGGGTCCGTTGTTCCGTTAGAATACAGCAAGGTTAAAGACCTTGTAATTGCAGGCTACAAGGGAAGTGCCGCCGAAAGCTACGCCAAAGAACACGGCTTTGCTTTTGAGGATTTATCTGCTCCCACACTTAATAACAAATACAAAGACAAAGTTCTTGAAATCTTAGAGCTTTCTGAAAATGAAAACGACACCATTCACCTTGCACATTATCAGGAGATATACGGTCACACCACAAATGACGGCCAAAAGGCTCCCGACTTTGTGCTTATAAAGGTGTACAATAATCTTTGTGTGGAAGCTGACTTTACATACCGCTTCGGCGACTATGTAATGTATGAAAGCTCCACCTCTACCCCCTTTGAGCTTGGCTATGGAATTTACATTCCCGAAGAAGATAAAGTTTACTCCCTTGTTGAAGCTTGGGAAATGGGCATAGAAAACCTTGACGTGTTATTTAAAAAAGGCTATATCGGCAAGCTTACAGGTGACGTAAACTTTGACGAAAAATTAAACATCCGTGATGCAACTGCTATTCAGAAGCACATTGCAAACATTGAAAGTCTTTACGCTTATCCTGAATTCGGCTTTGAAGCCAACCATACTGAGCGAACACACGTAGACCGCATTGCCGACTTTAACGGAGATTATAAAATCTCTGTAAGGGACGCAACTGCTATTCAGAAACGTCTGGCAGGTGTTGAAATAAACAACCCTGACTACGATGATTTTGAAAAAGAAGCCTACGAAAGCACCATTAAGCACTCCAATGTTACCATAAACGGCGAAACCTACCCCCTTCGCTCCGATGAAATTATGAGCGTAGAAGTTAAGCTTACCTGTGACAAACCCATAAAGAACCTTTCCTTTGACATAAAGTACAATGGCGATGCTATTAAAACAGTAACCACAGGCTCGGCAGAGGATTATCTTAAGGCTCATTGCCCCAATCTTTCCAAAGACTCCGAGCTGAGAACCAACTACGGCTACACCTATATAAATGTTCCTGAGGGTGAGTACAACTTTACCGAAGGTAAAATCCTTTACAAAATGGATTACACAGTAAATCATGAGTTCGACACCAATCTTGATTTTAATCTTTTAACTGCCTTTGATGCACAGGGTAATCAAATCTGCTACAGCTCAATCCCCACCCCCGACACCAACCTTACACTCAGCTACTATGTAACCATAACCAGAATAACAGAGTAAACTGCCAAACCGAAAGGAGAACTAATTATGAAAAAGATATTATCTTTAAGCTTAGTTTTAGCCCTGCTGTTAGGTGCAGTTTGCATTTTCCCTGCAAGGGCCTTGGATGAAGAATGGAGCATTCAGTCAGGAGATTATTATTATGATATTCTTGACGACGGCACCGCGAGAATTACAAAATACGCTGGAACCGAGGACAAGGTAACCATTCCATCAGAGCTAGACGGCTACACGGTATCAACTGTTGGCAACCGTGCTTTTTTAAGCTCAGTTGCCACCGAGGTTGTTGTTCCCGATACAGTTACTTGTATAGATGCTTGTGCCTTCCGCATTATGCGTAACCTTACAAAAATCACTATTCCCAACAGTGTTACAAGCATTGGAATTGGTGCGTTTGAATACTGCGAATCTCTCAGCGAGATTACACTTCCTGCAAACCTTGAGGTTCTGGATGAAAAAGTGCTGAACGGAACAGCCTTTGCAATAAATCCTGAAAACTGGGAAAACGGCATTCTTTATTCAGGCACTTACGTTGTCGCCTCTGATAAAGATTTCAGCGGAGTGTGCACTATAAAAGAAGGCACAACCTTAATCGCCGAACGTGTTTTTGAAAACCGCACCAAAATCACAGAAATCATCCTTCCCCAAAGTCTTAAGCACATAGGCGAAGGCAGTTTTTCAAGATGCACACAGGTCAAATCTGTTAAAATCCCAGAAAATATTGTGTCTATCGGCAGTATTGCTTTTGCAGACTGTACTGCACTTGAAAGCATAAATTTACCGCAAAATTTAGCAAGCATTGGCGAAATAGCATTAAAAAACACCCAGCTTTACAATAATCCCGACAACTGGCAGGACGGAGCTTTCTATTTAGACAATTTTCTTTTATGCACCGATGGTCAGCTTTCAGGCGAATATAAAATCAAAGAGGGCACCCGCCTAATTGCTGTCGATGGTTTCGCAGGACAAAGTGAACTTACAAGCATTATAATGCCCGACAGCGTTGAGGTCATCGGCAAAAGTGCTTTTGCCGCCTGTTCTGCTCTTGAAAACATACGTTTATCCGAAAACCTTACTGAAATTTCTCAGGATGCCTTTTACTCTTGTAACGCCCTCAGCAACATCAGCATCCCTGCAAGTGTTACCAAAATCGGTGACAATGCGTTTACAGGTTGCGATTCCCTTAGTTATGTTGTAATCCCCGAAACAGTAACCGAAATCGGCTTTTGTGCCTTCGGCTATGAACACATCTTCGACGATATCCATTTCCCCGGATTTACTATTTACGGCACCAAAGGCTCTGCAGCCGAAGCATACGCAAAAGAGAACCTTTTTAAATTTGCAGAACACACCGAAAAATACAGAGAGAATATGTTTAACAAAGAGGGGTACTACCTTGAAATGTACGAGCATTTCTCAACTGTCGATGAATCAACTCCCGATTTTGTGTTGGTTTCAGCCTTCAGCTCTTGGGATAGCACATCAAAATACACAGAGGTATTCGGTGATTACATCCTGCATACTAATATTAAAAAACTCCCTGACGGTATGTTCGGATATTACATCTACTTGCCAAATGAAAACAAAACCTACACCTTAAGCGAAGCTTACAAAGCCGGTATTCCCGGTGTTTACAGCCTTTTCACAGAGGGTAAAATCGGTATTCTCAGAGGCGATGCTAACAACGACCGCAAGCTCAACATCAAGGACGCTACCGATATTCAGAAACACCTTGTAGGCGCAGAACATCTGCCAAACTACTTTAAAGAAAACGAGTATACAGTCCTTATTGCTGACTTTAACGGCGACGGCAAAGTTAACATCCGCGACGCAACTGCTATCCAGAAGCGACTTGCAAAAATGGACAACGTAAGCTTAGAACACAAGGTTGTGGGCATTTACTCTGTTGCTCCCACAGACTACGACAATTACCCCGAAGCAAAGGCAGTTGCAAAAACAAAAGAAGAGCTTGAAAGCATTCTTTCTCGCCTGCCCTGTGCAACTACCGAGGCGGAAATTGCCGCTACCTTTGACGAAGCTTACTTTGAAGAGCACAATGTTATTGTAATATCAGACTTTGTAGGCTCAAGCTGTTGCAAGTATCTTGTAAATAAACTGGAGCTCAATGGCTCAACCCTTACTGTTACCACTATGTCAAATGTTCACGGCGAATGTGTGCCCGATGTATACTGCCAATGCACACTTATTGAAGTGGATAAGGAATATACAAATAACATTGCAAACATAAACACCATTGATACGCAGGTAATAATCTGCTATTAAAAATAAACTCTTTCGAAAGGAGAGTCAATTATGAAAAAGATATTATCTTTAAGCTTAGTTTTAGCCCTGCTGTTAGGTGCAGTTTGCATTTTCCCTGCAAGTGCAGAGCATATTTCTGCACACAAAATAAACTGCGGAGATTACTGGTACGCACCGTTAGGTGACGGCAACGCCGCAATCGGTGCTGTCAGTCTTGATTTATCGGGTGCTATTGTTATCCCTGAAACCCTGGACGGCTACACAATAACCGAAATTGCCAATGACGGCTTCTCGGGAACTAAAATCACAGATGTAGTTATCCCCGATACTGTTACAAGATTAGGTGACTACGCTTTCAGCTACTGCCCCAATCTGAAAAATGCTGATATCCCCTACAGCGTTACCTCTTTAGGAGAAGGCGCTTTCAAAGAATGCCCCAGCCTTAAAAGTATTTTCATCCCTGATACTGTTACCGATATGGGACTTTGCTCGGTAGGTTACAAAGATAACTATGTTGACAACGACGGCGTAATGCTTCCTGACGGGGGATATGAGCCTGTAGGAATAACAATCGAAGGCTACAAAGGCTCTGCCGCTGAGCGTTATACAAAAGAAGAAATCGCATTTTTCACCTTTAAAGCCCGTGACGAAGAATACAAAACCGAAGTGCTCTCACTGCTCAACATTCCTGAGGAAGACCCCGAAAACGGCACAGGTTGGCTCTCTTATTACAGCGAAATTTACCGATATCGTTCTGAGGCTACTGCCAGCGAGGCTACTCCCGACTATGTGCTGATTAAAGCTTACACAAATGAAGCCGGCCCAATGTTTGCCGCCGAGCTTTTAGGCGATTACATCTTAAGAAGTAATAACCACCACTTCCCTGCTACCTTCGGCTACCTTATTTATCTGCCCAAAACAAATGAAATTTACAGTCTTGAGAAAGCTTACAAGCTCGGTGTCGAGGGTATAGAAAACGTCTTTACCCAAGCCAAGGTTGGCGAGCTTTTAGGTGACGTTAACTACGACAGAAAGCTTAACATCAAGGACGCAACCCTTATTCAGAAGGCGATTGCAGGATTAGCCGAAATTGAAAACAACGACATAGAAGGCTTTATGTGGAATGAAGAAGAAAACGTTCCCACCTCTATCGGCGACTTCAACTGCGACAGAAAAATGAACGTCCGTGACGCAACAGCTATTCAGAAGCGAATCGCAGGATTATAAAATCACATAACCTGAACAGCCCTTATAGTCATAAGGCTTTTTCATACAAAAGGCGGCGGCTCCATTTCCCCTTGGAGCCGCCGTCCGTTTGCCACGGTGCGCGTTTCGCCTATGGAAAGCTTCATAAAAATAAAACCCGCCATCAACGGCGGGTTGGTTTGTATATAAAAACTATAATCGCACGCGTAGCGTACCACCTACATATTTACGCAGTAAATACTTCATACACCACAAGGTGTACTTCATTTGCCCTAAGGCAAACTTCATATTGCGAAGCAATACTTCATTTATTTTTAACCAATAAGCTCTTTTATCTTCTCTATGCTCTCTACGCCTGCTTTGTAGCCCTGCTCATAGGCAAACTCAAAGTCCTTGAAGGTATACTGAGACATATTCCCTAAATCAGGAAGCACCAGCAAATCGGGGTTATCCTCTTTTGTTTTTGCTTTGGTGTAATTTCTGTCCATAATATCAACGGCACGGGAAAGCACACTTAAGGCATTAGGGTACTCTGTAACCTCGCTGCCCTCTGCAAACACATCCACGGCAACCACCACGTCAGGCTCAAAAATCCTTATGGCTTCAATAGGAAGTCGCGACACCACGCCGCCGTCTACATACTGCACACCGCCTATAACCTCAGGCTCGAAAAGTGCAGGAATACAGGAGCTTGCCACAACCGCAGGCACAACAAAACTTCGACCTGAGAAAACCTTTTCTTCGCCTTTGGAAAGATTGGTGGCAACACAGCAGAAATCTATATCAAGGTCATAAATACGCTTTCTTTTGAAAAAAGAGTTAAGCTTTCTGTGAACACCTCGGGTAGAAAAAAGACCGCTTCGGTTAAAGTTAGGCACACCAAAAAGCACCTCGCTGACCTTTAAATTACGGATTACTTCCATAATTTCGTCAGCATTCATTCCCGAAGCCATACACGCACCCACAATGGAGCCTGCGGAGCTTCCTGAAATGCACTGAGGCTTAATGCCTGCTTCCTCCAAAGCTTTTACAAATCCAACATGTGCAACCCCTCGGGCACCGCCCGAGCCTAACACAAGACCTAATTTTTTACTCATATAATCATCCTTTTAAAGAAAGCCGCCCGAAGGCGGCTTTTATCAATAGTTAGCTGTTGCTGTAGGAATCTGGTCCTCATTTTCTGAGGTTGCCTCTGTTGCCTGTGTGTTCACAGGTGTGGTTGTAATCTCAACAGGGTCAGAAGGAAGAGGCTGAGGGGGATTAGTTGCCTGAGGCTTAGTTTCGGGAGCCTCTGTTACCACAGGCTTAGTTGCCTTGGGTTTGGTTTCGGCAGGCTTTGTAGCCTTGGGCTTGGTTGCTTTAGGCTTTGTTGGTGCTGTTGTCTCGTCGTCATCATCCTTGGGATAATCATACCATGAGGTAGGAAGCTCTTCTCTGCCTACTTCCTTATCATCAAGGTAGTAAACTCTCCAGGCGGATGCTCTGTAGCTGTCCTTGGTGGAGCTGTCTACCGCACTTTCAATCTCTATTCTGTCAAAAGCAGGGTCATCCCAGCCAAAGATGTTTACTGTAAGATAAGCGTCCTCCATAGAGCACTGCATATACATAGGATAGTCAGTGGGATTGCTAAGCTTAAGGTCAAGATTGGGATAGTCGATTGTAGCATCTCTGCCTGCAGGAACATAAGAAGACTGGTATGCGTGGCAGTATCTTTCCACGATTTCCATATTAGCCAGAATAGCGGCATTGTAAATAGTTGAGCTTGCCTGACATATACCGCCGCCGATGCCCTGCTCAAATTCGCCATTCATAATAACGGTAGCAGGACGGTAGCCTAAGGACTCAAGGTTAGAATCGCCTGTGCACTCGTTAAATGACCAAACTTCACCGGGATTAATAACCGAGCCGTTGCAAGCTGCTAAGGCAAGGGCCATATTATGGTCACCGTCAAGGGTGTTTTCGGAATATGTTGTGTAGGTTGCAAGAAGCTTAATCTCGCCGTCCATACTATCGAAGCTATACTTAGGCTTTACGTCATTTACCACAGCCTCAATGGTTGCAGAGCTTTCCTTACTGCCCTCTGCCAGAGCTTTTGCTTCATTGCTAAGTTTTGTTGTAAGGTCTTCTTTGTCAAGCTGTTTACCAACTTTTTCTTTGGAAATTTCAACGTCGTCGCCGTCAACAGAAAATGTAGCGTCCACAGCCTTAACGTCTACCTCAGCGGCAATAGCGTCAACTATAGCTTCAACAGAGCTTTTGTCAACGTCAAAACTTAAGTCGCCTGTATATGCGTAAGCCTTGGCTGTGCCTGTTGCTGTAGCAGGCTTGAAGTCGTCACTTTCGGCATACTCAGCAGCCTTAAACAGCGCCTCTTCAATATTAAAAGTCCACTTAAAGTCGGCTTTCTTGTATTCGTATTCTTTGTCGGCAGCCTTAACCTTAATTATAAAGTCCTTTAAGTCTTTTTCGGCATCCTTCTCAACAGCCTGAAAAGCCACATCAAATACCATACCGCTTACATCTGTTGAACCAATAACAAAGCCCTCAGGGAAAATAAAACTCTGAGTATCAACTGCGGAGCTGTCAGCAGTTGCACCTGTATTTTCGCGGTCGCAAGCACCCAGTATTAAAGGCAATGCCATTACTGCCACAAGCAGAAAAGCTACTGCACGCTTAAGGATGCTCTCCTTACTAAAACATTTCATATATCCTCATCCTGTCGAATAAAAATTTTTAAAAAATTGCCAAGGATATAATACAATATAATTTCTAAAAAATAAAGTGGTAAACCTAACAAATTAAACAGCTTTTAAGACCTATTTATAATCTAAAACGCAAGGTTTTTTGCCTTATTAATGTAAATTTTACCTTTTCACACATTTTTAGTCCTTTAACCATTGCCAAAAAGCCTTACTATAGATTATAATGTTTCTATAAACTCAGGGAGGATTTTTATGAAAGCTTTAAAATCTTTAATATGCATACTCCTTTGCCTTTTGTGCCTTGCTCTTAGCTGTTGCGGCACAGAAAATAAAAGCCTTACAGCAGACTACAGCCGTTCTGCCGCTGTGCCTGTGTACGACTTTTACGCCGAGGAGCCCGTTACCCCCGAAAATTACTCAGAGTTCACCTCCGCTTATATGGACTTTGCCGCAAGTCTGCTTAAAAATGCAAGCGAAGACGAAAGCGTTGTGCTTTCTCCCCTTTCTCTTTATACCGTGCTTTCTATGACAGCCAATGGTGCTTCAGGCAAAACCCTCAGAGAACTTGAAAAAGCCCTGGGTCAGGATTTGAATATTTCTGAAATCAACACCTTTATCCATTATTTAAATCAAAGAGTACAGGTGCTTAATAGCGATAAAGGCTATGTAAATTCTGCAAATTCTCTATGGATAAGGGATGATTTTTCCGTTAAGGCTCAGTTTTTGCAGACAGTTGTAAATTACTTCGATGCTGAAGTTTTCCGCACTGCTTTGGATGCTGATGAAATCAACAACTGGATAGAAAACAAAACTGATGGCGAAATCAAGGATATGCTCTCTGACCTTGACAAAGACAGTGCTCTGGTGCTTGTAAATGCTTTGCTTTTTGATGATGAGTGGTTAACTCCATACGAAGAAAGTGATATTTACACCGACCACTTTAAAGGCACCAAAGGCAAAGAAAACGTAAGCTTTATGAAGTCAAACGAAATGCTTATTGAGTCTAAAGACGCCAAGGGCATTATTAAAAGCTACCAAAACACACCTTGCAAATTTGTTGCAATTCTTCCAAAGGATGGCGTTGACATCGACAAATACGTAAGCTCACTTTCGGGCGCAAAGCTTGAAACTCTTTTAGGCTCTGCCTCAGGAGTTAACAGATGTACTGCACATCTGCCTCAGTTTAATCTCCGCTCAAAATTAAACCTTAATGATACCGCAAAGGCTATGGGAATGGAGCTTATGTTTACAGATGAAGCTAACTTCGAGGCACTTACAATGAGCGAAGGACTTAAGGTGTCAGACGTTGTGCAGGAAAGCTTTATCGAAGTGAATTCAGAAGGCACAAAAGCAGGCTCATCTTCTGCAGTAGTTATGGAAGATTCTATGCCTGTATCGCCCGATGTCGAAGAGCTTAAGTTTGAAAGACCTTTTGTATTTATGATTGTTGAAAACGAATCGAGCCTCCCCTTATTCATCGGCACAGTAAAATCTATAGGCTAAACCTAAGCCGCATTTAAATCAATAATATTTATCGCAATCGCCGTAATGTCGTCGTCATAGCCGTCATTACGGCGTTTTATTGCCTCATTTATAACTAAAGATGCAAAATCCTTGGCACTTGCCTCATTCCAGCCCTTAAGCATATCGCAAAGCCAGGTTTCATCTGCAAACAAGGCACCGTCAGACACCATAAGCACCTTGTCGCCGTGGTGCAGATTAAGGCTGTCTTTGGCAAACTTTACGTCGTTTAAAATTCCTGCAGGAAGCGAGGGACTCTCACGCTTTAAAATTCTGCCTGCTCTTTTTACAAATGTCAGAGGAGCACCTGCCTTAAAAAAGGTAGCTTTTCCGCTGAAAAGGTTTATGTCCACCACATCTAAGGTGGCAAGGGTTTCTTCCTCGGATTTTACCATAAGGGAAGCGTTTATTACCGACAATGCACTATCAAAAGAAAGCCCCGCCTGAGTAAGCTTTTTAAGTATACTTACCGCCATATTGGAGTCTACAGCCGCTCTGCCGCCTGTGCCCATTCCGTCGCTTATAACTGCAATCATATTGCCCGACCCCGAGGAAAAATAGTTTGCACAGTCACCGCAAAGCCCTTTGTCCCCTGCTATATGCTGGGAAGAACCGATGTCTGCGTCAAACCTTGCAAGCTCAGCAAAGGAGAGCCGTGCAACGTCTTCGCTTACGCTTACAACAGGGGCGTCGAAAACCCGACCGCAACAGGCAGAAACCTCACGCCTCAGCTCACTTTTGTTAAGCTCTTTTTTACGACTCAGCTTAATTTCAAGCTCCACGGTCATTCCCTTGCCCTGCTCAAAACGGCAGGCACAGTCTGTAACCGCAAGGCCCTCACGCCTTAATTTTTCGCTTAACCTGTCAGAGGCAGCGGTGTCGTAACGGGTAAAGGTATCAAACTCGTCGCACATATCCGAAAGAAGTCGGGAAACCGAACTTAGCTGACCCGAGGTAGCACTTCTGACCTGGGCAATCCGCCTGTCAGCCTCAAGAGAAGATAAAAAGTCCCGATAGCCTTCGTTAAAGCTTTTAGCCATTTCTCTGCTCTTACAGCATTTTTTCGTAAATTTATCTTCAATGGTTTTGTCCGTAACAAAGCCGTCAACCTTTAAAACCTCGGCAACTCGGCAAAAATCGTCCTTGGTAATATCCTCCTGATTCTGCCAGCAGTAGCTTTTAAGTCCACAGCTTTTGCAGGTGGAATCAAGCGCATAAGCTAAAACACCGTCGAAGCTGTCGCCTTCCTTGGTTTTAAGCCTTGCGGCAACACTATGGACGCAGTCTTTAACAGAATCCAGAGCCTTTGAAGCATACGAAAGCCTCTGGATAACATTGGTTTTAATGGCATCCGCACCTGCTCTTTCCTCTTTTGGCTCAAAAGAGGCTTTAAGTCGGATACCTGCTTCCTTGGGAATAAGCATAAAAAAGCCCACAGCAAAGGCTGTTTCGGCAAAAAGTCTCAGCACAAGCTGCGTGTTTTTTGACGCAAAGGAAAGCACGGTGTTGCAAAGGGTAAAGGCAACTGCCACAGCAATTTTACCGGTGGAAGAAAAAAGCCCCCCCATAAGTCCGCCAAAGGCGTAGCCTGTGCCTAAAAAAGCCATATCTGTAGAGGTAAGTGAAAACATAACCCCTGTAGCTGTGCCAAAAATACTTCCCCCTGCTACTGAGCCATAACGTGCCGCAAGCAAAATTATAAGCACGGCAAAAATCCTGCCTACGGAAATGCCGTAAATTTCCAGAGACCCTAAGGAAAGCACCAATATACAGCCCGAAAAGCTTAAAACCGCCAGCTCCTGCTTTGAAAAAGAGCCTAAAGACTGAGAGGACATAAGAAGATTCGCCGTTCTGCTTAAAAAATAGGCTCCTGCACCTGCCGCCACAGCCTCCATAAGGCTTAGGGAAAAATCCGTCATACGGCTTGTGCTGACAAAAAGCAGGGTTATTCCTGTGGCTATCATAGGCACAAAAGCCACAAGAGGAGCAAACAAAACGCTGGTACTTATTTTTTTTATATCATTTAAAAGCCAACGCAGAGCCGCAATTGCCGCTACCACCGCTACGTAACGGAAAGCATCGTTTGAACCTAAAAGTATGTAACCAAGTCCTGCACCAAGAGCAGATGCAGGAACATAAGAAAAAGGAACTGCCGCCGCATACGCCGCACCAAAGGGTGCCAGCGTGCCGAGCACAGCTCCTTTTGACACAAGAAGCCCAAGTAAAAAATAAACTACCTGCAACGCCGCAAGTCGAATTACGTCTTTTACGCTGAGCTCCTGCTTATTCTTCTTTTTAGTCGCCTTCATAGACTCCATAATTTAAACTTCCTTTTTTATAATCTGTTTAAATTATAGCCTATGGAAGCGTTTGCTTTTGTCGGGGTTTGGCATAGGTTTATAAAAAGTTTTGCTGAAATTTACAGTACATACCAAAGAACGCAGACAAACTGGCAAAAACTGCCCAAAACACAGAAAATATGGAAAATAGAGTGGAAGAACTTTTTCTTTTTGCCTACGGCATAAAGTCCTGCACCGACGGTATAAGCCACACCGCCTGCAAGAAGCCACATCAAACCCTCAAAAGGAATTGCCTCAATGGCAACTTTGCCTGCAATTACAATGCACCAACCCATACCGATGTAGCAAGCCATAGAAAGCTTGGAGTACTTCTTAAGGTCAATGGCTGTAAAAACTGTAGCTAACGCGGCAAAGCCCCACACAATGCCGAAGATTGTCCACGCCCAGCCGGGAGACACCTTTCGGATAGAACACAGAAGAATAGGCGTATAGGTTCCGCCTATTAAAAAGTAAATTGTGCAATGGTCCATAACCTGCATAACCTTTTTGCCCATATTAATAGGAAGACCGTGGTAAATGCTGGACATTGTGTAAAGAAGCACCAGAGAGCCTCCGTAAATAGATGAGCCTACCACACCCCATACATCTCCCTTAAGTGCCGAGTGAATCACACAAAAAACCAACGCAACCACACCGAAAGCCGCGCCTACAATATGGGAAACCATATTGAAAAGCTCCTCTGCCTTGGTGTAAGAGGGCAGGATTCTGTCTGAAAGTTTGGTTCTGGTTTTCTTAATCTTAATTGTGTTTGTCATACTTACCTCCAAATAGTAATTTTTGCGGTGGTCTTATATCCGACCTGCAATCAACTTTCATTTGCCCGAGGCAAACTTTTTTTCATCTGCCCAAATTATATGACCTTAAAACCTCACCTTCAACCTACCTTGCCCTTTTTACTTCTACCCCATACACTCATTCCTTCTACCGCCCGAAAACCGCCCTCTACCCACAGTAGAACGCCTGATAAATACTAAAGCCGTGAGCATTTGCTCACGGCTTTTGGTTTGATTAAAGAACAGGTCTGGGATCCACTTCTTCAATTTCTTCGTAGCTGTATCCGTTGTTAAATTCATCAATAAGTCTGAATCCGTCTGCATCTTCGTGCTTGGTCAAATCAATTTCCACACTGTAGTATTTGTAGTTCTCTGTTGAACTGAAAACTACAATATCACATTCACGGGGAATCTCATAATAGTAAAGACCTTCTCTGCGTTCAACCATTTTTTCACCGGGCCAAATCTTATCGCCATCGCCTTTTTCACTATTCCAGAAATATATGTGAGGGCTAACCCAGTCAAAGGTGTTTTCAAAATAAACAATTCTATCGCCGAGTACAGGCTCGGGATGAACCTCGGTTACATAATACTTGAACCACTCAATAGCACTTGTAAGATTAAGAATATACTCAGAATAGTCATCAACATACTGATAACCGTGCATAAGGAAATAAGTAACTCTATCGTTGATTCTGAAGAACTTTTCGTGCTCTGTAATAAATCCGTTTCCATCATCCTCGTAGCCCATAGCTTTTTTAAGCTTGATTTCTACACTGTCGCTATCGAGAGGATGTTCGTCCTCATAATCCTTATAATCTGTAAGAAGCTGGCGGGCTTTTTTATTAAGAGCCTTTAATTCATCAAGCTGAGTAAGATACACTTCTTCAGTAGGCTCTGTTACCTCAGCAGGTGTAGACTCAACTGCTGTGGACTCAACAGGTGTTGTTTCTAAGGGGTCACCTGTTGTTTCTACGGGCTCTGTAACCACTGTGGTTACAACCTCAGAAGGTTCGGTTACCTCGGGGGCGGTTGTTGTAACCGCCTCAGAGGGCTCTGTCGCCTCAGTAGTAACTTCCTGTGCAACAGTTGTTGCGGGCTCGATTACCTCAGTTTCGGGCTCTGTAGCCTCGGTGGCAGGCTCGTCATACTCAATTTCATTAAGAATAAGCTGGCCTACCTTTAAGCCTGTGTCGATTTTTGCAAGGAACTTCTGAATAGCAGTTGCGTCCTTGATGTTAACCTTGCCATCTTCGGTTACGTCTGCCACAACCTCCTGCTTAGCATCCATTTCGGCAAGCTTTGCCAAAGACTTCTGAATAAGGGTTGCATCCTGAATTTTAACTGCTCCGTCTAAAGTAACGTCACCTAAAAGCATGCCGTCAGCAAGAATAACGTTGTATTCTCCGGTGGTATTTTCGGGATCCCAGATGCCGATGTAGTAAGTGGTGTTAGGCTCAAGTGTAATATTAATGTTACCCTCGGATCCGTTTGTTGCAATAACTTCGCCCAGATTTTCTCTGTACTTATTGTAAAGAACTGCTCTGAACTGATTGTCGCCCGACCAAGAGTGAGTGGGTATGTTAATGTTCTTGAGATAGAAAATATAGTCTGTCTTTTCGCCTGTGGTAATCTTAAAGTAATCTTTATCTCCGTTAGTGGCAATATTACCGTAGTATCTTTCGCCGATTCTTAAGGTCTTACCCTGCTCCATTGAGTTTGCTTCAGGGTCAAGAACATAAGTAACCTTAACCTTATAGTTACCGCCCGCATTCTGATTGTGATTAATGCGGACATAGTAAGTGGTGTTGGGGTCAAGCGAAACAGTTGTGCTGCCTTCGTCACCTTCTCTTAAAGTAATTTTTGAAATTTCTTCCTTATGTTCGTTCCAGATTTTCACCTGAACCTGATTGTCGCCTGTCCAGGAATCAGCAGGGATATTGATATTCTTAGCGGTAAGGGTGTAGTAAGCAGGCTCTGAAAGAGTTGTAAACTTAAGGTAGTCTACCTTATTATCGCCGTCCCAATCTGTGATGGAATCGTAGTATTCCTCGTTATACTTAAGCTCTACGGCATTTGCCATACCAACTGCTTCTTCGTCGATAATAACTGTAACGGAAAGGTCAAAGCTATAGTCGCCTGTTGTTCCCTCGGGGTCAAAAATTTCAATGTAGTAGGTGGTGTTGGGGTCTAAAGTAATGCGGGTAGAGAGTTCTTCACCGCTGAACATCCTGAGTGTTGCAAGGGATTCGTGCTTGTCATTATAAATCACACCGCGGAATCTCAGATCCTGCGACCAGGAGTGAGTTTTAATGCTGATGTTCTTAAGAGTAAAGGTATAGTCTGTTTCTTCGTTTGTGGTAATTTTAAACCAGTCACCGTCGCCACGGGCGGCAATATTACCGTAGTACTTTTCTTCTAAAGACCACTCTGTTGCGTTTTCCATATCGTTCTTATCGGGGTCAAGAACGTAGGAAATATTAATCTTATAGTTACCGCCCTTTGTATCGGGAAGATAGTGGTTGTAAACCTGCATATAGTAGGTTGTGTCAGGCTTGAGTTTTAATGTAGTGGAGCCTTCGGATGCAGGAATAAGTCTGATTCTGTCGATTTCTTCGCCGTTTGCATTGGTAATCACACACTGAACGCCATTCTCCTTAGACCAGGAGTGAGTGTCTATGTTAATATTTTTAAAATTAATGGTGTAGTATGCGTCTTTATCAATGGTTGTGAATTTAAGGTAATCGTGACCGCCCTCGGTGTTGTAGCCTGTAATTGAGTCGTAATAGTCCTCATCAAGAGGAATTTCAACCGAAGTGGGTGCTACTTCTTCCATTTTAATGGAGTATTTGCCGCGAACATCATTATTAATACCTGTTACGCAAACGTAATAGGAAACGACCTCAGAAGGCTTTGCAAACTCTACAGTTACAGAGTTTTCAGCTTCTGTGGTAACTGTGTCGAGAAGGTTATTTTTAGTATCGTATACCTCTGCCTTAAAAGCAGTTGCGTCTTCGTTAAGATTTTCAAGAGTAAAGCTATGCTTTTTGTCGTTTGCTATCTGAACAAAAATCCAGTCCTTATCCTCAGCAACGTCAATGCTTCCTTCGTAGGCATCATTTGCTTTTACAATAATTGTGTTGGTCATTTCGTCAGGCTCAGCATCAGCAAAATAAGAAAGCCTAAGGTCTAAACTGCCGTAGTTGTCCTGCTCATAGTTGTAGCAAAGCTTAACAAAATAGCGGGTGTTACCTTCGAGCCTTACAGCAAGCTCGCTTTCCTCATCGTTTGCAAGACTAATACTCTGGTCAAGGGTTTCTTTATCGTCAACTATGCCGATAGTAACCTTATTCTCGCCTGTTGTAAGACCGCTGTTTTTAACATAAAGCACATAGTAGCCTGCCTCTTCGGTATCAAGAACCGCATAAAGAGGCTCGCTCTCTTTAGCCTCAGGGTTAAACATGCAGTAATAATCCTTATCAACCTGCATATGCTGACCGTTGATTTTAAAGCTGTCAAAACGCAGAGAATATGCACCAACCTCTGCGATTTCTGCTTCTTTGGCACTTGCAGTAAAAGGTACAGACATAACCGCACCCATTATAAGCATTACCGATAACAGCAAAGCCAAAAGTCGTTTTGAATTTTTCATAAAAGTCCCTCTTTTGCATAAAATTATACACTTAAATTATAAAACTACACAAAAGCGGTGTCAATTAACGCCGTTTTAGAAATTAGCCTGCAAAGATTGGTAATATTCACCACAATAAAATGCCCCGACTCTAAGGAGTCGGGGCATTTCGTCTAATTTTTACAGTATGTATTCACCAATACTATAGGGGATTTCAATTTTTGCAATGTATTTCTGGATTGCAGTTGCGTCCTTGATGTTAACCTTTGAGTCAGCGGTTACATCTGCAACTTTATTCTGAGTTTCGTCAAGGGTTGCAAGCTTTGCAATAGCTTTCTGGATTAATGTTGCATCCTTGATATTGATTTTGCCCGATAAATCTGTATCACCAAGCATAAACTGCACTGTGGGTGCTGTTGTTTCAGTTTTTGCTTCTGTGGTAATCTCAGTAGCTTCTGAGCTTTCAGCCTCGGGCTCGGTGGCAACTGTTACAGTTGTGGTTTCTTCCTCAGGCTCTGTTGTTGTGGAGGTTATGGTCTCTGAAGGCTCGGTAGCCTCTGTAACCTCAGTAGCTTCGGTAGTAATTACCGCTGTTGAGGCTTCTGTAATTTCTGTTGCAGTAGTAACCTCAGTTGCCTCGGTTGTTACTATTGCCTCAGTGGTTTCGGTTTCCTCAACTTCAACTACCTTGGAAACTCTGAAGTTTACAAGACCGCCGGGTCTGGCGTCTTCGTCGAGAGTGTAGAATTTAAGGTAGTAATATTCATAAGGTTCAAGGTCGAAAGCAACTGTCTCCTCCTCACCCAATTCAAGCTCCATATGAGTTATTACAGGCTCGCCTTTACTTCTGTTTTCTACAATCTCAACTACAACGTTACCTTTTTCGGTGGGGATATCCTCATTTTTTGCCCACAGTTCGTATTTGCATTCGTCACCCTCGGTTTCTATTAAAATATGACGTGCACTTTTTACCCAGGTGTTTTCGTCTACATAAGTAATATAATTTCTGCCAAACTCAGCAGTCTGAAGCATATGACTGTCGTAGGTGCCTTCGTAGGAGTTTATAAACTTAATACTGTTAAGTGTGCGGTCGTTTTCGGGAGTAATAGTGGAAAGCTCCTCAAGCCTTACGGCATAATCACCATAGCTTCCCTCAATTCCTGTGATTTTTACATAATAAAACTCATTCTTTCCTGAACGGGAAATATTAACGGCATCGCTTGTTTCGCCGTAAATCAGAGTCATAGTATCTTTATAACCTGAGTAAAAATACACATCTGCCTGAAGCTGCTGACCTCCTTCTCTGGATTCAAGCAACACTCTGTACTGCTTTTGGTCGTAATCCCCAAGGCAAATCCAGTCCACATCGTCGGCGTTTGCAAGGTTACCCTCGTAAAATTCATTTGAAGGAACTGAAATTGTGCTTTTCTTTTCATTTGGCTCAGGGTCGGAAGCTTCCATCCAAAGGTTAAACATAAGTGTACCCGGGTCCCCGTCCCAGAGATTTATCACTGATAAATAATATTCTGTATTTGCCTTAAGGCGGGCAAAGCCTGCCTGCTCCTCTCCTGAGCCCAGACTTAAGAACATTATCTCTTCGTTGTCTGCATCTGTCAGCTGAATTCTTATTTCACTTTCCCTGTCAACATTGTTCTCATTTAAAGCAAGAAGATAATAGTATCCGTCTACATCCTCTGTCTTAACACGAACAACCGCATCTGTCCGCCAATATTCTGCACCCGGAACTGTAGCTGTATAACAAACACCTGTTTCTATAAAAGGTGCTGATGCTATATCCTCACAAAAATCCACGGTAAGCCATGTTCTATGTTCGTCAGCACTGGCGGTAAAAGTTACCGCACCGATTACAAGTACAAGTGCCATAATCAGGGATAAAAGCTTTTTGTGGTTCATAAAACCAACCTCTTTCTCATTTTATAAATAAAATTATAAGAATTTTTTAGAAATCGTCAATTCACAAAGGTTGCAAAATTACGCCTCAAAAATTGGCAATGATTACTACTGAGCAAAATAAAGAGCTTCCTTTCTCGCGAAAGGAAGCCTTTAATTTTAAAATTTAGTTTGTCTGGCCTGTTGCCTTAAGGGTTACGTCGTGGTAGCCGCCCTCAACGATTGATGTTGAAGAAACAACAGTAAGCTTTGCGTTTTTCTGTAAATCAGGAATATTGATAACACCGCAGTTGCACATTGTGGACTTAACCTTGTAAAGGCTCTTTGCAACGTTATCTTTAAGAGGACCTGCGTAAGTTACGTAAGAGTCAACGCCCTCTTCGAAAGAAAGCTTTGTCTTGCCGCCAAGGTCGTATCTCTGCCAGTTACGTGCACGGTTAGAACCTTCGCCCCAGTACTCCTTAACATACTGACCGTTGATGATAAGCTTATTTGTGGGAGATTCGTCAAAACGAGCGAAGTATCTGCCCAGCATCATAAAGTCAGCACCCATAGCAAGCGCTAAAGTCATATGATAATCGTGAACAATACCGCCGTCAGAGCAGATAGGAACATAAATACCTGTTTTCTCGAAGTACTCGTCTCTTGCGGATGCAACCTCAATAAGAGCTGTAGCCTGGCCTCTGCCGATACCCTTTGTCTCACGAGTGATACAAATGGAACCGCCGCCGATACCAACCTTGATAAAGTCAGCACCTGCCTCAGCAAGGAACATAAAGCCTTCTCTGTCAACTACGTTACCTGCACCAACCTTAATGCTGTCTCCGTAGTTATCTCTGATGAACTTAAGAGTTTTTGCCTGCCAGCAGGTGTAACCCTCGGAAGAGTCAATACAAAGTACATCAGCACCAGCCTCGATAAGAGCAGGAACTCTCTTTTCGTAGTCGAGAGTGTTGATACCTGCACCAACAACATAACGCTTGTTAGCGTCTAAAACCTCATGGGGATTTTCCTTATGCTGAGAGTAGTCCTTACGGAATACAAGGTACATAAGGTTACCGTTTTTATCTACAATGGGAAGGGAGTTAAGCTTATGCTCCCAGATAATATCGTTAGCTTCCTTAAGAGTTGTTGTTTCAGGAGCTGTGATGAGCTTCTCAAGGGGAGTCATAAACTCGGCAACTTTAAGGTCTGCTTCCATACGGCTTACACGGTAATCTCTGCCTGTAACAATACCGAGAAGCTTGCCGTTTGATGTGCCGTCCTCTGTAACAGCCATTGTGTTGTGGCCGGAAAGCTCGTAAAGATTAAGAACATCTGCAAGTGTATCGTCGGGCTTTAAGTTGGAATCACTTACAACAAAACCTGCCTTGTAGTTCTTAACTCTGGCTACCATAGCAGCCTCGTCCTCAATGGACTGAGAACCGTAAATAAAGGAAATACCGCCTTCCTTAGCAAGAGCAATTGCCATAGTGTCGTTAGAAACGGACTGCATAATTGCAGACACCATGGGGATGTTCAGCTTGATAGCGGGCTCTTCGCCTTTTTTAAACTTTACAAGGGGTGTGGATAAGTTAACATTTGCAGGGATACACTCCTCCGAAGTATAACCGGGAATAAGCAGGTACTCGCTGAATGTTCTTGAGGGCTCCTGATAATAAAAAGCCATATTTCTCTCTCCTTCAACTAAAATTAATTCTTGAATATATTTGATTTATGATACGATAATTTTAAGGAAAAGTCAAGATGTTTAGAGTAAAAAACTTGGATTTTAAAATATAAAAACTGTCCCCTTTGCATAAAAGGAGACAGTTTTAACCTTACTTATAAATATAACCTATTTCGTGGCGTTCCTTAACCTTCCAGTTAGAAAAATCTCTTGCTGAGCCTGTAATCTCGTACTCAACGATTTCGTCCTTGTGTTCGTCATTTTCCGTAATAGATTTTTCGAAAAGGTACTTACGGGTAATAACCTCATCCTCTGCCACCTCAGAGTAAGCCTTGCCGTAATCTACAGAAGGAGTTACGCCTGTGGATTTTATAATTGTAGGAATGAAGTTTGCCTGGCAAACAGGAGCCTCAGACTCTTTAAACTCTGTGCCATACTGACCCTTTTCCTTAACAAGAAGGGCTGTGTTCTTGGCCGATTGTACGTCTTTGGTGTCGTAAACAGGGTTTGCGTGATCACCGGTGATGATGATTGTTGCATCCTCATATACGCCCTTAGCCTTAAGTTGGGCAATATACTCGCTGATGAACTTGAAAATACCTGTAGTCTGTCTTATAAGGTCAGAGTTACCGTCGCCTACATTAACGCAGTTTTCGTCAACATTATAAGGGGAATGACAGCCTCTTAAATGCAGGAAGGTGAAGTTGTTCTTTGACTTTTCAGAAACACCCTGCTGAGTAAAGTCTGCATAAACCTTTGCGTCATCAATTACATACATTTCCTGCTCGGTATCCTGAGAAGCAAAGTTTGCAAAGGTTTTGGTAGAAACATTAATAGAAGGTTTAAGCACATCCGGGCCGTAGTTATAGACAGAGTAGCTTATCATAGCACTTAAAAGGCCCATGGGGTCATTAAGCTTGGCTGTATCGCCTGCGCCTACTGCGTTGCTGATGTCGCCCATTTCGTTAGCGTCAGAGTAAACATACCAGTTGGAGCTGTAAATATTTACGTCATAACCGCCTGCTACCATATCATCAAGAAAAGTGCCTGTGGTGTACGCTTTTGTAAAGTACTCGGTTCTTGTGCCTGAAAAATCGTTTTCAATGCCCGTAAGCATAGAGGTAATAGCAGGATATGTTCTTGCGTAAAGAGAAATGTTATCTACATAAGATGTAAAGCCGTCAAAATCATCAAAGAAAGTGGGATCATCAGCTAACACAGCCTTGTAATACTCATAGTCAAATCTGTCGATAACAAAAACAACAACGTTGTCGTTTGAGGATATGTCAAACATATTATCAGAAGAAAGGAAGGCTGTGTTTGCTTTTTCTTCGGGAGCACTTAAAACTGTCTCTAAAAGGCCTGCACCCTGCATGGCAAAAACAAGAACCAAAAGGTAAACAACTACCATTTTTGCAATGCCTGCAACCTTAGAAAGCTTGCCTTTATTA
Organism: Ruminococcus sp.; assembly: GCA_045635685.1. Classification (GTDB taxonomy): domain Bacteria; phylum Bacillota; class Clostridia; order Oscillospirales; family Acutalibacteraceae; genus Ruminococcoides. The sequence goes on from JAZTWD010000031.1 coordinate 25,001, forward strand.
AGTAAGGGTGCACCAATTATAATTACACCCAATACAATCCATAAAAGCAGATTGGGAATACCAGCACCGGGCATTTGGGGAACTTCGTTACCGTCGCCTATAAGGCCGTTTGTCCAGCCGTTAAACAGAAGGGTTTGCAGATATCCGCACACTAAAAGCCAGGTAATTATACTTACCATAACGGTGTGCATTTTGCCTGTGGCAAGAATAAGGATAGCCGCCAGAATAACAAAAAACACCGCTGCTGCAATTACCATAAGAGGCACAATCATGCGGGCATAAATGTTGTTGTTTTCAAAAAAGCCTCGGTTAGCCTCAGAAAAGAAAAATCCTAACGGACCTACAACAAAAAAGCTGAAAGAAAACGCCAAGCTTGCCAAAACGGAAATAATAATGTGAGATTTGCTTAGGCCTGTTTTTTTCTTAGCTTCGTTACCGCTGTTTTTAGAAGCGGTATTGGTCTTTTTATTCGCCATCAAAAACAATCCTTTCAATAAAAATATACCTTCGGGAACAACACTTCCCATAATAATTTTTATAATAGCATATCAAAAGCCAAAAGTAAACAAAAAACTCCCTTTGCCACAGCAAAAGGAGTTATAAATTTAATATGAAGTCCGACTCTATATAAAATTAACTATAAACTGGAGCGAACCGACCCTTTTTAAGGCAACAAGCCTTATCGCACTCTCAATCACGATTCGCTCCCCTACGCTGTCTTAAAATAACCGCACACTCCCCAAAATTGCCTGAATGAAAATGCACAGCACTTTCATTCTCTTCGGCGATTTGCGGCGTCGTGTTTGTTATTTTAAGGCTCCGCGGGCTTATCGCACTCTTTCGTCGCCCCAGAAGAAAAGTGCTACGGTACCGGGACCGGAATGAGAACCGATAGTTGTGCCGATATCGAAAATCTCAACCTTGCCCTTAAGCTTGGGGAAGGCTTCTTCTACAAGCTCTGCAACCATCTTAGCATCTTCAATGCAAGCGGAGTTGCTGATAAAGCATCTGTCTGAGTAATCAAGCTTGTCTGTTGCGTGCTCTTTCATACGCTCAACAATCTCAGGAATAACCTTTTTCTTACCGCGGATTTTTGCTCTTGCTATAAGTTTGCCCTCGTCGTTAACGTCAAGAAGAGGACAAATGCCCAACACACCGCCGATAAAGCCTGATGCCTTGGATACTCGGCCGCCTCTTACAAAGTATGTAAGGTCGGTTGTAAAGAACCAATGATGAAGGCGGTTTTTGTTGTTCTCTGCAAAATGGTAAAGCTCTTCTAAAGACATACCGCTGTCTCTGAGCTCGGCAAGCTTAGCCATAAAAAGGCCGTAGCCTGAGGAAGCCGCAAGGGAATCTACAAGGTAAAGCTTTCTGTCGGGGAACTCTTTTCTCATTTCTTCTGCTGCAAGACGGGCGGAATTGAATGTACCTGAAAGACCTGAGGAAAGGCTTAAGTGAAGGATATCCTTACCGCTTGCTAAAATTTCGCGGAAATAATCCTTGAACTCGTCCTGATTAATCTGGCTTGTGGAAGTTTCGGCACCGTCCTCCATTGCCTTGTAAAAATCCTTGTAGGAAACTGTTTTACCTAAATCATCGGGATAGGTCTTACCATCAAGTCTGAAGCTTGAGAAAATGTAGCTTACATTAAGCTCGGCAAATTTTTCTGCACTAAGGTCTGCTGTTGAGCAACAGCTTAAAACGAAATCGCTCATAAATTAATCCTCCATAGTTTCTTAATTTAATTCTTGAATTTTCCAACTTACACTATACATTTTAAACTCAGATTTCTCAACCTACTGTCAAAAAACCAATTCTCCCAAAATTTTTGCTCAGTAGAATTTGTTTTTTTCTTCTCTACCCATAGTAGAAAGCCTTTTGCAATGGGGTTTTGGGGCTTTTATTTACTCCTTGCCACCAAAAACACCCGTATTGAAATACCCAAGGCGTTGTGATATCATATAATCATAAATTTTATTGGAGAAAGCTATGAAAGCAAAAGAAAAGGCTCCTCGCCTCTGGAGCAAAAACTTTACAATACTTACTCTCGGCTCTTTTGTGTCTATGCTGGGCAATTCGGTGTCGGGATATATTATAAGCCTGATGATTTTTGATATGACAGGCTCGGTATTTCTTTTTTCGGTTTTTACCGTTTCTTTTTACCTGCCTAAAATGCTTTTTTCTATGTTTGCAGGGGCATATATGGACCGCTTCTCGCGAAAAAAGGTTATATACACCCTTGACTTTATCTCGGCATTTCTGTACGGAATAATCTTTTTTATTTTATTTTTTGAGTTTAATTTCTACTGGCTTTTTCTTATTTTAGTGCTGATTGTGGGAAGCATCAACGGCATTTACGAGGTAGCCTTTAACTCTCTTTTCCCCAACACAATTTCCAGGGAGGTTTACTCCAAAGCTTACGCTGTTTCTTCTATGATTCAGCCTTTAGCCCTTTGTATGATTCCTGTTGCTTCCCTTGTTTATTACAACGCAGGCTCCGCGGCACCCCTATTTATTTTCAATGTAATCGCCTTTCTTACTGCCGCAATTTTCGAAACCCGCATTGACGCTCCTGAGGGACACCTTAGCTCTGAAGAAAAGAACCTTACCTTCTCGGCTTATAAAGAAGATATAAAGGAAGGCTTTCGCTACACTGCCTCTGACAAAGGGCTTCTTGCCATTACGGTTTACTTCTGCGTTATGAACTTCGCCTCAGGTGCTTACGGCACTTTAGCTCTGCCTTTCTTTAAATCAAGCCCTGAACATTTTGCTAATGCCACAGCACAGTTTCCACTGCTCTATTCATTATCCCATAATCTGGGAGCCTTCGGTAGTTGGTTACAGGGAATTTTTGAGTATCTTTGTAATGACACCGCCACCCTTTACACCTTTGTAATGGCCTTTGGTGTTGCCGGCAGACTTCTGGGAGGCTTGTTCCAGTACCGACTTAAATATAACCGCAAAATGCGTTTTACGGTTTCGGTAATATGTTGCGTACTTATCGGAATTTTAGATATGATTATGCTGTATCTTCCTGCAAGGTTTATTATGCTTTGCTGTCTCTTTACGGGTCTTTTGTCCATTGCAGTTTATAACATCCGCCTTTCCACAACTCAAGCCTATGTGCCCGACATTAAGCGTGCAAGGTTTGTAAGCTTTTTCGAGATGATGTTTGCAGGAGGCAACATTTTAGGTCAGATTTTTTCGGGAATTTTAGGCGAGTTTATTCACGGCAGATTTATAATCTCTGCCTTTAATGTTATCAATATAATTGTGCTCTTTGCCGTAATTGTAGGCAATGCGAAGTCCGTTAAGAATATTTATAACATCGAAATCAAGGAAGAAACCAAAGCCAAGGCATAAAAATACTCCCTCGGCATTATCCGAGGGAGATTTAAAATTATCTTAAAATAAGAGGTTTGATTTTTCTGAAATCGCCGTCCATAACAGCCCAGTCGCTTAAAAGCTTGCCTGTAATGGGAGAGGAAATTTCCTGATGGATGTAAAGACTGCGGATACCGAAGTTGTAAGCACCGCTGATATCTGAAATAAAGTCATTACCAATCATAATTGACTCAATCTTCTTAAGCTTGTACTTTTTGAAAAGTGCATCAAAAAAGTCAAAGTCAGGCTTAGAAACAAAGTGGTCAGAGCTGATGAGGATACCGTCGAAATAATCGTAAAGGCCCATCATCTTAAGCTCAGGCACAGTGAAGCTTCTCTGAGCATTTGAAAGCAGGTAAATTTTCTTGCCTTTCTTTTTAAGTGATTCAAGAAAATCAATAACGCCGTCGTAAAGCTTGATAAAAGATGTGGAAGTACAACGGAAAAAGCTTGCTGTAAGGTTAACCTCTTCGTCGCTGGGTGTGTAGCCCTTAAGCTCATAAAGCTCACGGAAAACAATGGTAAGGTCAATATCCACGTGCTTTCTTTTTGGAAACTCTGCTCTTACCTTTTCTTTTTCTCTTGCACAAAGCTCCTTGTACTTTCTGCGGATTTCGAAAATGGAATAGTCACACTTTTTGTAACCATAAATCATAACCATTTTCTGCCATAAGGCGTCGTCTTCTTCATCGGTTCTGATGTCAATAAGAGTACCGTACAAATCGAAGATATAGTTTTTAAACATAAATTTTACCCCTTACTAATTATTAAGCTTTTTCTATAAGCTCAGTATAGCACAATGATTTCAAAAAATATAGTGGTTATTTCTTGTTATTATGGTTGTTTTTTGCCTTTATTTAAAAAGTATATAATATTATAAAAAGAAAAAGGAAGAAGATAGATAAAATATGACATCAGTTGAAATTGCACTTAAAGCTGTAGAGGCTCTTAAAAAAGAATATCCCGAGGCTATCTGCTCTCTGGTTTACTCAGACCCTTTTGAGCTTTTAGTTGCCACACGACTTGCCGCACAATGCACCGACGCAAGGGTTAATATGGTAACCCCTGCACTTTTTGAGCGTTTTAAGGGCGTGGACGACTTCGCCGATGCAGACCCTGAGGAAGTTGGCGAATACATCAAAAGCTGTGGACTTTACAAAACAAAAGCCAAAGACTTAGTCAGAATGGCTCAGCAGTTAAAAGAAACTTTTAATTCCCAGGTGCCCGATACTATCGAAGCACTCACCACACTATCAGGTGTTGGCAGAAAAACTGCCAACCTCATTGTTGGCGACGTTTACGGCAAGCCTGCCGTAGTGGTAGACACTCACTGTATCCGCATTACCCGAAGATTGGGACTTCACAATGAGAAGGACGCAGGAAAAATTGAGAAACTCTTAAGAGGCATTTTACCACCTGAGGAAAGCAACGATTTCTGCCACCGCTTGGTGCTTTTCGGCAGAGAAACATGCACAGCCCGAAACCCTAAGTGCGATACCTGTCCGTTGGCAGATTTTTGCCCTAAAAATATATAAAGGAATTGAAAAAATGATACCGCAGAAACTTAAAAAAGGCGATGAAATCTGCGTTATCGCTCCAAGCCGAAGTCTTGCTATTGTTAATAAGGAAATTTTTGCCAAGGCACTTGAATTTCTGACCAATGCAGGTTATAAAATAACATTTTCAAAAAACGCATATGAACTTGACAAGTTTTCAAATTCAAGCTCCGTTAAAAGCAGGGCAGATGATTTACACGATGCATTCCTTGACCAGAACGTCAAAGCAATCCTCACCTGTATAGGCGGCTTTAATGTTAATCAGATCTTACGTCACATTAACTATGACATAATTAAAGAGAATCCCAAAATTCTCTGCGGATACTCCGATATTACCGCTTTACTTACCGCAATTCACACCAAAACAGGCTTGGTTACATATCATGGTCCTCACTTTTCTACATTCGGATTTGAGGTTCAGCGTGAGTATACCTATAATAGTTTCTGCAAAGTTACGGAAAGGGATAAAAGCGTTAAACTTATACCTTCAGAAAATCACAACTACACCGTTTTGCAGGAAGGCGAGTGCGAAGGAATTACTGTTGGCGGTAACCTCTGCACCTTAAACCTTTTGCAAGGCACCGAGTTTATGCCCGATTTAGAGGATAAGATTTTATTTATCGAGGATGACAACCTCGTCGGCAAATACTTTCCTATGGAATTTGACCGTAATTTGCAGAGCCTTTTACACTGCAAAGGCGGTGACAAAATTAAGGCAATAATTTTCGGCAGATTTCAGGATGATTCAGGCGTTGATGAAAATGCACTAAGAAAGATAATTAAAGACAAAATTAACCCCGACATCCCTGTTGTTGCAGGCGTTGATTTCGGTCACGTCTGGCCTTTAGCCACTTTGCCCGTAGGCGGTAAAATACGGCTTTCTGCGTTTGGCAATCAGGCAGAGCTGACTATAAATCAGTTCTGACCAAATATATATTTAAGGAATGGTATTATGGAAAATTTAAAAGAAACATCAAAACAAATCCGCAGGATTTCAAACAGAGCTACCCTGCCCCTTCTTATCTACGCTGTGCTTTACATAGGATTCACCGCCTTTGTACCTGAGTTCATCACTGATGCTCTGCGAAACGCAGGAATAACTATGACCGACAGCACCGATAATCTTATGCGGTACATCTTCATTTATCTGCTTATTCTTCCTATATGTATGCTAAGTTACAAACTAATAACCAGAAAAGAAGGTGCAACACTAAAGCCGGGATTAAGAAAACCCGAAATGCCTCTTAGCTGGTGTGTAAAATGGATTATTATTGCCATTGGTGCGTCAACAATGCTGGGTTCTGTACCGACTATGGTTTCAATGGTTCTTCAAATGATATTCGGCACTTCCGTATCACCCTTGGACAGCCTCTTTTCTACTCAGACTCTGACCGTAATTGCATTTCCAAAAACCTTGGGTGCAATTATTCCACCGTTGATTTTCGCTCCCATATTTGAGGAGCTTATGTTCAGAGGTTTGATTTTCAAAAACAACAAACCCTTAGGCGAATTTTTCGCGATTATAGTTTCAGGTTTATTCTTCGGTTTATGGCACCAGAACCTGCCTCAGGTTTGTACCACCGCATTAATGGGAATGTTCTTCTGCTTTATTTATCTTAAGACTAAGTCAATCTTCCCGGCTATGATTGCCCATTTCTGCAACAACCTTGTAGCTGTTATCCGTGACCCCATTGCCAGCAACCTTGATTCCAGCAATTTTAAGCCCAATCCTATTGAAACTATACTTGATAACTGGGTTTTACTTCTGGTTTTCTTCGCTTATGCTATGGCATTAAGCGGCCTGATTATAACAGGACTTGTGCTTTTTATTATCGAACTTGTAAGACGCAAAGAGTCTAAGTTTGAAAATAGTAACCTTGAAATCTCAGGCAAAAGAAAGCTTTTAACTTTCTTTACCGCCCCTGTAACCCTGATTGTAACAATCTATTTAATCACAATTTCTGTGCTGAATACCATATTCGGCTACTTCTGGTTCTTAAAATAACTAAGTAAATACAAAACAAAAAGCCTGAGCGTTATCGCTCAGGCTTTTTGGTTATCTTTGATCAATAAAGCTTCAATTCATTTGCATCTACCGACAAACCCGCATACACATATCCCTTGCTATCAAAGGTTATGTTTATACACACCGTTTTAGTACCGCCGTCTTTATACTCAACAGTTAAGGTCACAACATCTGCAAAATATTTGTTGTAATCCTCGGCAGACTTCAAACAATCATCGAAATTTATCCCCAATGAGTTTTCACTTCTGACATATTCAGCATCAGGAAGCCAGTACAAATATGTTCCCTTAGTATCAACAGGTAAATCAAGAAGCTCGATACCGCTGATAAAGTAGTCGTACACTTCGGTGGAAGCACCCTTGACATTTTTCGCGCTCAATCGGGATGCACTATCATGAAAATGCAACTGTCCCTTTTCAGCTTTAGCACTATAACTTACAACCTCATTCCCTTCAATTTCAAGTGCCAGATGGTCAAAATGCAGCATATAATTCTGTTCGTCATCAACCTGAACCATCGGGTTATCCTTATTAACTTTCTTGCTTTCAAAGGTCAGAATTTCTGCTGAATCTGCGGTTGCACTCTCAGCTCTTGCATTGATTATAAAGCCGAAATTTTCAAGTTCTGATGCAGGTGTTGTGCTTTTATCGAATCCTACGCCAACCGCCACGGAACAGACAACCACCAGCATAGCACAAGCAACGGCTATAAATGGTTTTATATTTCGGATTTTCATATTATTTTCCTCCAATCTGAAACTAAATTTATAAGGCGGTGAAACATTACAAAAGTCCTGCAATTTTCTTTCGAGTGAGTCTCTCTTTTTCATTCTCCCAGCCTCCTTTTAATAATACTTTTGGCGTTATGAAGTCTAGACTTAACTGTTCCCTCTGGAATGCCAAGCATATCTGCAATTTCTTTAAGGCTATAGTCCTTAAAAGATTTTAATATCAGCACCGTTCTCAGCTTTTTCGGCAAATCAGCAACAATTCCTCTCAGCTCAAAATACTCGGCAAGATTCAAAGAACTGTCGTCTGGGATGGAATACAGAAAATATTCCTTATCCTCCGCGGTATTAAAAACTGCCTTGTTTCTATTGTAATGAAGCTTCAGGGTATTCTTGTATGTATTTACACAAATTGCATAAAGCCACTTGTCAAAGGGATATTTACTGTTGTACTTATGGTAGTTTTTCATCGCCTTAAGCCACGTGTCCTGAAACAAATCCTCAGCGTCCTGAGTATTACAACACAAAGAAAGACAAAGACGAGACAAATCCTTGGAATATAAGTCTACATATTCTTGAAATGTTTTGTACATCCTCATCACCTTTCGAAAGCTTTCATCATATATACAACTGATATACTGCAAAAGTTCAAAAAAATTAAGCCTGTGAATTTATCTGCACAGGCTTTATTATGTTACAAGAAACAAAAAAACCTCAGAGCATAAACTCTGAGGTTAAATTTCATATTGGGTATACACCCTGAAAACTGAATAAAGTGTAGAGATAAGAGCGTAGTTGAGATTGGGTAAGACCAAGAGATAACTAAATAGTTATGTGGTCAAGCCCTCGACCTATTAGTACTGCCAAGCTGAACATATCACTATGCTTACACACGCAGCCTATCAACCTCGTAGTCTACAAGGGGTCTTACTCGCATAAAGCGATGGGATATCTAATCTTGGAGACGGTTTCACGCTTAGATGCTTTCAGCGTTTATCCGATTGTACATAGCTGCCCAGCTGTGCCACTGGCGTGACAACTGGTGCACCAGAGGTACATCCATCCCGGTCCTCTCGTACTAAGGACAGAGCTCCTCAAATATCCTGCGCCCACGACAGATAGGGACCGAACTGTCTCGCGACGTTCTGAACCCAGCTCGCGTACCACTTTAATCGGCGAACAGCCGAACCCTTGGGACCGAATTCAGCCCCAGGATGTGATGAGCCGACAT
>JAZTWD010000032.1:0-32599 GCA_045635685.1 Ruminococcus sp.
TGCGCGGGAGATTTTCATACAGTTTACACCCCGTTATTCTGCTTTTGCAGAAATATTTTTACATAATTTCTCAATATACCTGCAGTATAGCATAAATATTGTGGTTTGTAAACTGTTATTTTCTACATTTTGTGATTTTTATATTTTAAGACTTTCGTATTCTCTGCCAAGAATTTCGCAGGAAGCCGAGAAGCTCTTAAGCTCTTCTTCATTCAGGTCAAGCTCGATAAGCCTGTCGGCACCTGACTTTCCCACAATGCAGGGTGTTCCCACAAAAACATCCCTTTGTCCGTATTCGCCCTTAAGCCGAGCCGACACCGTCAGCACGGTTTTTTCGTCGTTTAAAATCGCTCTTACAATTCTTGTTATGGCAATGCCGATGCCGTAGTAGGTGGCACGCTTGGCGGTAATAATCTTCTGTGCCGCTTCTCTTACCTCGGCGGAAATTTGCTCCATATCTTCAAATCGGAATTTCTGAGGATTATCCTCAATCACTTTCCACAGAGGCTTTGTGGAGATCATAGCTTGACTCCAAGGGGCAAACTCACTGTCTCCGTGCTCGCCTATTATATATGCGTGAACATTTCGGGGATCTACGGAAAAGTAATCCCCTAAAAGATACCTAAGTCTTGCGGTATCAAGAGTAGTGCCTGAGCCTATTACTCTTGCTGGATTAAAACCCGAAAGCTCATAGGTTACTCGGGTCATTATGTCCACAGGATTTGTGGCAACAAGAAAAATTCCCCCAAAGCCGCTTTCCGTTACCGAGGTAACAACAGACTTGAAAACATCATAGTTTCTTTTTAAAAGCTCAAGCCTTGATTCACCCGGCTTCTGGTTAACACCTGCACAGATTACTGCAATGCTTGCGTCTTTGCAATCTTCATAGCCGCCTGCGTAAATTTTCATACTTGAATGTGAAAAGGCAAGACCGTGGTTAAGGTCCATTGCCTCGCCCTCAGCACGTTTTTTGTCAATATCAATAAGCACTAATTCGTCGCAAACATTCTGGTTAAGTGAGGAGTACGCAAAGCTCATTCCCACCATACCTGTGCCGATAAGTGCTACTTTTCTGTTTATCATAAAAATTCCTCCTTGCGGGTTAGAGCCACCCGCGGGGCAATTCGCCCGTTAGCCACGGGAGGTAATTAGCCTTTGGATAGATTCATATTGAGGTGACGATTGATTAACTGAGGGTTGGGAAAATTAATTATCTTGTTTTGTGTTAAGGAAGTATTCCTCATTCAAAACATTAAACCACCCCATATACGCTTCGTGCATATGGTTGATTACCACGGGGGTTTTGTCTAAAGAAGAGGTGGTTTTAAGCTCCTCTTCCGTAAGTCCGCTGAAAACAAATTCCGTAATGGCAGATACCTCGGGAATTGACTTGCAGCTAAGCATAAAAAGTCCGTGTAAAAGCGGATTTTCGCCGCTCATAACTGCGGCCAACTTCATCATATAGTCATACATGGTAAGCTGAAAACTGCCGACAGTTATTTCTTTTTCATAGTAATCCTCAGGAGTAGGAGCAGTAAGTGCCAGATAGCTTATAATATCTTCCACGTCCTTGCCTTTATTTGGAAAATCCCGAAGCTCATTGCCTGTGTTGGCAAGATATGCACTTTTCATTTCCTCATAAAGAATATCAAAATCTTTGGTGTCAGAATCAGGCAGTTCTATGGTTTTGCCGTAGCGTTTGTAGCCCCACTGAGGCAGGGGAATGTAGCAGATAAAGTCCTGAGGATTCAGGATGTTAACAATGCTTTTGTATTTTTCATCCTCAGCGTTTTCTATCATTGTTGTGTTAGGGCAGGCAAAGGTGTAAGCAGACACAGCTCTAAACTCATTTGCATCAATAAGCCGAGCCGATGCTAAGTTTCCCACCGCCGCCCCTCGGGAATGGCCTGTTACCAAAACTTCGGTGTGGGCTTTGTTTAAAGAGTGACTGCTCATATAATCGTTAATATTTTCGAGCACAAGCTCTGCGGCTTTAGAAAAACCTGCGTGCTCCACTCCTTCGCCTACATAGAAGTTTGAATACCACTCTTCATCCTTGGTGCCTCTGATAATCGCCATTAAAAAGTCCTCTTTACGGCAAAGCACAAGCCCTGCCTTGTTGTCGGATTTTAAGGAGTTTTCGTACTGAAAATACTCCACATCCTCAAATCCTTCACTTTCCAAGGCGGCGGTAAGATTTTCGGGATAACCTGCCAGAGAACAAAGGTTGAGGCTCTTTTTTGCGGTGTCAAGGCTGAAGGTAAACTCTGCCTTTAAGGTATTATTATGAGGATGAATAACCTCTTTTTCATGGTTCTGGACATAAAAAATACCACAGCAAGCCGAGATAATGGCCGCTGTGGCAATAAATAGTGAAATAAATCTTAGTTTCAAAGCTGACGACCCTCTTATGCTTGAAGTACGAGAGTGGCAATAGCAAAGAATACCAAAAGAGATACAATATCAACAATTGTGGTAATGAATGGGCTTGCCATAACTGCAGGGTCCATACCTATCTTCTTTGCCACCATCGGCAAAGAACAGCCGACGATTTTTGACACAACTACAACAACAAATATTGTCAAGCTGACGACAAGTGCAATTTCAGGTGTGACCTTGGGGTTTTGGAGAAGCCAACCGTCAATAAGCAGGGTTTTTCCGAAGTTAACAACAGCAAGGGTTGCACCGCAGATAATTGAAACTCTGCATTCTTTAAAGATAACCCATAAAATATCCTTGAATTCGATTTCTTCAAGGGAAAGAGCACGTATAACGGTAACCGAGGACTGGCTGCCTGCGTTACCGGCTGTGCCCATTAGCATTGGTATAAAAGATGTTAAAATAATAAGTTCGCCCTGAAGCAGGCTTTCGCAGCTTGAGATTATTATGCCCGTAAATGTGGCAGAAATCATAAGCAATAATAACCAAGGGATTCTGTGCCACCAGGTTTCGAAAACGCCGCTTTTGGTGTAGGGCTTGTCAGAAGAGGTAATAGCCGCCATCTTCTGGATATCCTCGGTGGTTTCTTCCTCCATAACGTCAACGGCGTCGTCGAAGGTAACGATACCAACAAGTCGGTTTTCGGTATCAACAACAGGAACCGCCAGAAAGTCATAGTTACGAATCATCTGTGCAACCTGCTCCTGGTCGTCAAGGGTGCCCACGGAGATAACATTTTCCTCCATAAGGTTTTCGATAATATCGTCCTCATCTGCAAGGAGAATATCCTTGATAGTAATAACACCGGCTAATTTTCCGTTGTCGTGAGTAACATAGCAGGTGTAAATTGTTTCTTTGTCAATACCTGTTCGGCGGATTCTTAAAATCGCCTGATCAACTGTCATACTGGGACGAAGATTTACAAACTCCGTTGTCATAATGGAGCCTGCACTATCGTCAGGGTATTTTAAAAGCTCGTTAATCTGTTTTCTTGTCTCTGCATCTGCCTGACGTAAAATTCTCTTTACAACGTTGGCAGGCATTTCCTCAATAATATCAACCGCATCGTCGGCTGAAAGCTCATCAACAACGTCTTTAAGCTCGCTGTCAGAAAAGCCTTTAATCAAAAACTCTTGGGTATCCTCATCCATTTCTACAAAAACATCAGCGGCAAGCTCCTTAGGAAGCATTCTGAAAAGAATTTGAACCTTGGAGTCGTGAATATCGCCGAATAAAACTGCGATATCGTAGGCGTTCATAGTGGTAAGGATATCCCTGAGGGTTTTGTACTTCTTTTCGTCAAGAAGCTTGTTGATTGTTACATCAACTGTTACAAAGTTCCTTTCCATAAGTGTTTCCTCCTAAAAGTAATAGGCGGAAGTAAAAGACACTTTTCCCTCAGTTTATATTGCAGTAAAAAAGTTAATAAACGCAGAAAAATCTGCAAAATTTACACTGCAACTTCGCCCGGGAACCGTGCCGGTACTACTTCCTGCGTCCATTAACTCTCACCTCTCTAAAGTAATATTATGTGCAAAGTGAAAACTTTACCGCTATTTTATAATTTTAGTCTTTTTTTTTCCTAAAGTCAATAAAATAGAGATAAAAATTTATGCTTAATTTTGTCACGACTTGTGTGAAATATTTATTTATGGTTGTTTTTTTACTGATTAATTATTAAGATAAATTATAGCATTGAAATAGTTTTAATTTATGATATTATGAAGTATAAGAGTATAATGTTTTAAGGAGGATTTTTTATGAAAAGAAGTATAAAAACCTTGCTGAGCATAATTATGTGCATTAGCATTCTTGCTACAATGACAGTAATTTCTGTTGTTAACGCCAGTGCTATGCAGATTTTTGTCAAGGTATACGAAGAAGGCGGAAAGCACATTACCCTGGAGGTTGAGCCTACTGACCGAGTTGAAGATGTAAAAGCAAAGATCTTTGAGAAGATAGGAACACCTGTGGAAAAGCAGGCCCTTGTCTTTGCGGGCAAAGTCCTTGAAGAGGGAAACACTTTACAGGATTACAGCGTCACGAAGGATGCTACCCTGCATCTGTTTGTTGATAACACAGATATCCTTGGCTATACAATAAGTCTTACAGGTAACATTGCAATCAATGCATATATGACCCTTGACGAAACAGTGATTAATGACGAAAATGCTAAGGTTGTGTTCACACTTCCTGACGGCAGTAAGCAGGCTGTAGCTGTTAATAGTGTTGAGCCTGACGAAAACGGCAATTATATCTTTACCTGTGAAATAGCCGCCAAGGAAATGACAAAACCTGTTAAAACCCAGGTTATTGCAACCGATAGCGAGAGCGAAGTTTTTGAGTATTCTGTAAAGGAATATGCCGACTACATAATTAAAGAAGCAACTGTAGGTAACCCCTACTATACAAAGTCTGCACCTCTTGTTAAGGCAATGCTTAACTTCGGTGCAAATGCTCAGGTATATTTCGGCTATAACCTCACAAATCTTGCAAATGCAAGTCTGAGTGAAGAAGAAAAAGCCCTTGCAGACACTGACCTTACAGATTATGGCTTTGTACTTGAAGGCGAAGATGCAAATGTAAGTTACTACGGCTCAAAGCTTACCTTAGAGAGCGAAACCACAATAAAGCATTACTTTAAGGTTGAAAACGAAGCAGAAATTCCTGCGTTCTATGTAAACGACACGGAAGTTGAGGCGGTTAAGAAGAATAATCTTTACGAGGTTAAAATTGAGGATATCCCCGCCCAGAGCCTTGACGATGATTATGTAGTTACCGTAGGAGAGCTTAGCCTTGATTACAATGCATTGAGCTATGGCAATCTTGTTTTAAACGGCAATAACGAAAATCTTAAGAACGTAATAAAAGCTCTTTATGCTTATAATTTGGCGGCAGAAGCATATGTTAGCTCAAATTAATAACTGATTCAATGAAAAGAGGGTTTCCTTAATGGAAATCCTCTTTTTAGTTTGTAGAAAATCAGAGGGTTTGTTGCGATGTGCGTGAATTTATGATAATATAAATGTATTATAATATCAGGAGGATGTTTATGCTTACATTTATCTGCTACCCCAAGTGCACTACCTGCAAAAAGGCTCAGGCTTGGCTTGAGGAGAATAATATAGAGTATGTTGTAAGAGATATCAAGGCTGATAACCCAAATGCTGAGGAGCTTAAAGCGTGGTTTGAGAAAAGCACAGAGCCTCTTAAAAAGTTTTTTAACACAAGCGGGCTTTTGTATCGTTCCATGGAACTTAAGGATAAGCTGCCGAATATGAGCGAAGAGGAGATGCTAAACCTTTTGGCAAGTGACGGTATGCTTGTTAAAAGACCTTTGCTTGTGTCAAATGATTTTGTGCTTATCGGATTTAAAGAGGCGCAGTGGCAGAGTGCGGTTGGCTGAGTATATATAAATATAAGTGAATTTCCCCGCCTTAAATGGGAGTTTGCCTTAATATGTAACCTGACCACAGGCGGAAACGCCCTCAAAGTGCTAACTTACGGTTTATCCCTAAAAATTGCCTTTCGTCCCAATTTGTTGCTAAAAGATTTTTGGTGTGGTAAGCTACAGGTGCAGTCAAGGAAACACAGATAACTAAGACAAAAAGCTTAATGCTTTTTTGTATACATCAGGCACAGTAGGTTGCCTGAAAAAGGACAGGGCTTCTCAAAGGTGTTCGTCAGTCCTGTCCTGTTAAGACAGCTTTCCCCACAATTCTTAATATATATCTGCAAAGACGTCGTCGGAGTAAAATCTGACGGCGTTTTTGTGTTTGAATAGTGGCTAACGGGCGGTTTATCCCAGAAATTGACCCTTTATCCCAATTTGTTGCGAAAGTGTGAACGATATGTTAAGTTGTATTCACGGTTGGAAAACGACTGAATAAATTTAAAAAGCCAAAGGAAAAGGATACCTTGGCAAAATTAGAAAGGTGAAAAACATGAAAGAAACAAAACACAACGCAAGCAAAATTTTTAAAATCTCACTGATTATCTCGTTAGCAGTTCTGATGATTATGTCAACAGCGACCGTAGCATGGGCAACAGGCCAGCTCAACAATGTCTTCTTATTCGATGAGACAGAGCAAGAGACAGTTACCTTCGATATGACCGCGGGACAGGGTGCAATTTCCGATATGGTTATCCCTACTCATGCAGTTGGAATTGTGAATGTAAATGTTGAAGAAGAAGGCTACTACGAAATGTCTGCTTCCAAAAACGAAACAACAGGCGGACTTATCAGATTCTATGCACTTGACGAAAATGGTGAGGCAGCGAACTTTGCAGACTTTTGTGAAGACGAATCTGTGATTATTATGTTCCTTGACAAAGGCGTACATCAGTTTGAAATCCCCAACGAATACTACACAGGTGAGGCAAAGTTTGCATTTAATGTGGTAGCTTGTGACGAATTTATTGAGTCCTTTGACGTAAAGGGTATTACCGCATTAGAGCTTGGCGATGAAGCAAAGCTTCAGCCCGAGGAGACAAAGGTGTTTGAGATTAAGAACACAAAAGACGGCTATACTAACTTTGTAAGCGCAGAGGGCGATAACTTAAGCGTTCAGATGTTTGATGCAAACTTTACATCCTGCGGTTATGATAGCTCCGAGATTTACGAAACAGGCGGAATCTACCAGTACGTTAGTATGAACGACCGTTTCTCAGACGTTTTCTTTGCAGTAGTTTCAAACGAGTCTGAGAAAGAGGTAACTGTCAAGTATATCAGCGAACTTGAACTTTTTTGCGGTGACAGCGAAGAAATCGCTTTGAACACACCCATTCAGTTAGCAGATCAGGAGGATTGGGGTCACGGCGAGTGTATTTTCCGCTTTACTGCTGATGAAACAAGAACTTTCGATTTAACATTCAAATCAGATGCAGAAATCACTTTAGACCTGTTAGCACGTGATATCAAGGACTATGACCCTGTTGTTGCTGATTGCGAATTTACTGTTACTAACGGCACATTTACCGTAGGGGATGTAAGCCTGGAAGAAGGCGTAACCTATGCGATTATTATCCATGCTGAAACGGATACATATGGCGATGTTGAGCTGACAGTTAAGTAAACGTTAATAAGATTCCTTTTAATTCTCAATATAATCTTAAAAACCGCCGTGGTCGTAAAATTCCACGGCGTTTTTTTGTGTGTTATGCTTTTGAATCAATGTCTTTCTTAATGCTTTCAAAGGTTACTCCGTATTTTTCTGCAATATCTTTGGCGTAGCTTACGCCCTGAGGGGGAGAAATGAAAACTTTAAAGGAACGTTTGCCGTTTTCTACTCCTGTTACCATACTTTCAATTTTGCTTTCGCCTTTGATACCCTCGTTTATTTCCTCAAGGTTACGTGCAAGGTCGTGCATGTGAGTGTTGAAAATACATCTTACGCCAAGATACCTCATAGCTTTGATAACGTCCTTTGCAATGTAAAGTCCTTCGGACACGTTGGTGGTTGCAAGACTTTCGTTCAAAAGAAGCAGACTCCTTTTGGTAGCAGAGGAGAAAATTTCGGCAAGTCGCTTGCTTTCTTCGCCAAGTCTGCCCAAGTCTACGGTGTCGTTTTCGTCAGCAGGGAAGTGGGTAAAGATGTTGTCAGCAGGGCTTAAGCTCATAGAAGATGCAGGAACATAAATGCCGTTCTGTGCAAGCAGAAAAGCAAGTCCCACAGCTTGAGTTATGGTGGTTTTACCGCCTCGGTTAGGGCCTGTAAGAATATAAATTCTTGCGTCCTCACTAAACTTAAAGTCGTTTGTAACAATGTCCTCAGCTTTTGTGTTGTCCTCGCCGCTTAAGGCGTTTATGGCAAGCTTAAGGTTATAAATCCCCTTAGCCTCTGTAAGGCGGTCCTCGCTTTTTAAAATCTCGGCTTTGCAAAGTGTAAAGCCTTTTGCTTTGATTTTATCCCATAGCTCTGAAAATCGGATGTAAAAGGTGATTTCGGGCATCAAGGTTATAAAGGTGTAACCGCTGTTGCCTACGTATTTGTTAAGAGTTGACTTAAGATTATTTACAGTTCGTTTTAAAATGTCGGAAACAACTTTTTTAAGTGCGTCTGACATAGGGTCGGTCCCTGTAAGACTTGAGTTTTCAAAGCGTGATAAATCTTTTTGTGCACCTACTACAGCGGTGCCTAAGCCGAAGCTTGCCGTAGAGGGGTTAGCAGGATGAAAATGAGTAAATACAGATACCTCAGTGCCGTGGTTAAGCTCGCTTTGATTTGAGGCGAAGTTCATAAATTTTTTCAGAAGTCCGCTGTCGGTAAACGCCTTGTCGTTTATGGAAATTACACCTACGGTTTTAGGGCGGAGCAAGGAGTCAAGGTTAACGCCTAAGGTGATGCTTTTTATATCTCTGACCATAGAGAACATTTCGGTGATATCTGCCTTAAGTTCTGTAAAGCCGTTGTCAGAGTAAATTGCCTGCACCATTTCTTTAAGCTTAATAAGACCTGCGGATTTAACGTCAATCTGCTCTAAAGTTTCCTTTATGGCGGTAATACAGTCCACGTAGCCGTCAAGCTCGCGTAAGCGGTTTATAAGCTGCCACAGGGAAGAGGCTTCGGTGTCTTTCTGAAACCTTTCAATCTCCCTTAAATCTTTAAGCTTTAAAAGCAGAGCCGTTAAATTATCTCTGAGCGCAGGAAAGTTAAGAAAATCCTCGAAAACATCACAGCGGTATTTAATAACCTCTTCGTTGTCGGTTATGTTTATTAAAAGTCCCTTTATAACATTAAGCTCATAAGGGTCCTGGGTTAAAGCATTGCATATAAAATCTACGGATAAATCGTTTATTGCTTCCTTGTTAAGGGTCTGGTAGCAAGCCTCTATACCCTGAGGCTTAAAAAGGCTGAAATCTTCGTTTTTCATACTATCGTCCTTTACCAAAATCTGAAATTATGATATCATACATAAAAAAATAATTCAATGACTTGAAATAGAATTTAATTATGTTATTATATTGTATAGAGAATGTGCAAAAGGTGATTTTATGGACAAAAAAATGATTGAAAGAATAAACGAGCTTGCGAAAAAGAAAAAGGCAGAGGGGCTTACCGAGGCAGAAACTAAGGAGCAGAAGGAGCTTTACAAGGTTTACCTTGCTGAAATCCGCGGTCAGTTTTCCAAAACCCTTGATAACGTAAGTGTTAAGGAAGCCGACGGCACAGTGGTGCCCTTTAAAGAAGCTTACTCAAAGCAAGGTCATTAATAAGGAGGATTTTTTATGTGTAAAAAGTTTTTATCAGTTGTGCTTGTTGCAATTTTTATTTTGTCAGCAGGCTTAGTTGCAGTTGTTGCCACAGGCAATGACCTGCCTATTCTTCCCGGTGTGGAGAATAAGCAGGGTGACGTTAACCTTGATGCAAAGGTTAACATTAAGGATGCTACCCTTATTCAGAAGCATCTTGCAAAAATAACCGAAGTTCTCGATTTTCAGCTCCAACTTGCCGATGTTGACGGCAAAGAGGGAGTAAACATAAAGGACGCTACCCATTTGCAGAAGTGGATTGCAGGACTTGTTGACGAGCTTTTTGCTCCCGATAAAAAAACTGAGCCTGTTACTACAGCTACAGCTTCTCAGGATGCATCTGTTGCAGGTACATCAGTTGTTTTGACCGAGCCTGAAACAAGTGAGAACACACAGCCTTCTGCAGAAAAAACCGAGCCCGGCTCTTCTGTAGTAGTAACTGACCCTACAGAGTCACCTCAGCCAAGCTCATCTGCAGTAGTAACTGACCCCACAGAGGCACCTCAGCCAAGCTCATCTGCAGTAGTAACTGACCCCACAGAGGCACCACAGCCAAGCTCTTCTGCAGTAGTAACTGACCCCACAGAAGCACCACAGCCAAGTTCTTCTGCAGTAGTTACAGATCCCACCGAAACAACAGAGGCAACTAAGGCAACAGAAGCTACTCGCGACCCTAATAAGCCCATCGAGCTTCCCTTTGTGCCTGCTTCTTAATAAACAATAAGGAATGGTTTTATGAACAAGTTAAGATTTTTTATACTTATAACCGCTTTGGTTTTGATAGTCATTTCAATAGCAGGCTGTAGCACCAATGAGCCTGCTTTAGGCGAAACACAGCCAGAATCAACAGTTGCCGTGGCGGCTACAACTGCAGCCAATGCATCAGAGGAAAGCGGTAACGCTGAAAGTACAGATTCCTCAGAAATTATTCCTGAGTTTTCTCTGGGTGAAAACGACCTTGAGATTATTACAGTTCCTCAGGATAATACAAACGCCCCTGATAATACTCAGGCTCCCCAGAAAGAAAGTAAGCCTGTAGCCGAAACCACCGAGGCTCAGACAACTCCAACTACAGAAGTTCAGAGAATCGAGCTTCCCTTTGTGCCTGTAGATTAATAGTATTGATGCAAAACCGTCGTTTATTAAAACGGCGGTTTTGTGAGTGATAGGCTATGTAGTTGTAATATTTTGTGGTTGCTGTTATACGTTATACTTTTTAATTACACAATAAAGCAAGAAAAGTGATTTAATATGGAAATACTGCATTCTGACGAAAATATAATAGTAATAATAAAACCTGTGGGGCTTGATTCAGAGAGTGAAGTACCAAAGGCTTTATGCGAAGAAACAGGCTCAGGGGTTTTTACCCTCCACAGGCTTGATAAAAATGTAGGCGGCGTAATGGTGTACGCCCGTTCTAAGAAAACTGCCGCCGCCCTTTCAAAGGCAATTCAGGAAGGGGTTATGGTAAAGGAGTACCTTGCTATGGTTCACGGCACACCGCCTGAAAGCGGTGTTCTTGAAGATTTGCTTTTTAAAGATTCACGAAAAAACAAGGTCTTTGTAGTAAAAAGGCAAAGGGCAGGGGTCAAGAAAGCAAAGCTTGAGTACAAAAGGCTTACTGAGGGTGAGGAGAGCCTTGTGCATATCCGCCTTTATACAGGCAGAAGCCACCAGATAAGAGTGCAGTTTGCAAGCCGTGGTTTTCCCTTGGTGGGGGACCATAAGTACGGCTCAAAAAGTCAGCTTAAAGCTCCTATGCTTTTTTCGCACAAAATTACGTTTCCTTATATGGGCAAGGAAGTTTGTTTTGAAGCAATACCCGATTGGGTAATTGAAGGTTAAGTTATGTATTATAGGGGCATACGTCTTCGACTGCCCGCTAACAAAAGCAACCGCCTGAGCATTTAGTTTTGCTCAGGCGGTTTTGTGTTTTTATTAAAGACTTATTTACTTTTTCTTTCTGTTTGCAAGGTCTGCGATTACTTTGATAAGCTGGATAATAAATGTGGGGATAAAGGCTAAAAGCCAGATAAGACCGAACTGAGTCTGGTCAATGGTTGTTACAGCGAACCAGCTCTGGATTGCAGGAACAAAAAGAACGATTACAAGGAGCAGTGTGCCTATTAAGAAAGCACCGATGCTGTACATATTTGAGAGTAAACCAATCTTGAAGATAGAATGGTTGCTTCTGCAGTTAAAGCCGTGGAAAAGTCTGGAGAGTGTGAGAGTTGCAAAAGCAAGTGTGCTTGCAAGTGCAGGAGTCTCAGCGGGATTGCCAAGGTAGAATGCAATAAGAGTTACAATTGCAATTAATGCACCCTGCGAGAGCATAAGACCTGCAAAGTCCTTTGTAAGAATACCCTTGTTGGGGTCTCTGGGCTTCTGGCTTAAAAGGTCGCCTGCAGGGGGCTCCATGCCGATTGAGATTGCGGGTAAAGAGTCGGTGAGTAAGTTGATAAATAAAAGGTGAACTGCCGCAAAGGGAGCAGGGAGTCCCATAACCGAGCAGTAAAGAACTGCTAAGATACCTGCCATATTGCCTGAAAGCAGGAAGAGGATTGAGTTGCGGATGTTGCGGTAAACATTTCGACCGTTTGCTACCGCCTTGATGATAGTAGCAAAGTTGTCGTCCTGTAAAATCATAGAAGCGGCATCTTTTGATACTTCGGTGCCTGTAATACCCATAGCAACGCCGATGTCGGCCTTTTTAAGGGCGGGTGCGTCGTTAACGCCGTCACCTGTCATAGAAACAATGTTGCCTTTTCTCTGCCATGCTTCAACAATGCGGATTTTATTCTCGGGTGAAACTCGTGCGTAAACCGAGATTTTCTCAATATTTGCGTCAAGCTCTTCGTCGGTCATAGCGTCAAGCTCCATACCTGTAACGGAGATGTCGCCTTCTCTGAAAATGCCAATCTGCTTGGCAATGGCAGTAGCGGTAATTTTGTGGTCGCCTGTAATCATAAGAGGCTTTATGTCTGCACGGATGGCATCGCTAACCGCCTGCTTTGACTCGTCTCTGGGAGGGTCAATCATAGAAACAAGACCTAAGAATGTAAAGTCCTTTTCTGTATCTACTGTTAAAGGCTCGTCGGTGTTCTTGTAAGCAAAGGTAAGAACTCTCAGACCATTTTCAGAGAACTTGCGGTTACGCTCTAAGATTGCGGTTTTGTCCTCGTCTGTAATATCTCTTACACCATCGGCGGTTGCAATCTTAACTGTGCGGTCTAAAATTACGTCAAGAGCACCCTTTGTAAGCACGTAAGTTTTGCCGTCAATATTGAACTTTGTGCTCATCATCTTACGGTCAGAGTCAAAGGGAACTTCCTCAAGGCGTTTGAGCTCGTTTCTGAGGGCGTTTTCATTAAGACCTATTTTGCGGTAGGTTTCAAGAAGTGCGTACTCTGTGGGGTCGCCTATACCTACGCCGTCTACAATGCTGGAGTCGTTATTTAAAACCATATTGTAAAGAAGAAGTTTGTGGTTTTCGTCTTTTAAGTCAAGCTCTTCTTCGTGGATTTTCTTGCCGTTCACGTAAAGACGCTGAACAGTCATTTTGTTTTGAGTAAGTGTACCTGTTTTGTCAGAGCAGATAACAGACACACAGCCAAGGCTTTCAACTGCCTTAAGGTCTTTGATAACTGCATTTTCCTTAGCCATTTTCTGGGTGCCCATTGCCTGAACAATGGTAACAATAGAGCTTAAAGCCTCAGGAATTGCAGCAACTGCTAAAGCTACTGCAAAAAGCAGAGAGTCCATTACAACTTTCATTGTGTCGGGGTTTTCCACACCTCTGAAGCCGTTGAACATAGAAAGACCGAACACTACAACGCACACAAGCATAATGATAATAGCAAGCTTTTTGGAGAAAGAGTCAAGGCTCTTCTGCAGGGGAGTTTTCTTTTCCTTGGCGGCATTCATAAGAGAGGCGATTTTACCGATTTCGGTGTTCATACCTGTGCCTGTTACTGCCACCAATGCTCTGCCGTAGGTAACCAAGCTGCCTGAGAATACCATATTACTGCGGTCTGCCAGAGGAACTTCCCCCTCAATAATATCTTCACTTTTGTCAACGTTTGTGGATTCACCTGTAAGTGAGCTTTCGTTAACCTGTAAGGAGTAGTTATTGATAATCCTGCCGTCGGCTACCACAAGGTCGCCTGCTTCAAGAACAACAATGTCGCCCTCTACAACAAACTTTGAGGGAATCTCAATCTTCACACCGTCACGGATAACCTTGGCATTGGGAGAAGAAAGGGATTTAAGGCTTTCCAGAGATTTTTCAGCCTTAATATGCTGAACTGTGCCCAAAATTGCATTTAAAACAATAACCGCAAAAATAACAATGGTGCTTTCAACATTGCCCGAGATAAGCGAGATTACAGCCGCCGCAATAAGGATAATTACAAGCAAATCTGCAAACTGACTTAAGAAAACCTGTAAAACAGTTTTCTTTTTGCCCTCTTTAAGGACATTCTCGCCGTTTTTTTCAAGAATTTCTTTAGATTTTTCCGAAGTAAGACCCTCGGTGTTAACCGAAAGCTTTTCGAAGATTTCGTCTTTCGACATCTGATACCACGGTTTCATATTAAGCCTCCTGAATTGAATTAGGGAATAAAAAAAGACTTTCATTGCAAAATCCCTTGGGAATCTGCAATAAAAGTCTCGCTCTTTAAGATATATCCGATACCCCAAAGGGTATGTGTACTGACGAAATATATCACAGTTTCCTGCGAACTACTCCCCTTTATGCAAGTTCATTCTAACAGAGCAAGGTTTGATTGTCTATAGCTTTTGAAGATTTTCGTCAATCTATCCTGTTTTTATATTAAAAAAGCTGAGTTGATTTATATAAATTCCCTTTATGTATAAACATAAAACTTCAAGCAGTACTGAAAAATCAGGTGATAAGAGGTGCGGTCTGTATAATTATTAGACAAAGTATTACTCAATTTTACGCAAAAAGTAGAAAATGTCCGTAACTATATACAAAACGTTATTTTTGTGCTACTCTAATTATGTATAATTATATTTAAAAAAGGAGAGGATTTTGTGAAAACCTTCAACTGTATTTTAGGCGGTTTTTCAATTTTCGGTGCAGTTTACTGTATGTTTTTCCCGGGAGCAACTTTTTTAAGCTCCAGCCTTATTGTGGCTATTCTACTTGGTGTAATGGGAATTTGCAGTATATTTGAGTTTGCTACCAACAAGGCCGAAAAAAACACCGAGGGTAGAAAAAAGCTTGCGGCCAACGGCGTTATCCAGCTTATTTTCGGAATAGGTGCGGCTGTGCTTTCAGTACTTGCTATGTTTATTCCTTGGGTGCGTGCAATGCTTGACATTATGATTTTAATAATGTTCGTTTGCTGGATGATTTATGCAGGTATTGCAGGAATTTTCGGTGCCGTTGCTGTTAAAAAGCTTGGTAGTAAAATATGGGTGTTTTCCCTTATTATGAACATACTGCTTATTGTAACAGGTCTTTACGCCGCAACTCACCTTTTATATGCTGCTTTTGCCATTGGCTATATGATAGGCGTAGCACTTCTTGTGTATGGTGTAAGACTTATTATGTCTGCCTTTGAAAAGCACGAATAAAGGAGAGGAGAACAATGAAATGTGTATTTAAAGAGCTTAAGGCTTACACAAAAGAGCTTGTGCTTATTGTACTTACCGTGCTTGGTACAACTCTCTCTGCCTTAGGTTTGCCGTCTCTTCTTTCCATACTTATTGACGTTGCAATCCCAAATAAGGATATGGTAATGGTTTTAGAGATAGGCGGCATTATGATTGCCCTTGTTGTAGCAGGCCTTTTCTGCGGCGTTGTTACCAGCCGTCTTTCCGCTATCGTTTCAATGGGTGTGGGCAGAAATTTAAGAAGCAAAATTTTTAATAAGGTTCAGTATTTTTCTCAGGAAGAAATCGACAGATACACTGCTTCTTCCCTTATTACAAGAACCAACAACGATATCTCTCAGGTGCAGGTTTTCTTAAACCAGTGCCTCAGAATTGCTGTGCAGGCACCTATTATGTGTGTTTGCGGTGTAGTGCTTGCTATTAAAAGCTCACCTCAGCTTTCAGGCGTTCTGGTAATTTCCATTCCCTTAATGGCAATTGTTCTGGTTGCTATTGCAAAGATTGCAGTGCCCCTTTCCACAAAAATCCAGACAAAAATCGACCGCATCAACCTTGTTATGCGTGAAAAGCTTACAGGTGTGCGTGTAATCCGTGCTTTCGGCACAGTTGACTTTGAGTCAAAGAAGTTTGACGAAATCAACCGTGACTATCAGAAAACCAACAAAAAGCTTCAGCGTACAACCAACCTTGTTATGCCTGTGCTTATTATTGTGCTTTCTTTTACAGCGGCTATGGTTATGCTTATGGCGGCTAATCAGTCCCTCAATAAGGGTATGGACTACACAATCGGTGAGATTATGGCTATTATCCAGTATATTATGCAGATTATGATGGCTGTAATTATGCTTACCCTTGTGTTTGTAATGCTTCCCCGTGCTTCAACTGCCGCTAAGCGTGCTCTTGAAGTGCTTGAAACAGAACCTTCTATCAAGAATAAAGAAAACACCAAGGATAACACCAAAAAGCGTGGCTACCTTACATTCAAAAATGTTTCTTTCACCTATCCCGGTGCAGATGTTCCTGCAATTGAAGGCCTTTCGTTTGAGGCAAAGCCCGGCGAGACCACAGCCATTATCGGCGGTACAGGTATGGGTAAGTCAACGATTGTTAACCTTATTCCGCGTCTTTATGATGTAACCGAGGGGCAGGTCCTTGTTGACGATGTTGACGTAAGAGATTACGATATGGAAGTTCTGAGAAATAAAATCGGTTTTGTTCCTCAGAAGGCTGTGCTTTTTGCAGGTACAATTGATTCAAACATTCAGTTTGGCGACAGAAATGCCGATGAAGACCGAATTGAAGAGGCTGTTAAGATTGCTCAGTCCTACGACTTCGTTATGAAGAAGGAAGGAGCTTTCAACGCTCCTATTTCTCAGGGTGGTACCAATGTATCAGGCGGTCAGCGTCAGCGTCTTGCCATTGCACGTGCAATTGTAAGAAAGCCTGAGATTTATGTGTTTGACGATAGCTTTTCTGCTCTTGACTTTAAGACGGACAAGTCCCTTCGTCAGGCTCTTTCCAAAGAAACAGGCGATGCAACAGTTGTTATCGTTGCCCAGCGAATCAGCACAATTATTGATGCTGACAGAATTATTGTTATCGAAAACGGTCAGGTTGCAGGTATAGGAACTCATAAAGAGCTTATTAACACTTGCGATGTCTACAAGGAAATTGTGGATTCTCAGATGAGTAAGGAGGAAAAGTGATGAAGATTAAAAAGAAACCCTCCAAACGCTCAGGTGCATACAAAAGACTGTTTTCTTATATGAAGCCCTACAGAGGCAAGTTTATCTTAGCGATTATTCTTATTCTCCTTGCAAACCTTGTCTATGCATTGGCACCTCTCTTTATGGGTAATGCTACCAACTTCCTTGCACTTATTCTGGAAAACGGCAGAGCGGCTCAGGCAGGTATGGACTTTATAAAGTTCCTTGTACTTATGGGTGCGGCTTACGGCATTAACTCTCTGTTTTCATATATTGGCACCTGCCTTATTGTAGGTGTTACAGAGAACACAATCTATGATTTAAGAAAAAAAGTTGACCACAAGCTTTCTAAGCTTCCTTTGAATTATTACGACACAAACTCCTACGGCGATATTTTAAGCCGTATTACAAATGATGTTGACACAGTTTCAAACTCCTTACAGCAGAGCATTTATCAGGTTTTAAATGCATTTTTCACAATTGTAATTATCTTTATTATTATGCTCAACATCAGCGGTATGTTAACCTTTGTGGGACTTGCCGTAATCCCTGTGGCACTTCTTGTGGTATCCAAGATTGCCAAGAAGTCCAAGGCTAAGTTTGATGATCAGCAGAAGAAAACAGGCGAACTTAACGGCTTTGTTGAGGAGTATTACTCAGGCCATAATGTTGTTACGGTTTTCGGCAGAGAAGATACAGTTATCGAAGATTTTGAGCATACAAACGAAGATCTTTTCGAGTCCTCAAAGGACGGCCAGTTCTTAGCAGGTACATTAATGCCCATTATGCAGAACACAACAAACCTTGGCTACGCTCTTGTTTCTGTAGTAGGTGCGATTATTGCTATTATGGGCGGACTTTCAATCGGTATGATTCAGTCCTTTACTCTTTACCTTCGTCAGTTTGCTCAACCTATTACTCAGGTAATGCAGATTACAAACGTAATTCAGGCCACAGGCTCTGCGGCTGCAAGAATTTTTGAATTTCTTGACGAAACAGAGGAAATTCCCGACGTTGAGAATCCAAAGTTCCCCAAAGAGCTTAAGGGTCAGGTTACATTTGACCACATCCGTTTTGGCTATTTACCTCACCAGACTCTTATCCACGACCTTGATATCAATATTAACGCAGGCGAAAAGACCGCTATCGTAGGCCCCACAGGTGCAGGTAAGACAACCCTCATTAACCTTATTATGCGTTTCTATGATGTTAGGAGCGGCGGTATTAAGATTGACGGCGTTGATATCCGTGATATGGAGCGTCACAGACTCCGTGAAATCTTCGGTATGGTTCTTCAGGATACATGGCTTTACAACGGCACAATTATGGAGAACATCCGCTACGGCAAGCTTGATGCTACCGACGAAGAGGTTATAGAGGCTGCTAAAAAGGCAAGAGCAGATGCATTTATCCGCACACTTCCCGGTGGTTACAATTTCGTTTTACAGGAAGGTGCAAGCAACATTGCTCAGGGTCAGCGTCAGCTCTTAACAATCGCAAGAGCTATGCTTAATAATCCTCCTATCCTTATCCTCGATGAGGCTACTTCTTCTGTTGATACCCGTACCGAGGTTATGATTCAGGAGGCTATGACTGAGATGATGAAGGGCAAGACCTCCTTCGTAATCGCTCACAGACTTTCCACCATTAAGGACGCTGAAAATATCCTCTATATGCAGGACGGCGATATCTTAGAGGTAGGTAACCACGAAGAGCTTATGGCTAAAGACGGTCTTTACGCAAAGCTTTATAACTCACAGTTCTCAGATAACGATTAAAACAAAAAGACTTCCGAGAAATCGGAAGTCTTTTTTGCGTTTGTTAAGAATTAATATTTGCTTCTGTTTTTTAGTGTAACGTAGCGGTATACAAAAAGCATAGCTACAATGCACAAATTGAAGATTAATCCCAGAAAGTTAACAATAACCTCAGAGGGAGAAAATAGGAACACAAATAGATATAGAATATCCGCAGTTTCAACTATGGATAAAAGAATAAGTGCAGGTGTGGGCTTATGCTTTAAGCTAAGCAGTAAAACAATACCCAATATAAGGCATATAGCCACCATAACTGCAAGATAAAAGAATATTATAGTTCCGATAGTTCCTACAGTAGCGGCAGAAACAATCATGTTTACAAAGATGCTTGTTACCGAGAAATATGAGTGCCTTATATTAGTGGTTATGAACACAACTATCGTAAAAGCAATTTTAACAAGCAGTAAAGCGAATATTGACCATTTTAGCACCTTTTGTTTTTTGCTAACGGGTATTATTTTTTGTGGCGGTGCAGGGTATCGAGAACGCCTTTCTTTAACGCTTTTGAGTATGTTGTAAACAAAGAACAAAGGTGCAAATACAAAGATAAGCAAAAGCATAAAGATAAACAGAATATTGCGGACAATCTGGGGTGTGGTTACGTCGTAAAATACGGTTTCGTTGCCTTTGCCTTCGGTTTTGACGAGCCTTGCGTAGCAGTCTTCCATTAATGTAAGAGGAGCTTTCTCTAAAGAATAAGTGTTTTTATTTATGGTGTGGCTTTCCCAGAAATTGGAGTCCTTTTCCCATTGGTTGTAGTCACATTTAGAATAACTGCAAAATTCGCCATCCTGAGTAAATTCAAAAACGGAATCTTCTCTGACAAGGTAAAGCTCGATGTTGTTTTCATCATTGAAGCGGGCGGAATAATCCCCTGCAGAGCTGAACTTGAAATGCTTTTCTATGTTGCCGTTGCAGTCGAAGATAATAAGACTTTCAGTATCGTTCAGGGTAATCAGAACCTGCTCATTTTCATTAATGTCAAAGCATTTGATTGAGCTTGTGGTAGGGGAGTATTCTTCAGGGGAATATAAGCCGATATTTTCCCATCTTTCTTCAACGCTTACGGCAGATACCGAAAGGGCTGAGAGAATAATAAGTAAAAAAGCAAAGGTTAAGACCGTAATTGCTTTAGTGTGTTTTTTAAATCTCAGTGTCATAATATTCCTCCTCAAAGCTTTTTCTGATTTAATCATAGCATAGGGGATTGATTTTGTGATTTTATGTAATAATACTGCCCGAGAAAGTACGCAGGGCGGATGTTATTTATATCTTGTTTGTTTTTGGCTTGTTACGGTGTAAATCACAAGGAGGATAAGGATCAAAAGGTTAAAAGCAATACTCACGACTTTGCCGGTAATAAGTCCGGTTGCCTGAGAAATAGAAGCAAGCATACAGATTATATCGGAACAAGAAGCAAGTGTGAGAATCACAGCAGGGATAAAGGTTTTACGCTTGCAAAAGAAAATAAGCAGAAAACCTGCAATGTGGCATAGAGGAGCAACAATAAAGGTGAGAAAGAAGATAAGGATATTGACTTTGTCTACAGATAATAGGTAGGCAATAGAAAAAGGTATAGTGGTAAGACCACAGGGGAATAGTAAGTCAAAAGCATTGCTGCCTGAGAACATAAATACTGTGGCAAGGGTTTTAACTGTAAGAAGTGAAATCAACAACCACTTAAGAATTGTCAGAAACTTTTCGTATTTAAGTAGTTTCATAGCGAGTCTCCTTTCTCGGGTTGATTGCGTATAAAATAATAATAGCAAGTAGTGCAAGGTTAAAAGCTATTGCCAGAATGGTTGCCGCTATGTCTATTCCCGAGGTTAAAGAATGGCACAGAAAAATAATATCGGCAAGCTGAACTAAAGAAAGAATAATTGCAGGGGGCAGAGTTTTTCGCTTGAAAGCTAACAGAAGAATTAATCCTGTTAAAAGCAAAATTGCAATAAATATCGATAGATATACGAGGATAAGTGCGACAGTTCTGCTGTTGCTGAATATTACTCCCATAAGGCAACCGAGAATGCTGATGACCGAAAAATCTGAGGTTAGAATTTCAAGAGAAAAGAATGAGTATATGGTTAAAGCTGTTTTAACTGAGAATAGGATGAAAATTGCCCACTTAAGGGTTTTTGAGGTGTTTTTTAAAATATTTTTCATATTCTGCCTCCCCATAATTTTTGATTCTGATTATAGTGTATCACAGCACAGATGTTTAGTCAATGCGACAATATTGTTTTTTTAAGATTACCGGAGGAAAGTAAAAGCCTTACTGAAATTACGACAGTACAAAAATCCCCTGCGAGTTTATTTTCTCGCAGGGGATAGGTTTTGTTTGATTAAATTTTGCTTCTTGCGATTAGATTAAACCTCAGAGAAGAACTTGTCGTGAAGAACTCTTACAGCCTTGTCTGCGTAATCTGCATCGATGAGAACGGAGATTTTGATTTCGGAAGTGGAAATCATAGAGATGTTAATCTGAGCATCTGCAAGAGCCTCGAACATATCGGAAGCAACACCGGGGTGGCTTTCCATACCTGAGCCAACGATAGAAACCTTAGCAACGCTGTCGTCAAGAAGAACCTGAGCACCGTCGTACTTGTTGATGTAGTTTTTCTCAAGGATTTCTACAGCTTTAGCACCGTTGTCCTTAGCAACTGTGAAGGTGATGTCCTTTGTATTGTTTCTGCCGATTGACTGAAGGATGATGTCAACGTTGATGTTCTTTGCAGAAAGAAGTGAGAACATCTTGAAAGCAAAGCCGGGCTCGTTGGGAATGTTTGTAACAGAAATACGTGCTATATCTGTGTCTTTAGCTACACCGCTGATAAGAATTTTTTCCATTTTAGGTTTCTCCTTTACTATTGTACCGGGTTTATGTGTTAAGCTTGAAAGTACCTCAAGCTCGATTCCGAATTTCTTTGCAAGCTCTACGCTGCGGTTGTTAAGAACCTGTGCACCTAAGGAAGCAAGCTCAAGCATCTCGTCATAAGAGATTTCCTCAAGCTTCTGTGCTGCGGGAACTTTTCTGGGGTCTGCTGTGTAAACGCCCTCAACGTCGGTGAAAATCTGGCAGAGGTCAGCGTGCATTGCTGCTGCAATTGCAACTGCACTTGTGTCAGAGCCGCCGCGGCCGAGTGTTGTGATGTCGTCGTACTTGTTAAGACCCTGGAAGCCTGCTACAACAACAATCTGCTTCTTTGCGATTTCAGCCTTAAGACGGGTTGTGTCTACCTTTTTGATTCTTGCAGTTGTGTGTGAAGATGAGGTAGCAAAGCCTGCCTGCCAGCCTAAAAGGGAGATTGCAGGGCAACCTAATTTGTGAAGTGCCATTGCAAGAAGAGAGATAGAAATCTGCTCACCTGCTGCTAAAAGCATATCCTTTTCACGGTTGCTTGCGTTTTCATCGATTTCCTTATACTTTGCAATAAGGTCGTCTGTAGTGTCGCCCTGAGCAGAAACAACAACTACAACGTCGTTACCTTTTTTGTAGGTATCTGCCACAATGGAGGCAACATTCATTACTCTGTCTTTGTCGGCAACGGAAGAGCCGCCAAACTTCTGAACAATTAAACTCATATTTATATTACCCTTTCAGTATTATAAGTTTCCGATTCTGATTACGGAGAGAACTGTGATGCCCTCAATTGCATTAATAGCCTCAATAGCCTCGCCGTACTTAACCTCAGCCTTTGTAGCAAAGGCGGCCTCATTCTGGGGCTCGTTCTCACGTGTGAGAACCTTAACCTCGCCTAAAGCCTCGTTTAATTTATTGTATGCGTCCTCTTTGTCCGCTGTATTTACGCGGATGTAGAGGGCGGATTTGCTTTCACTCTTGGGAAGAAGGTTCTGCTCCTTGCAGTCTGCCCAGAAAATGGGCTTTCTGCGTTTTAAGTGAAGAGCACAGTCGATAACGTCAGCCACAACAGCGGAAGCTGTAGGAAGCTTACCTGCACCCTTGCCGTAGAACACTACGTCGCCTGTGCAGTCACCGCGAACCATAATGCCGTTGAATACATCATTGATGTTGGCAAGCTGGCTCTTGTTTGGAACAAACATAGGAGCAACGCCGATGTCCATTCTGCCGTCATCTTCAACCTTGCATCTGCCGATAAGCTTAATAACGCCGCCCCAGTTTTCGGCATATTTAACGTCCTCAAGGGTGATTTTTGAAATACCCTCGGTATGTACATTGTCGGGGTAAACGTGCTTGCCATATGCAAGAGAAGCTAAAATACAGATTTTTCTGCAAGCGTCATGACCTTCAACGTCGGCTGTGGGGTCTTTCTCTGCATAGCCTAATTCCTGAGCAAGCTTTAATGCATCATCAAAGCCCATACCCTCGGAAATCATTTTTGTAAGGATAAAGTTGGTTGTACCGTTTAAGATACCTGCAATTTCGTCAACCTCGTTGGCGGCAAGACATTTGCTAAGGGGTCTGATAATGGGAATACCGCCGCCTACGCTTGCCTCGAAGAGGTAGTTTGCGTTGTTGTCCTTTGCAATCTGAAGAAGCTCTGCACCGTGCTGAGCAACAAGCTCTTTGTTAGAGGTTACTACGCTTTTGCCTGCCTTAAGCCATCTTTTTGTAAAGTCGTAAGCAGGGTTAAGACCGCCCATAGCCTCTACAACAACTCTTACCTCAACATCAGAGATAATATCCTCGAAATCTTTGGTGAATCTGTCAGCGTGAGGGCTGTCGGGAAATTCCCTTAAGTCGAGAATATACTTTACGTCAAGCTCTTCGCCAATAGCGGAGAAAAGTCTTTCCTTATGGGTACGGATGATTTCGTCAACACCTGAGCCGACTACTCCGTGTCCCATAATTGCCACTGATATCATTTATGTTCACTCCTACATTTAATAATCAAAAAATCAGTTACCGACTGTTGTTTCCACAGGCTCTGTGGTTGCAGGTACGGTTTCTGCATTTGTGGGTATAATAATGTCAATGCCCACGGTAGCCTCTGTAGAAGGCTCGGTCTTGTCGTTTTCAGCGCCTGTAGGCTTTTTTGTATCTTCTACAAAACCTGCGTGGCTTGTACATTTAGAGGGCATATTGTCCTCGGTGTAGTAGCCTGTAGCCTTGCTCTTGCAGGTTTTATCTGCAAGCTTACCTGTGATTGTGCAGTACTCGGCTTCTACAACGCCTTCTGAAAGGTCATAGTCCTTATATTCCTTATCCTCAAGGTATCTGCTCATAACTCTTGAGAATGTTAATGTTGCATTTTGGGTGCCCCAAATTTCAGCGGGGTCGTCAAAGCCCGTCCATACAGCTAAAGCGGCATAGGGGGAAACTCCGCAGAACCAGCTATCCTTATCCTCGTTGGTGGTACCTGTTTTACCGCAGATTTCCCAACCGTAAACAGCGGCATTGCCTGCACCTGTGCTAACGCTGTTTTCGATGTTATAGTTAAGGAGTCGGTTCATAATGGTTGCTGTATCTTTGGAATAAGCCTGAATGCCTACTCTTTTCCTGTTATCAAGAATAACATTGTCGCGGCTGTCAGTTACATAGTAGTAGGTGTAGGGCTCGTAATGCATACCGCCGTTAATAAGATAGGTGTAGGCATTAGCCATTTCTCTTACAGATACACCGCCGTTCATACCGCCTAAGGAAAGGCTGGCAATAGAATATCGGTCATCCTCGTTAAGGTGGGTAAGACCTAAGTGGGTTGTTGCGTGGTCGTAAGCTACCTCGGGACCGCCAATCATATCAATACATTGTGCGGCACAGCAGTTTGAAGACCACTCAATAGCATCAAAGGTCATAAGACCGTGTTTATTTACTGTATCGTACCAGTTATAGGGGCCGTGCGTTCCGTCGTCATATACCCAACTTTCCAAAGGTTCATCGGGGATATAGGAAGAATAGTGAATAAGATTACGCTCTAAAGCGTAGGGGTAAGCCACAACGGGCTTAATGGAAGAACCGGGCTGTAAGAAAGACATTGTAGCTCGGTTGTGAATAAGGTTAGCTTCCTTTTTAACGGAAGAGCCTGCTGTAGCAATTACTCTGCCGTCAGGAGCCACAAGGGACATACCAATCTCAAGATCGGGGTCATCTTCTTTGTCGATATTAAGAGCTTCTTCCTCAATAATCTTCTGAGCCTCTACATCCATAGCGGAGTAGATTTTGTAGCCCTCGGTGTAAAGCTTGTCGATAGCGGCATCCTCGGTGATGTTGTAGTACTCAGCCAAATCTGCGGCAAGGTCATACACAAGCTCGTCCTGATACCAGTTCTGAACGTCGCCTACGTTTATGTCAACGCTGCCTTCGTCAGGGTCAGCAAACTGCATGTTTGCGGACTCTTCCATAGCGGCATCGTATTCTTCCTTGGTGATTTTTCCCTGATCATACATTTGATCGATAATAAGCTCACGGCGTTCCTTATTGTTTTCGGGGTAAATGAAGGGGTCCCAGGCAGAGGGGTTCTGAGTAATACCAACAATAGCGGCACACTCGGCAATGGTGCAGTCACTGATGCTCTTGTCGAAATATCTGGTGGCCGCAGCCTGAACACCCTGACAGCTACCGCCGAAGTTAACAACGTTGAGGTAAGCCTCAAGGATTTCGTCCTTAGAGTATTCCTGCTCAACCTTTAATGCTCTTACAATTTCTCTCACCTTACGGTTAATGCTTGCTTCGTTATCGTCGGTAAGGTTTTTAATAAGCTGCTGAGTGATTGTAGAACCGCCGTAAGAGTCGTCGCCTGTGGTGGCAAGGTTAATTACTGCACTGCCTGTTCTCAGCCAGTCAACACCATTATGCTCGTAAAAACGCTTGTCCTCAATGGCTACAATAGCCTCAAAAAGGTGAGGGGGCATTTGGTCATACTCTACCCATTCGCGGTTCTCACTGCCGTAAAGAATCTGATATTCCTCAAACTTTTCTGTTTCAGGGTTCTGAACATACACAAAGCTTGAAAGGTTAAGGCTTCTGGCGTCAAGGTCAATACCCGAAGGCTGAGATGCCAACCCTACAAGGTAGATAAGCACATTAAAGCAGACGATAACACCTGCGATAAAG
Organism: Ruminococcus sp.; assembly: GCA_045635685.1. Lineage (GTDB taxonomy): Bacteria > Bacillota > Clostridia > Oscillospirales > Acutalibacteraceae > Ruminococcoides. The sequence continues at coordinate 25,888 of JAZTWD010000032.1, forward strand.
CATACCAGCAGAATTGTAAGCAGAACCTTTACCGCACAGTTAAGCACTGTTTTGGCAGGGCTGATGTTGCCTGTTCCTTTTTTCTTAGTTTCTTTTTCTTTATATTTACTTATGTCTGTTGTACGCATATTTGAGCCTCCGTTAAAACTTGATAACTATTTTAACCTGTTTATGTAATACGCAAATATCTATACAGTTTACAGTATACCACTAATGGCGTTAAAAAACAAAGGATTTTTTACGATTTGCGTATTTTTTATTATCCCTACAGTAAGATAAGTGAATAATAGGAATTTTTTGTGAAAAAATAACTGCGGCGGTGATATATTGTGAAAAAACTTTTTTATATTACATCTGTTATTGTGCTTAGCTGTGTGCTTGCATCTTCCTTAATTATACCACTTACCGAGGAATTTGACCCCGTAAAAGGGTCGGTTTACACAGAAAATGTAGGGGAGGAGTATATTATAAAAAGCTTAGGTGACAGAATTGTGGTGTATAAGGGAAAAGAAGAAAAACCATACTTAGAAACCACCACAGCCGTAAGCTCTCTGCCCTCTGATATTCAGCAAAAGCTCAACCGCGGTATTTCCTACAGCTCTGAGAAAAGTATGCAGGAAGCCTTAAACGAATTTTGCAGTTAACCGTTAGCCGCAGCGGACGGTTTGCTCGTTAGCCACGAGGTGGTATTTCGCCTACGTTAAGATTAAGTTAGAGGAAGTGTACATTAACGGCGGGGGTTAGTTTGTAGGACTTGAAATGGGTTATATATAATGTTACAATAGCGGTATAATTATTAGGAGGTAATATTATGCCGTTTATCAATACTAAAGTTACAACTGAGATTACTAAGGAAAAGGAAGCTGTTTTAAAGGCTGAGCTTGGCAAGGCAATTACATTAATCGGCAAAGGCGAGGCTTATCTGATGCTTGGCTTTGAAGATAACTGCCGTCTGTGGTTTCAGGGAAATCAGCAGGGCGACACAGCCTATATTGAGGTTGCTCTTTTAGGTCATGTTACAAAGGATAACGCTCAGAAGCTTACAAACGCTATCTGCGACATTATGGAAAAAGAGCTTGCTATCTCTCCTGACAGAGTGTATGTAAAGTTTTCCGAAACCGATATCTGGGGATTTAACAACATTGTTTTTTAAGGTGAATTTATGAAAAGCTACAGAAAAGAACTTTGGTTCAATGTTCCCAGTCGCAGAGGGCTTGTAAATATTACAAGAGACGTTCAATCAGCCATTAACGAAAGCGGCGTTAAGGAAGGCCTTGTTCTTGTTAACGCAATGAACATTACCGCCTCGGTTTTTATCAATGATGATGAATCAGGGCTTCACCGCGACTACGAGCGTTGGCTTGAAAAATTAGCTCCCGAAAAGCCCTACAGCCAGTATGATCACAACGGCTTTGAGGACAATGCCGATGCACATTTAAAGCGTACAATTATGGGCCGTGAAGTTGTTTGTGCCATTACAAACGGCAAGCTTGATTTCGGCACATGGGAGCAGATTTTTTACTACGAGCTTGACGGAAAACGCAATAAACACGCGTTGATTAAGATTATAGGTGAGTAAGATGAAAAGTTTTACAGTTAAAGAGATTTTAGAAGCTTCAGGCGGTGAGTTCTTTGGTGAGGAAGAGGTGCTCTCCAATGAGGTAGGATTCATCACCACCGACAGCCGAAAGGCAGGCAAAGGCGGAGTTTTCGCCGCCATTGTAGGCGAAAGGGTGGACGGCCACAGCTTTATCCCTCAGTGTGTTGAGCTTGGAATAATTTGCTCAATTGCAGAGCGTACTCCTGCTGATAATTCACCTCATATTTTGGTTAAGAATACTCCCGAAGCTTTAAGAAAAATCGCTAAAGCTTATCGCGAGAAGTTTGACATCCCCTTTGTGGGTATTTCCGGTTCTGTTGGTAAGACCAGCACCAAGGAGATTATTGCTTCAGTCCTTTCTGAGCATTTTCATACCCACAAAACTCAGGGGAATTTCAATAATGCTTTAGGTGTTCCCATAACACTTTTTGCTCTGGAGGAAACCCACACCGCCGCGGTTATTGAAATGGGAATTTCCGATTTTAATGAAATGAGCATTCTTGCCGAAATGGCACAGCCCTCAATAGCCGTGCTTACCAATGTTGGCAAGTGCCACCTTGAAAATCTTAAGAATTTAGATGGCGTTTTAAAGGCAAAAACCGAAATGCTTACTTACCTTAAAAAGGGCGGTACAGTAGTTTTAAACGGTGACGACGTAAATCTTCGAAAAGCAGAAATCCCTGAAGGTGCCAAGGTTATTTACTATGGACTTGGTGGGGAAAACGATATTTTTGCTACAGATATTAAGAGCGATAATGAGTCTTTCACCGATTTTACAGTACATACAAAAGAGGGCAATTTCAGGGCTCGCATAAATTCCCTTGGAAATCATATGGTGCAGAATGCCTTGGCGGCAGTTGCTGTGGCAAAAACTCTTGGACTTACCGAGGCAGAGATTATCGAGGGTCTTAATAACTACCGCACAATCGGCGGCAGAGCAAATATTATAAAGACCGAAAAGCTTACGATTATCGACGATTGCTATAACGCAAACCCTGAGTCTATGAAGGCTTCCCTTAAAACCCTTGCTAACTTCGACGGCAGACGTGTGGCACTTTTAGGCGATATGAAGGAGCTTGGCGAAAAGGAAAAAGAGCTTCATTTCGAAATCGGCGAACTTGCCGCAGAGCTTAAGCTTGACCTTATAATTACGGTAGGCGACTTGGCTCTTGAAATGTACAAAGCCGCCAGACCAAAGATTGATGCCGAGTGGTATCAAAGTATTGAGGAAGCAAAGCTTTATATGTACGAAATGCTCACCATAGGCGACACGGTTTTAGTCAAAGCAAGCCACAGTATGAAGTTTGACGAGCTTGTGGAATTAATTAAAGAACTCTAAACCGTTAGCCACGGTGGACGGTTCGCCTTTGAGAAGGTTTTGTATAGAGGAAGCTTTTATCAACGGCGGGTCAGTTTTGATATTTATGAGCATTTATTTGTAGGGGAGGGGTAACCCCTCCCGTAACATTTCCTTTAAACAAAACTTTCGGGAGCCGAAACGGCTCCCCTACAGTAAGGTCATTTATATATCAAAAATTATAATTGCACGCGTTAGAGTGGCACCGTACTTATTACTTATTCACTATTACATATTACCTAAAGCAAAAAGCTCCCGGTTTTCGGGAGCTTTTGTTGTGTTAATTTATTTTTTGAATCAAGCCGATAAACATAAGGTTTATCTCCGCCGTTAAGAGAAGTTCAAAATCAAATGAACCTTTCCAAAAGCGGAAATGCCCACCGTGGCTAACGGTTAGCGGATGCCTGCGATGAATTTCTGGATTGCTGTTGCATCCTTAACGTTTACTTTGCTGTCGCCGTTGTAGTCAGCAAGTAAGGTCTGAATGTCATCAAGCTCTTCCATTTTTGCAATAGACTTCTGAATAAGTGTTGCATCGCGGATGTTGAGTTTGCCGTCCATATTAACGTCGCCAAGCTCATAGTCGCCTGTGTCGGGTTTAACTGCACCGCCAACCTGCTCAATAAGGATTGTGCCCTTGTCACCGCTGTAGAAGGTAACCTCGCCGTTTTCAACTACTGCAGTTTTACCTGTGTAGGTGTTCATAAGCTCGGTGCCGTTGGGGAATACACCGCGAACATCAATTGTGATGTCCCAGTTCTGCTCTGCGTCAATTACACAAACAACCTTGTCATAAACGTCGTTTCTGTCGTAGGTTCTTGCAAAAGCAATGCCGTCTTTAGAGCCTTCATTGTCTGCTGTTGATGTAAGAGCTTTGTGAGAACCTGCGCCAACTGCAACGTGATTGTTTCTGAAAGTGCCTACCTTCTGCCAATGTTCAAGGTATTCGGCACTGGCGGCTGTGTTGTCCTCAATCCAGTCCCAGTTCATAAAACCTCTGTTTTCGTGGTCATGAATAGAGCACTCAACATATTCACGGTTACTTTCGTCACCGTAGAAAATCTGAACTCCGCCGGGGAGTAAAAGAAGAGCAGATGCCTGATAGAAAAGGTCTTTTCTAACAAGGCCTGTATCATGAGAAGAAATGTATGTAAGTGCGTTGAAATCGTCGTCTTTGTTGATTGTTTCGGCGTAGGTCTGGTATGTTTTGTTAAGGTTGCTTGCCTTATACATACCGTTGTCGGAACCGCCGGAAGCATTGGGGGAGAACGCGAAGTTGATCATAGAATCAAAACCATTGGAGTAGTAGTCGTTTTTAATAAGGTTCTGACCGAAATGCTCGCCTGTCATCCAGAACTCTTCGTCCCAGTCTGCACCGATTGCATCGGGGTTATCTGTTCTCCAGTTCTCTAAAGCCTTTGTGCAAGCCTCGTCAAGAGCTTTCCATGTGTCCTTTTCAACGTGCTTTGCTGTGTCGCATCTGAAGCCGTCGATACCGTACTTCTCAACCCACTGAGCATACCAAGCAACAAGGTGGTTTCTCATTGTTTTTTCGCCAAGGTTGTACTTTTCGATTGTTGCGTCAAGCTCAGCAGTTTTCTCTTCCAATGTGCCTTCCTTAGTCCACTTTGTCTGAAGAATCTGAGGAAGCTCAGTAGCTTTGGTACCTTCTGTTTTAAAGTCGGGAAGCATACCGCCTGCAGAGCCTGTCAGGTCGCCAACACCGTCATTGTCATATCCTGCAATACCTGCACGGAGCCAGTCCTTGCCCCACCAGTTAAGCCACTGGTCAGCACCTGTATTGTAGTCGATTTTGCCGTGGTAGTTGGTCTGGTTTATGTTGTTAAAATCGTAGTAAACGTCCTCCCAGCCTTCTTTAAGAACGCCGTAGCCGTACTCATTCATATCATAAATGTTATTGTAGCCGGGGTGGTTAAGAACAACGTCCATAACTACACGGATGCCCTTTTCGTGGGCGGCATCAATCATAGCCTTAAACTCTTCTTCAGTACCGAAGTTTTTGTCGATTTCGGTGTAGTCAAGAGCATAGTAGCCGTGGTAAGCATAGTGGGCGAAAGAGTTTTTGCCGTCACCGCCTACTGTGTAGCCGTGAATCTGCTCATACCAACCTGAAACCCAGATTGCGTTAACGCCAAGGTCATTAAAGTAGCCTTCCTCGATTTTTTCGGTAAGACCCTTGAAGTCACCGCCCTGGAAAGAAGCAACTGTGTTATACTCAGCTACGTTTCCGTCTTTGTCAAGACCTCTGTTGTAGCTGTGGTCGTTACTTTCGTCGCCGTTTGCAAAACGGTCAGTTAAAAGAAAGTAAACAGTAGCGTTGTCCCAAGTAAAGTCAGATGCACTTGCGGGTAAAGCATTGTTGCTTTCTGCATTTGCTGTAAGTGCTACTGCACCCATAGACATTACCATAATCAAGGTAAGCACAAGGCACAGAGCTTTTGTGATTCTTCTCATAATAAACATCCTTTCATAGTTTGATAATATAAATATAGCATACTTATAAAAAGGTTGCAATATAAGGTTTATATAATCGACGAAATTGTATTGCAAAAAACATGTTTTGATGATATAATGAGCCTGCGACGCAATTGAATAGTCCTACAAGTACGGGGGTGTGTTTTTGTTTCGGCAAAAACGCACACCTTCCTACATTCTCGTCTTGTGGGTGTTGAATTGCGTCGCGGCATGAAGGTTGCGTTTTTCGGTGCGTGGCTTCGGCTACGCACCTTTTTTATTTTGTGAGAAAAAGAAAATCCCTTTAGCAAAAGCAAAAGGGATTCTGGAGCTGATGACGTGACTTGAACACGCGACCTGCTGATTACGAATCAGCTGCTCTACCGACTGAGCTACATCAGCTTATTGAATAAATTTTAACTAAATTATTATACTATAAACAGCGGATGTTTTCAATATTTAATTTATTTTCTCGGTTTTTATAAAATTTTTGTGTAAATACTTCACGTTTTGATGAAAGTGAGGTAATTTCACGCTACAATAGAGACAAGGGTATAGATTAAATAAGGAGGACAGCACTATGTCAAAGGAATTGGGAAACAAACTGCACCAGCTCAGATGCAGTATGGGATTTACTCAGCAGGATATTGCAGACCAGATAAATGTAGACAGAAGCACATATTCAAACTACGAAAGAGCCGTAACAGAGCCTGACGTAAAAACACTTGTTATGCTTGCTAAAATTTTGGGGGTAGATGCCAACGAGCTTTTGGCAAGCGGCGAGGATTTCAGCAGGGTGGCAGAGCCTGAAAGCATTCCTGTTTACAGCTTGAGCAAGGATGAAAAGTCAATTATTATCCGTTACCGCCAGCTTAATAGAGCTCAGCAGAAGGCTACATCTGATTTTATCGACGAATTGTTGCCCGACAATAAATAAATTGGCAAAAATTTCAAAAATCCCTTTACTTTTCATATTTGCCGTGGTATAATATCAAGGCTTAAGCCCCATTCGCAGATACGGGGTATGCCTTTAAAAGGCGCTTCACCGTCCCGTACCTATGATTGTGGGTAATATTTTAAAAAGGTGGAATAAAAATGCTTAAAGAAGAAAAGCAGGCAATTATTGCCGAGTACGCAACACACGAAGGCGACACAGGTTCTCCTGAAGTTCAGATTGCTCTCTTATCCAAGAGAATTTCTGACCTTACCGAGCACCTCAAGGTTCACAAGAAGGACCACCACAGCCGCCGCGGTCTCCTTATGTTAGTTGGTCAGAGAAG
>JAZTWD010000033.1:0-7434 GCA_045635685.1 Ruminococcus sp.
GTCATAAGGTGACATCTCAACCTTAACCTTGTCTCCGGGAAGTATTCTTATGAAATTTGTTCTAAGCTTTCCGGAAATATAAGCCTGGATTTTATGACCATTTTCAAATTCTACAATAAACATTGCATTGGGCAGTGCTTCAAGCACTGTACCTTCTAATTCAAAAACATCTTCTTTTGCCAAGGATAAAACCTCCCTTATTATTCTATCTTATTCACAAAGCGTGAGTATCTCGGGACTGCCGTCTGTTATAAGAATTGTGTTCTCATAGTGACATGCAAGATGGCCGTCTTTTGTTTTGACTGTCCATCCGTCACTTAAGACCCTGGTTTCATACGCCCCCTGATTTACCATGGGTTCAACTGCAATGGTCATTCCCTTGCAAAGTCTTATTCCATGTCCAAACGATCCGTAATTTGGAACTTCGGGGTCTTCGTGAAGCTGCTTTCCTATACCGTGTCCACAATAGCCTCTTACGACACTGTAGCCATGTGATTCTACATAATCCTGAATGGTGGCTGATACACTCAATAGTCTTTCGCCGTGACGGGCATATTTCATGCCTTCAAAAAAGCTCTGCTTTGTTACTTCAATAAGCCTTTTTGCTTCATCCGAAATTTCACCAACGGCAAATGTCCTTGCGGCATCGCCGTGGTATCCTCCAATATTTGCACCTATATCAAGGCTTATAATATCGCCGTTTTTAAGTTTGGTGTTATCGGGGATACCGTGAATAACCACATCATTCACAGAAGCACATATGCTTCCGGGATAGCCGTGATAATTTAAAAATGACGGCTTTGCTCCCTGACTTAAGATATAGTCATATGCAATTTTATCCAATTCCTTTGTTGTGATACCTGGTTGTATATGCTTTTCCAATTCTTTGAATGTGCCGTAAACAATTTTTCCGGCATCACGCATTTTTTTTATTTCAGAAGTCGATTTAATACTAATCACTATATGTCCTCCGCAAAATGCTTAAGCTTCAAGAACGGATATAATTTCTTTAGTTGTAGTTTCAACACCTTTGGTGCCATCTGCTACAAAAAGTATTCCTTTGTTTTTGTAAAAATCTATTAAAGGTTCTGTCTGCTCATGATAAACCTGCAGTCTTGAAACTACAGTTTCGGGTGAATCGTCTTTGCGGACGGTTAATTCACCATCACACTTTTCGCACTTATCACCTTTGGCTGACGGATTGTTCAAAATGTGATAGGTTGCACCGCATTTTGAACATTCTCTTCTGCCGGATAATCTTTTGACAATTATTTCATCAGGAACCTCAATATCCAAAACCTTGTCAATCTCTATGCCAAATTCATCAAGCGCCTCGGCCTGAGGAATTGTGCGGGGGAAACCATCCAGAATAAAACCGTTTTTGCAATCGTCTTCAGAAAGGCGCTCTTTTATGATGCCGATAACAACGCTATCGGGAACAAGCTGGCCTTTTTCAATAAAGTCTTTTGCCAATTTTCCTGTCTGGGTGCCGTTTTTAATTGCGGCTCTTATAATTACCCCTGTTGAAATTGTGGGGATTTCGTATCTTTCGCATAATATGATGGCCTGTGTGCCTTTGCCGGCACCAGGAGCTCCAAGCATTATTAATTTCATATACTCTACCTCATTTAAGATTAATCAAGAAATCCTTTGTAGTGACGCATCATCATCTGTGATTCAATCTGTTTAACTGTCTCTAAAGCAACACCAACCATGATAAGAAGTGATGTGCCGCCAATGGAAACACTTGAAATTGTTGCGTTGAACTTAGCTACTATAAGCGGCAATACAGCAATAATACCAAGGAAGAATGCTCCCGAAAGTGTAATTCTGGAGAGAATTCTGCTTATATATGTGCTGGTTGGTGCACCTGGTCTTATACCGGGTACGAAACCGCCGTTTTTCTTCATGTTGTTTGCAATTTCAATTGGATTAAACTGAATTGCTGTGTAGAAATATGTGAAGAAAATGATGAGCAAGAAGTAAAGCACTATATATATCCATGAGTTAGGTCCAACAAGTGCCCAGAATTTGCCCCAGAAACCTGTTGTAGGTGTACCTGTAAACTGCATGATTGTTGTTGGGAAGCTAAGGATTGACATTGCGAAAATAATCGGAATAACGCCTGCCATAGCAACCTTAATCGGAATATGTGTGCTCTGACCGCCATACATTTTTCTGCCAACCATACGCTTAGCATACTGTACGGGGATTCTTCTTTCAGCATCTGTAATAAATACAACAAATGCAACCATTGCAAGACTGAACACAAGCACAAGTGCTATTGTCCACCAGGGTTCGCCAAATTCAACAACGCTGGTGTAGAGTGTTCTTGCCAAATTAGGAATTGATGCTACGATACCTGCAAAAATGATGATTGAGATACCATTGCCAACGCCTTTTTCGGTAATTCTTTCACCAAGCCACATAAGAAATGCGGTACCTGCAGTGAAAGATGCAACGATTGTAATATAGCTTTGAAGTCCGGGCGCAAGTACAGCACCTTTAATACCAAAGTAAAGACCTGTTGCCTGAACAAAAGCAAGTACAACTGTAATTATACGAGTCCATTTTGCAATTACTTTTCTGCCTTCTTCGCCTTCTTTTGAAAGTCTTTCAAGAGCAGGAATAGCAACTGTTAAAAGCTGGAGTATAATTGATGAGTTGATGTATGGGGTAATACCCATAGCAAAGATTGTTGCGTTACTGAATGATCCGCCCGAAAAAGCATCGAGAAGACCAAAAAGTGAATTGCTTCCTTTAACAAGTTCTGCAAGTGCATTCGGATTGAGACCGGGAACTGGAATAAATGAACCAAGTCTGAATACGAAAATCATGAGCAAGGTGTAAAGCATCTTTTTTCTGAGGTCTGGAATTGACCAGGCATTTCTAAGAGTTTTAAACACCTTACATCACCTCATACTTTCCACCGGCTGCTACGATTTTTTCTTTTGCAGCTTCTGTAAATTTAGCAGCTTTAACAGTAACTTTTTTGGAAACTTCGCCGTTTCCTAAAACTTTTATACCGTCAAGTGTTTTCTTGATGATGCCTGCCATCTTTAAAGCATCTGCATCAACAACTGCACCATCTTCAAATTTATTTAAATCTGAAACATTGATTTCTGCATATTTAAGAGCAAAAATATTATTGAATCCGCGTTTAGGAAGTCTTCTGTAAATAGGCATCTGACCGCCTTCAAAGCCGATTCTTACACCGCCGCCGGATCTTGCATTCTGACCCTTGTGACCTCTGCCGGCTGTTTTGCCGTTACCTGAGCCGTGGCCTCTGCCTTTTCTTTTGGAATCTTTGTTAGAACCTACGCCGGGTTGGAGTTCAAATAATTTCATGCTAAAAGCACCTCCCTTTTATTATAATTCCTCTACGCTGACAAGGTGGCTCACTTTTGTTACCATACCTTTAATCTGAGGTGTAGCTTCGTGAGTTTTCTCATCTCTGATTTTCTTTAATCCAAGAGCTTTAACTGTAGCAATCTGATCTTCTTTGCAACCGATGATGCTCTTAACTAAAGTAACTTTTATTTTAGCCATCGCTTAATTCCTCCTAATTTTAAGTTTAACGCGTCTTGAATTAACCAAGAATTTCTTCTACAGTCTTTCCTCTTAAGCGAGCTACATCTTCTGCAACTTTAAGAGATTTAAGACCTTCGATTGTTGCGCTAACAAGATTGCGAGGATTGTTAGAACGAAGTGATTTTGCTCTGATATCGCGGATACCTGCAAGTTCTAAAACTGCTCTGGCACATCCGCCTGCGAGAACACCGGTACCTTCGCCGGCAGGCTTAAGAAGAACTCTGCCTGCTCCGAATTCGCCGATTACTTCGTGAGCGATTGTAGTGTTAACCATAGGAACATATATCATATTCTTTTTAGCGTCATCAATAGCTTTTCTTACAGCATCAGGAATTTCTGCTGCTTTACCTGTGCCGGCACCAACATGTCCGTTGCCATCGCCAACAACTACGAGTACGCTGAATCTGAAAGTTCTACCGCCCTTTACAACCTTAGCAACACGGTTTATACTAACGATTTTTTCCTGTAATTCTAATGAATCTGCATCTATTCTTTCCATAAGAGCCATTTTTCCTCCTCCTTCTTAGAATTCTAAGCCGCCTTCTCTGGCGCCTTCGGCAAGAGCTTCTACTCTTCCGTGATAAATATACCCGCCTCTGTCAAAAACAACTGCTTTAATGCCGGCTTCTATTGCTCTTTTAGCAACTAATTTGCCAACTTCTGCTGCAGCAGTTTTGTTGCCGCCGAAACCAAGCTCTTTGATTTCTTTATCAAGGCTTGATGCTGAAACCAAAGTTTTGCCTGTTGTATCGTCAATTACCTGAGCATATATATTGCTTAAGGATCTGAATACATTGAGTCTGGGGCGATTAGGAGTACCGGAAACATTTTTTCTAACTCTGTAGTGTCTTTTTATTCTTGCAGCGTTGCTGTCTTTTTTACTAACCATTTTTCTTTACTCCTTTCCGATTCTTATTTCTTAGAACCTGTCTTACCTTCCTTGCGTCTGATAACTTCATCAGCATACTTGATACCCTTGCCCTTATAAGGTTCAGGGAGTCTCTTTTCTCTGATAACTGCAGCTATCTGACCTACTATCTGATTGTCAATACCTTTAACGATGATAGTATTTGGGTCTGGAGCTTCGAGTGTGTAGTCTTCGCTGTCTACAAATTCTACAGGGTGTGAATAGCCAAGGTTTAAAATGAGCTTTTTACCCTGTTTCTGACATCTGTAACCAACACCGTTTATCTGAAGGGTTTTCTGGAAACCTTCTGTAACACCTATAACCATGTTGTTAAGAAGTGTTCTTGTAAGACCGTGGAGAGCTCTGTGTTCTTTAGCTTCTGTAGGTCTTTCAACAATTACCTGACCTTCTTCTTTTGTGATTTTCATATCAGCAGGAAGAGTCTTTACTAAAGTACCTTTGGGACCTTTAACGGTAACTGTGTTATCATTTGCGATTGTTATTTCCACACCTGCGGGAACAGCAATCGGCATTCTACCTATTCTAGACATTTATTACACCTCCACAATTACCATACAAATGCTAAAACTTCGCCGCCAACATTTAATTTTCTTGCTTCTTTATCGGTCATGATACCTTTAGAAGTAGAAATAATTGCGATGCCAAGTCCTTTAAGCACCTTAGGTAAGTTATCTTTACTTGCGTATACTCTTAAACCGGGTTTTGAAACTCTTTTTAATCCGGTTATAACTTTCTGCTTTCCGGGGCCATATTTAAGGTTGATTTTGATTATGCCCTGGATTTCGTCTTCTATAACTTCATAACCTGCAATGTAGCCTTCTTTATCTAAAATCTTTGCAATTTCGATTCTTAATTTTGAGCAGGGAACATTAACAGATTCATGTTTTGAAGAATTTGCGTTTCTGATACGGGTAAGCATATCAGCGATAGGATCCGTGATTTGCATTACTTAGCCTCCTTTTTAAAATTCTAACTAAAACTTTTTACCAACTAGCCTTTTTAACACCGGGAATCTGACCTTTGTATGCAAGTTCTCTGAAGCAAATACGGCAAATACCGAATTTTCTTAAATATGCATGTGGTCTTCCACAGATTTTACATCTGGTATATTCACGGGTTTTATATTTTTGTGGTTTCTGCTGTTTTAAAACCATTGCTTTTTTTGCCATTTTAAAAACCCTCCTATTATGCTTTATAGAACGGAGCACCCATAAGGGAAAGAAGCTCTCTTGCTTCTTCATCTGTGTTAGCTGTTGTAACAAAGATGATATCCATTCCTCTGATTTTATCAATCTTATCATAATCGATTTCCGGGAATATAAGCTGTTCTTTAATACCCAGAGCATAGTTACCTCTGCCGTCAAAAGAGTTGGGGTTGATGCCTCTGAAGTCTCTTACACGGGGGAGGGCAACATTAAATAATCTATCTAAGAATTCATACATTCTGTCGCTTCTGAGAGTTACTTTGCAACCAAGGTTCATACCTTCTCTGATTTTAAAGTTAGCAACAGATTTTTTGGCTTTGGTGATTACAGGTTTCTGACCGGTGATAATAGCAAGGTCTGAAACTGCAGCTTCTAATGCTTTTGCATTGTCTTTTGCTTCACCTACGCCAATGTTGATGATGATTTTATCAAGCTTTGGAATCTGCATCGGAGATTTGTATCCGAATTTTTCCATAAGAGCTTTTCTTACTTCTTCTTCGTATTTCGCTCTCATTCTGGTCATGTGCGAAAATCCTCCTTCCTATTTATCAGTCTAATATTTCCTGGCAGTGTTTACAAATTCTCGCCTTTTTGCCGTCCGCGAGAAGCTTGTAACCGATACGGGTCGGTTTGCCGCATTTTGAACAAATGTTCATTACCTTGCAAGCGTAAATAGGAGCTTCCTGTTTTACGATGCCGCCTGTTTCGCCGGCTTTTCTTGCTTTGGTATGTTTGGTAACCATATTTATACCTTCAACGATAACTGTTCTTTTCTGTGCAGAAACGGTAAGAACTTTGCCTTTTTTGCCTTTGTCTTTACCGGAGATAACAACAACATTATCGCCTGTTTTAATGTGAACTCTCTGTTTCATGAACCTCGCCTCCTTAATTAAAGAACTTCAGGTGCCAATGATAATATTTTCATATATTCATGATCTCTGAGCTCTCTGGCTATGGGTCCAAATATACGAGTACCTCTGGGGTTTTTATCATCTCTTATTATAACTGCTGCATTTTCGTCAAATTTGATGTATGTGCCGTCAGCTCTTCTGAGGCCTTTTACACTTCTAACGATAACAGCCTTAACAACTTCACCTTTTTTAACAACTCCGCCGGGTGTTGCCTTTTTAACAGAAGCAACTACAACATCTCCGACATTTGCATATTTTCTTCTGCTGCCGCCAAGCACTCTGATGCACATAAGTTCTTTTGCACCTGTGTTGTCAGCAACTTTTAATAAAGTCTGCTGTTGAATCACGCTAATTTCTCCTTCCTATATAATTGGATTACTGAGCTTTTTCAACTATTTCAACCAATCTCCATCTCTTGTCTTTTGAAAGGGGTCTGGTTTCCATAACTTTAACTCTATCACCGATTTTAGCTACATTCTCTTCATCGTGAGCTTTGAGCTTGTATGTTCTTTTAACAATTTTGTTGTAAAGTTTGTGCTTTACATTGTATTCAATAGCAACAACGATGGTTTTATCCATTTTGTCACTTACAACTTTACCAATACGAGTTTTTCTGTAATTACGCTCCATTTAAAATTCCTCCTCTCTTATTATTAAACGGTCTGATTTAATTCTCTTTCGCGAAGGATTGTGTTAACTCTGGCAATCGATCTTTTAACTTCTGTAATTACTCTCGGATTAGCGAGCTGGTTTGTTGCATGCTGAAATCTGAGATTGGAAAGCTCTGCCTTGAGTTCTT
>JAZTWD010000034.1:0-41693 GCA_045635685.1 Ruminococcus sp.
GTGTGCGACCTTCGGGGCGAAGATATTTTTCTTCGTTATTTATAAAAGTTTTCTAAAAAATACATATAATTCGGGGTGTAGCGCAGTTTGGTAGCGCGCGACCTTCGGGGCGAAGATATTTTTCTTCGTTATTTATAAAAGTTTTCTAAAAAATACATATAATTCGGGGTGTAGCGCAGTTTGGTAGTGTGCGACCTTCGGGACGAAGATATTTTTCTTCGTTATTTATAAAAGTTTTCTAAAAAATACATATAATTCGGGGTGTAGCGCAGTTTGGTAGCGCGCTTCGTTCGGGACGAAGAAGTCGTGGGTTCGAATCCCGTCACCCCGACCACCGTAAAGAGACTACATTTATCTTGATGGTAAATGTAGTCTTTTTTATTTATGAAATAAGGGATTCGAACCCTGAGAGGGTGAGTAGCGTTAAAAAAACAGTCCGGTGGACTGTTTTGAGCTACGAAGTCCGAAGTGGCTATGCCACAAGGACGAAAGATGCAAGTGTAGCTTGTATCTTTATCCCGTCACCCCGACCACCGTAAAGAGACTATATTTATCTTGATGGTGAATGTAGTCTTTTTTATTTATAAATTTCGTTTATTTACACCATTTACCACGTTTCTAATATTACTGCAAGAAAACACTTTCTGCTTGTGGCTTGCTTTTTTGAAAGCTATGGTATATAATAAATAAACCGACAGTTCGTTTGTACCATCCTGTCGTAAAACAAAACCAGGACTACTATTCATAATATTGTGATTATGTGGCTTTGCGTTTTGCAAGGCCATTTTCGTTTATGGGGTTGTTTTATGTTTTGTGAAACACCCTTTTTCTTTAGGAGGAAACCATGTACACTAAAATTTCTGAATGGATTAAGCGAGAGCGTAAGGAAACCGTCATCTTGCTTAGATGCATACCCTCAACCGTTGTGTCGCTGTTTGTTGTCAGCGTAATTTGTATGAACCTTCTTGCCAATAAAACGCTGGTTCAAACCCATTGGATTGCTCTTGATGGCGGTATTTTGGTTTCTTGGTTGTCGTTTATGTGTATGGATATAATTACAAAATATTTTGGACCAAAGGCATCTAACAGAATTGCCGTTCTTGCTTCTGCAATTAATTTGCTGACTTGTCTCATCTTTTATATTGCAAGTGTTATTCCGTCCGATGCAAGTGATTATACGGCATTAAACGGGCTCCTGGGCGGAACGTGGTTTATTCTTTTGGGTAGTACCGTGGCATTTCTTGTGTCAGCCGTAATTAACAACTTTTTGAACTGGACAATCGGCAAAGCCTTTCGCAATAATCCGGATGGAAAACTTGCCTACATCGCTCAAACCTATATTTCTACTTTTATCGGCCAGTTTATGGATAACATTATTTTTTCACTTATTGTTTTTGTCGGCTTTGCACCTATATTCTGGGATGGTTTTCATTGGACGGTATTACAATGCACAGTATGTGCTTTGTCAGGCGCAATAGCAGAGCTGATAATGGAGATTGTGTTTTCACCCATTGGTTATAAAATCGTAAAGGGTTGGAAAAAGCACAATGTTGGTGAAGGATATCTTGCATATATAAGCGGAGGTAAAGGTGTATGAAAATTTTAATAACAGGAACTTCACAAGGAATAGGAAAAGCAATAGCTGAACGCTTTTTAAATGAGGGCCATAATGTAATAGGAATAGACCGCCAACAACTCAGTATTGAGCACGAGAACTATATTCATCATAGTTGCGATATCCGCGATTATGATAACTTGCCTGACGTTAAAGACGTTAATATTTTAATTAACAATGCTGGCACTCAAAATGAGGACGATATTGATATAAACCTGAAAGCACTTATTCATATTACAGAGAAATACGGCATTCAGGACAATATACGCTCTATCTTAAATATCGGTTCCGCAAGTGCACACACAGGGGCAGAATTTCCCGAATATTGTGCAAGCAAAGGCGGCATATTAGCATACACCAAAAATGTTGCTATGCGTGTTGCAAAATTTATCGCCACCTGCAACAGCCTTGACCCCGGCGGTGTTTTGACGCCGCTTAATGACTGTGTAATAAACGACCCTGTTCTTTGGGAACAAATTATGGGAGAAACACCCCTTAAAAGATGGGCAACTACCGAAGAGATTTCTGAGTGGGCATATTTTCTGACAATGACCAACACATTTTGCACAGGGCAAAACATCATCGTTGATGGCGGAGAGTCTATAAACTATCACTTTGTTTGGAAAGAATAAGACCGTTTTGCCGAATATTGTGCGGTAGGGAGTACCCACTTTAAGTTGTAACGTCGGTGTTCCTTTTTCAATAGTGCATCATCACTTTTAACCATCAAAACCACCAAGGTTTATTTTTAGCCTTGGTGGTTTTATTTTTTTGCACATAAAAAGAAAATTTTTCAGTTACCTCAAAAAATTGCAGGATTTTATGCAATTTATTTTTAAAAAGCGGGTATAGGTGGAGGTGTATCATATGATTACAATCTCGGATGGAATACTTACCATCCCCGAGGGTGAACGTTTTGTCGGCTTTGCAGGCGACAATAATCACACTCAAAAGAAATTTTTTATCCGCTCAAACCCCGAAAGCGGATGGATCTACCGTCTCTACCTTACCTTCGACGACGGCAGACACAACTTTTTTACTCTTCCTGCAACCTATAGTCAGGAGGGTACCTTCCTTGAATGGAATATTGAGGAAGACCATATTTTAAAAAGCGGACTTGTTAAGGCTCAGATTAAGGCTTTTTCTCAGGAAAATGAGGTCTACCACACAACTTCGGATGTTTTCGTGGCAGGAAAAGCTACTGAAGAGGACGATGAGTTTAAAAATTCAAATTCAGAGTTCCTTTATTTCGAAAGAAACCTTAATGAGCTTTATGAAAAAATGAACAAAGCATCAGCCAAAATGCCTTATGTTGGCGAAAACGGCAACTGGATGTGCTTTGATGAGAAAACAGGTGCTTACAAAGATACAGGCATCAGCTCTGCGGTGGGCATTGGCAACAAAAGTATTACGCCCCAGAAGCTTGACCGCGCTTATTGGGAACGAAAAACCGCCATTGATACTCAGATTGTTGTAGCTGATGATTTGTTTGAAGCAACAGGCTTTTTGAATGAAGGCGGAAGTTTTACCTTTCTTAACGTTAATATAACGATTAATATCGGAAAAGGCGAGGTGGAGCTTGCTAATATCAACGGCTTCTGTTACGCCGTTGGCGTCAGATTTGTAAGCGGAGATACTGTGTATCTTATTAATGTTACTGACGGCACGCAGTGGAAAATCAACCGCTATAACGAAGGCGATGAAATTGTTCCCATATATAGACTTGAATGTATCCGTTTAGGTCTTGCTGAAGGTTCGGTTACGCCTTCTCAGCTTGACCGAAAGTACCTTGAAAGATGCGTTACGGAGTACGGCGAAACCATAACAACTTTTGCTGAACTTAGTGAAAAAGTAGGTCGTATAAATCGTGGCGGTAAGGTTGGCTTTGTTAACCTTTCCGTCAGCGATAATGTAAACGATACCATTAATGCTTACGGTTATATTGACGGCGATTTTATGGCAGTAGGCTCAACTACCAATAGCGATATATTCCTTTTAAATCTTAGTAACGGCGAAAGTTGGACAGTAAGCGTTAATGATGACGGCAAATACTTCGCATATAAAGTCGATGCTCTTACCCCTCGTGTAGAAACTCTGGAAAAAAACGCTAAGGTTACTGTTATCGGTACTTTCAACGGCATTTCTGAAATACAGAAATACACCTTTGACGAGAATAAGCTCTATCACTTCTACGCTTCTGCACAGGTCGGGGCATTGGTAGGACAGGGCTATTGTTACGCCCGATACTCTACTATAAAAGACCCAGAGGACACATCAGTAATAACAGCGAAAATGCTTGAGGTATTTAATTCCTCTACTCTTAAGGTTTATGAGCTTAATATCGGCGAAGGTAAAGCGGAGCTGATTATAACAGCCTCAGGCGGTGGTGGCGAAAACGGCAAATCAGCCTATGAAATCGCAGTTGAATTTGGCTTTGAAGGCTCAGAAGAAGAATGGCTTGAAAGCTTAAAGGGAGAACAAGGTTTACAAGGCGAAAAAGGCGATACTGGCAACTCAGGTGTTTATGTGGGTTCTGGAGATATGCCAGATGATTGTAATGTTCAAATCGACCCGGATGGTGAGACTGTAGATTTAAGCGAGTATGCTACAAAGAAATATGTAGATGATCTATTTGGTTCTATAGTTAACGGGAACGAGGTGGCTTACTAATGGCTAATGTATTGGTTGATGAAAATAGTCTCAAAGACATTGCTGATTCTATAAGAGAGAAGAATGGGACAAAAGCCATTTATATGCCCAGTGAAATGCCACAGGCAATTAAAGATATTGTTAGCAGTGGTGGAAACGGTCTTAAATATGATATGGGAGAATTTGTTTTCGACACAGACAATATTCCTCAAAGTGGTTCGATAAAAATTAATCACGGTTTAGGAGTAATACCAGAAGTGATTGTGGTCTGGACTGATGATTTCGCAGATTTAACAGAAGAAAACTTTTCTCCTTATACCACAACCACAAATTTAGGTTTTATATGGTTAGATGATTTAACTGGAATGATACAACGACTCACTTCATCAGGCAATAACCCAAATGGAATATTAATTGGCGGTTCTCTTAATGCAAATGACTATCGAGCAAACTTTCATATTCCTCTTTCTACTTCTTATACTTTTGAGAATAACACACGACCAAACGAAAATCTGTTTTACATACCGAAGATAGGTAATAACTATTATTGGCGAGCTGGCGTTACATATCGCTATTTTGTGTCTAAAGCTTGGTGGAGGTAATAGAATGATTAGTTATAGCGAGATTACAAACACCTATTATCATAATGATAAAGAAATTACTCAAGAAGAGTATAACAAAATTAAAGAGATTATAAACAATAAGCCTTTTGCTCCGGATGGTTATGATTATTTCTTATCTGATGATTTAGAATGGGTGTTATATGAAATTGAGATAGAGGAGTGTGAAAATAATGTCGATATTGAAGATTAGAGGCGAGAACGGAAAAGTCATAGAAATTCCTGCATTCAAGGGTGAAAAAGGCGACACCTACACCCTTACTGAAAGTGACAAGTCAGATATTGCCTTAAAGGTTGCTGCACTTGATGATATCCCTGACTACTGGGAAGAACACCTTGCAAGCAAAATTGCCACAATTAATGATTTGCAGGCTCAGGGCGGTAAAAACGCTTTTAGCTTTGTCGTTATTACTGATATGCACTATCCTTCAAACTTAGGCAGAAGGTCGCCTATTCTTGCAAAGAAGATTCTCGATAGCTGCAATATTAAATATGCTGTGTGTCTTGGTGATGTGCAGACTCGTGGTTGTCACACCACAAAAGAGCTTTTGCTTGCTGAGAACGAAGCAATTGAGAAAATGTTATCACCTATCAGAAGCAGACTTTTACAGACGGAGGGTAACCACGACGGTAGTTACGGCTTTTTAGACAGAGACGGAGACGGTGAGTACAGCAATACCGATGCAAGCGGTAATCTTAAACCTGAAGCACAGCGTGAAACTTATGTAAATAATCTTACCCCTGCCGAACTTCATAGTGCAATTTACCGTAAGGTCGGAGTTACAGGCGATGTTCACTTTGACGAAAGCGGAAACGGTTATTATGTGGATGATACCGCTAACAAAGTTCGTTATATCATCCTTAATACCCAATGCAACGATTATGAGCTTCAGGAAGACGGAACTTCACTTTATCCCAAAATGTGGCTTATGAGATTCACTCAAAGTCAGTTTGATTTGGTAATTGAAGCTTTAAATAACATCCCCTCAGATTCTTGGAACGTTGTTGTGGCAGGTCATTGCCCATTGTGGCAGGAAATTGGCGACAGCAACATTATGCAGGGCGTGCTTAATGCTTATAAGAATAAGACAACTTACAGTGGAGAATATGCAGGCACAGCAAAGGATGTGGCGTATACAAACCTTTCGGAGCCTTTACCAGACAACTCAACCGATACATCTAAGTGGGTGAACGGCTACCGTATCAGCTCAAGCGATATATCGGCTCTGGCAGGTAAAACCCTTACCAATAAAATCTATGCAACTGCGGGTGATGTTGTAAGAATTAAGGGTGTTGATTTTATCTCAAGTACTGACAGAGCAGGACAATGGCTGAATAACGATACATTCAACGAGGCGGAGTATGTTTCTGCATTACCAAATGATTACTGGGACTATGAATTGGAAAACGGAGATACTCATAAATTCACTGTCTTAAAAGGCGGTGCAGGTGTAACCGAGTATGTTCGTTTTGCATTTGATACTCCTGCTAAGCCTGAAGATATAATTATTACGGTAAACGAGGAAATCGCAGAAGCTCAGCACGGCTACGACTATGTTAATGTAAATTGCGATTTCTCAAAGGCTAAAGGCAATTTGGTAGGTTACTTTGCAGGTCACATTCACTACGACCATAATGCCGTAACAGGCGGTGTGTCGGTTATTGCAACAAGATGCGATGCAAAAGAAGAGAACACCGAAGATTTAAAGGGAGAGCGTACAGCGGGTACAATCACCGAGCAATCTTTTGACGTGTTTACCGTAAACACCAAGGAAAAGAAAATTTACGCCACAAAAATCGGTGCAGGTACTGACCGAGTAATTGCTTACTAAGGTGATAAAAGGTGGAAAAATTTACTGCAAACGATATCTGGTTTGCCTTTGTGGTGGTAGTAGTGGTTCTTGGAGCTTTTCTTGGTGTAATTGATAAAATACTCAGCATCAGGCGAAAAGCCAAAGAGCCTGAGATTAAGCAGGATGATAAGCTTAATGACCTTGAGTTAAGAGTAGAAAAAGTTGAAAACAGGCTGAGATATGCCGAAAAGCATTCTGACAAGATTGACGACGGCATATATGTACTTATGCTGGGTTCTCTTGCTCTTCTTGACCACGGACTTGACGGCAACAACCTTGAGGCTATGTCTGAGGCTAAGAAAAAGCTTCAGGAACACTTGGCTAAAAATAACATTTAGGAGGCCTTTAAAATGGCAAAAACAGTATTTTTAAACCCAGGTCACGGTGGCTCTGACCCCGGTGCGTCGGCAAATGGCTTTAAAGAAAAGGACCTGAACCTTAAAATCACACTTGCCTGCCGAGATGAGCTTAAGCGTCATAATGTTACGGTTATTATGGGAAGAGACAAAGATATAGACCGCACAAGTACAGAAATTATCCGGATGTGCAATTCCTCTGACGCTGAGCTTGCTGTGGATATCCATAATAACGCAGGTGGCGGCAACGGTGCAGAGGTTTACTATTACTCCGGCGGCGGTGAGTCTCAGGAGCTTGCAAATGCGGTGCTTAGTGAAATTGTAAAGATTGGTCAGAACAGCCGCGGTATTAAAACCAGAGTTAACTCTGACGGAAGTGAGTATTACTATTTTATCCGCGAAACTTTATGTCCTGCGGTAATTGTGGAGTGTGCTTTTGTAGATAATCGCGAGGATATGGGAATTCTTGATAGCGAAGATGAGCAAACAGCTATGGGCAAAGCAATTGCCAAAGGTATTCTTAAGGTGCTTAGCGTTGCCTATATAGGCGAAAATACAAAAGAAAACGTTAAAGTAAACCTTGAGGTTGCAGGCGTGCAGGCTCTTTTACGTCAGGCTTACGCACAGGGAATAGTAAAAACCTTTGTTAAGCCTATTGATAATAAAAAAGGCAGGCTTACCAATGCCGCTATTGTTGAAGCAAAGGAATATCTTGGCGAAGTTAACCCCGATACTACCTTTAATCTCAGTTTTATTTCCGACCTTGAGCATCAGGTTAATTTAAAGCGTATTGCAAAAGACGAATACCTCAAATCGCAAGTCGCAGGATTTAACAGCTAAGGAGTTATTATGGAAGGAATTTTAAAAAACGTAGCAAGCCTTATAAAGGTTAAGACTCTTGTTACAATTGTTGTAATGATTCTTTTTTCGGTAGAGGTTATGAGAGGTAACGTTACAGCGGAATATCTTAACAACATAGCGGTTATGGTGATTGCTTTTTATTTTGGTACCCAGACCGAAAAGTCTGCAAAAATTTTAAAATAGCATAAAGCAGATTTTGCATGGTTTAACTCCCAAGAGTTTTCGGATTCTTGGGAGTTATTTTATTGTTGTTATAATAACCAATTTATTTATCAGATTTTATTACATTCGACGAATGTTATTTGTTATCAGAAAAACTATTGATTTTAGAAAGAAACGACTATATAATTAGACAAAAGAAGGTTGAAAAAGGAGAATTAATATGAAAAAGATTTTATCAATGTTATTTGTACTATTGGTAATGGTTAGCGTTTGCGTAGTGCCTGTTAGTGCTGTGCCAACTGCCGAAGAGTTAGGCGGATTTACACAAAGCGGCATAACTTTTGAAGCCGCAACTACCAAAGACGGAATTTACTATAAACTTAAAGAAGACGGCACAGTGGCCGTATGCGGAGCTCCCGATGGTCTTACCGAATTTACAGTGCCTTCAGAAATTGAGGGCTTAAAGGTAACAGAGCTGTCTACTCATCATCAGCGTTTTCCTGGTTCTTCTACTATAGAATCTCTGGTTGTTCCTGAGGGAGTAGAGGTTATAAACGGTGCTTTAAGCTCATTTATGAATGCTACCGAAATTAAGCTTCCTTCAACTCTTACTAAGATAACCAATAATAACTTTTTTGATAATTCGGCTTATTACAAGGATAAGAGTAACTGGGACAACGGATGCCTTTATATCGGTACTAATTTGATTTTTGTAAGTGCTGATGCACCTCAAGTCCTCGAAATCAGAGAAGATACCACCTGTATTTCTGACTCTTTATATAAGCCTCTTACTGCAAGTGTTAAGGAATTAATTATTCCTACATTTGAGGTTCACGGTCTGAGCAATCTGATTCCCAGACTTTCTCTTGAAAAGGTAACGGTTCCCGCAGAGTTTAAGGAAGTTCCCGCAGGTTTGTTTTCAAACTGCGAAAAGCTTACCGACGTTACCATTGAAGAGGGAATTACCAAAATCGGCGACAGAGCTTTCTTTAAGTGCTCAAGCCTTACCACAATAGAGCTTCCCTCAACTGTGCACACAATAGGCGTCCGCTCTTTTGGTATGTGCAACGGTTTTACTGAGTTTAAAGTCCCCGATACTGTAACCAAAGTCGATAAGCAGGCTTTTGCAGGCTGTGAAAATCTGAAGCTGGTTGAAATTCCCGCTTCTGTTACTGAAATCGGCGAAGAAGCTTTCGGCTTTGGCGGCCATTATTACAGCGAAAAAAGCGACCACGGCTTAGGTTATTATGAAACCGAGCATTTTACAATTTGTGCTCCTAAGGGTTCTGAAGGTGAAAAATACGCCAAGAAAAACGAGTTCTATTATGAAGAATCCAGAGAAGACTACGATGCGTCTATGGATGAGGTGGATTTTGATAATCCCAGAGATTTCGACGAATTCGTTTTCGGAGATGTTGACTTAGACGGCAGAGTTACAGTAAAAGATGCAACACTTATTCAGAAACACGCGGCTCATATTACCGAGCTTCAGTATAAGGTTCAGTACTTTGTATCTTCGGTTAACTTTGACTTTGACATTAACGTAAGAGATGCTACTATGATACAGAAGTACCTTGCAAAAATGGAAGTTGATTCACCTATTGGCGAAACCTTTACTTGGGAAGAGCTTTTCATGATGTTATAATTTGGAAGTTTATATAAAAAAGCTACAGGCTTATACCTGTAGCTTTTTGCTTTAATATATATACTTTTCGGTCTTTTTCAGTACTGCAATAATGGGGCAGATTAGCAAGCCGCAGATGATGTTGCTTATTCCGTGAATAAGGTCAAAGGGAAAACCCGCTATAATCCACGCTATTGCAGCATCAAAGCTTAAGCCGAAAAACAAAGCCTGAGCAGGGGCGTAAAGTATGCCGTATAAAAAGCCGTGTAAACCGCAAAGTGCGGAGTAAACAAAGGGCTTTGCTTTTTTGGGCATATTCTTCGGCAAAAGCATGGTAGCCCCCCAAAGAATTGTCCAGATGTAAAGGTAGGGCACCCACCATACGTTAAAGCCTGCAATTAGCCCGTTTAAAAGTACGTAAATGTAAATAGGGTAGAGGGCTTTTTGTCTGTACACTACAGTAGTGGCAATGGTAAACACACCCAGCAAATGGATATTGGGCAGAAACTCCATAAGCATTTTGGAGGCAAACATCATTGCACCAAGCATACCGAAAACGGCGATTTCTTTAATATTCAGCTTCATTACTCAACCTTTAAAGCGTATGACTTGCCGTTTTCGATTTTGGTAACATCAACGCCTGTTAAAGCGTACTCACCGTCAACGTAAAACGCCCAGTACTTGCCGTCTTTGTCAAAGTCGGCGGTAATGCCGTTAACGGTTTTAACGTAAATGCCGTAAGGGCCTTCGTCACCCTCTAAAAGTCCGAGTTCCATAAGTGCCTCGCCTACAAATTCCTTGTCGGTGTGGATTTCGAAGGCGGTTTCTTTGCCGTCATAATCTGTTACGGTAAAGTTGAATGCATTTGCACCCTCACCAAGTACAGTAACGCCTTCTGTGCTTGCTGTGGTTAAAGGTGCCTCGGGCTCACCTGTGGATGTATTGTCGCCGCAACCTGTGTTCATAAGTGCCATGGCCGCAATCAGCACAATGAGAAGGATAAGCGACAAACTTCTTTTAAAATTTGTCATCTTCATATTTTTCTCCTGTTAAATTATTTCCTCACTTCGTCGGCACTCGCAACCCTTTGCGTGAAGATTTTGCCTTAAAAATATTCCGACTTGGTACTAAAACAACTCACCTTCTCAGTTTTACCCAATGGCTTGTCTCCCTTTTGCGGCAAGGGATAGAAAAGTTTTATTAAAAGCGTACCTTACGGCGACGGGCTCGTACAGGATTTTCACCTGTTTCCTTTTAAGGCAAGATTATTGTATCATAATCTACAGAAAGCTTCAAGTTTAGCCTCGATATTTCTAAAAATCCGTTTATTGAAGATTTTACTGCAAAGTTATAAAATATTAAACGGTATATAAAGGGGTAGAGAAATGATAGCTAAATGTAAAAATATACTTTCAACAATTTTATTGTTTATAAAGAAAAATCCTGTGCTTACCATTGCTTTTTTTGCGGCGGTAATCACTTGCTTTTTTGTGCCTATAGATAAAGAGTACCTTGATTACTTCGACTACAAAACCCTGACCTGCCTTTTTTGTGTGCTTTGTGTGGTTTGTGCTCTTAAAAATATCAACTTTTTCTATGTGCTTGCCCGCAAAGTTGTGGAGCTTTTCAGCAATGCACGTTTGGCGGTTCTGGCACTGGTTTATATAACCTTTATCGGCTCAATGCTTATTGCCAACGATATGGCACTATTAACTTTTCTGCCCTTGGGCTACTTTGTTCTGCACACTACTAAAAAAGAAAAGTATATGGCATTCACTTTTATAATGCAGAATATTGCCGCAAACTTAGGCGGAATGCTTACACCTTTCGGAAATCCTCAAAACCTTTATCTTTACTCAAAGTTCAATATTCCTACAGGTGAGTTCACTCTGATTATGCTGCCGCCTTTTTTACTTTCCGTGGCACTTATAACTATTTGCTGTCTGGTGTTTGTAAAGCCTGAAAAGCTTCTTTTACCAAGCAAAAGGATTTACCTGAGCCCAAAGCGTACAGGCGTTTATCTTGTTTTATTTTTGCTTTCAATTCTCATAGTTTTCCGAGGAATACCCTATTGGGTAGGCCTTCTGATAATCCCTGCGGTTATCGGTGTTTTAGACTTTAAGGCACTTAAAATGGTGGACTATGGTCTTTTGTTCACCTTTGTGTTTTTCTTTGTTTTTTCGGGGAATATGTCCCGAATTGAAGCAGTAAGAGAGCTTTTTTCACAGCTTCTTGAAAAAAACACCCTGCTTGTAAGTGTAGCTTCCTGTCAGGTAATCAGCAATGTGCCCTCGGCGATTTTACTTTCTCAGTTTACAGAAAATTATGCCGACCTTTTGGTGGGAGTTAACATAGGCGGAACAGGCACACTTATAGCTTCCCTGGCAAGCCTTATTACTTTCCGCGAGTATAACAGAGTTAAGCCCGGCAAAACCTTAAAATATGTAGCTGAGTTTTCACTTTTTAACTTCAGCTTCCTGATTATTCTCACAACATTTATGATGTTTATCGGCGGAGTGATATAATGAATATAAAAATCACAGATGTCAGAGCAGTAAAGGGCGACAGTGCCTTTCTTATTGACTCAGGTAAAACTGCAATTTTATACGATTCGGGATTTGGTTTTACAGGCTTTGATGTGGCGGAAAATATTGAAAGAGAGCTTAAAGAAAGAGAACTCAGTTTCATTTTCCTTACTCATTCTCACTACGACCACGCTTTAGGCTCGGCTTATGTATTGAACCGCTATAAAAACGCAAAGGTTGTGGCAGGGGATTATGCCGTGAAAATCTTTTCAAAGCCTACCGCAAAGGCTCTTATGCGTGAGCTTGACCGTAAATTTGCAAATAAAAACGGAGTTGCAGATTACGAAGATTTATCCGATAACCTTACGGTTCATATTGCGGTTAAAGACAATGATAAAATCAAGGCAGGAGATATGGAGTTTACAGCTCTTAATCTTCCGGGCCACACAAAATGCTCGGTAGGCTACTATCTTGAGAGCGAAAAGCTTTTGCTTAGCACAGAGTCCTTGGGAGTATATACTGCCGATGGGGAAGTGGTGCCTTCCTATCTGGTAGGCTATCAAATGGTTATTGATTCTATCAAAAGAGTGATGAGCTTAGATGTTGACAAAATCCTTATCCCTCATTTCGGGGTTATCGAAAAAGAGGAGGCTAAAGCCTATCTTGATAAAGCTTTAGTGAGTGCCACCGAAACCGCGAATGGAATTGTGGGTATATTAAAATCAGGCGGTAGCAAAGAGGAAGCTGTAAAGCATTTTGTTAATAAATTTTACAAAGGTAAGGTAAAAGAAATCTACCCTTATGACGCGATGATGCTTAACACCTCAATCACCGTTGAACTTATTGAAAGAGAATTGTTGTAATAAAAATGCCAACCCTGCAAGTTTGCGAGGTTGGCATTAGCTTTTTAAAATTAGTTATTAAACATGCTTCAGTTAAATAATAATATAATCGGTTTACTTTAGCTTTCGTTTTGCTCTGCGTACTCTGTTTATGTGCCGTTCAAAGCTTCCGCTTTCAATAAGTTCGGTAAGCACATATTGCTCCAGCGTTGGCACTGTGCAGGAATAAAAACCAAGCTTCTGTTCAAAATCATTCAAAAGGCTTTCGGGCAGTACCATATAGCCTATTCTCATAGAAGGAGCAATGGTTTCTGAGAAAGTATTAAGATAAATCACCCTGCCGTTTTCAGAGAGAGAAAACACAGTATCCTCGTTTTTCTTTGATACAGTAAGCTCAGCGGCGTAGTTGTCCTCAATAATAAAGCCTTCTCTTTTTTCTGCCCACCTGAGGTATTCCTGCCTTTTGCTTACACTTGCGGTAATTTCTGAGGGAAAGCTGTTAAAGGGTGTTATATGAAGCACAGTAGCCGCTGTGCGGTTAAGCTCTGAGGTTTTGATTCCCTTTCTGCCTAAAGTGAGCATATCGGTCTTAACGCT
Source organism: Ruminococcus sp. (assembly GCA_045635685.1). Classification (GTDB taxonomy): domain Bacteria; phylum Bacillota; class Clostridia; order Oscillospirales; family Acutalibacteraceae; genus Ruminococcoides. The sequence goes on from JAZTWD010000034.1 coordinate 13,705, forward strand.
GTTTGCAGAGTAAACTTTGCGGATTTTATCGTAAGAGGGATTCTCTAAAGCGAAAATCCTGTTTTTGCCTAAAAGCTGTAAAATCAGGCTGTAAAGATACTCGGCTCCTGCACCTATAACAATCTGCTGTGGCGAAACCGTAATTCCGTTGCTCCGGTAAAGATACTTGGCAATGGCGTTTCTAAGTTTTTCCAATCCCTGATTAGGCGAGCGTTTTAAAATCTCGCCTTCTCTGTCGCTTAGTACCTTTCTCACGGTTTTCTGCAGTACAGATACAGGAAATTCACATTCTGCTTTTTTGCCAATGTTCTTTACAGCGTCAGGTTCGTAGTGTATTTCTGCTGAGGATAAAAAGTCCGTTTCCTTGTAAATTACAAAGTAACCGCTTCGTTCCTTGGCTTCAATATAACCCTCGTCGCAGAGTATTGAGTAAGCGTGCTCAACGGTAATAACGCTAACGCCTGTTTCTTCACACAAAAGCCTTTTGGAGGGCAGTTTACTGCCAAACTTAAGTGCTCCGCTTACAATATCCTTTTTAATCTGCTCATAAATCTGCAAATATGCAAACTTACCCTTATTATCGCTTATGCTGTATTTCATCTGATAATACACAACCTTTCGGTATTGGCAAAAACCATATTATCAAAATTATATTTATATTTAATCATTCTGTCAATGAATTTTACTATCTCAAAAATATTCTGTAAAATCCGACATTATTTTACAAATTCTCTATACAAATGAATTTTGGTGTGCTAAAATAGCTTTACAAAATTTTGGAGGTAATATTATGAAAAAGATTTTTGTTTCTGTTGTGGCATTTTTAATGTGTGCCTGTCTGCTTACTGCTTGCGGTGGTGAAAAGGCCCTTAACGACACACCGCTTTCAGAGGCTATGGGTAAAATCAACGCTGAAGTTTTTGACGGCGGCGAGAATATGAGAGTTATCGACTCTATTGATAAATTAGAGCTTTATTATTCTGTAGACCCTGCCGATGTTAAGGAGTTTGCCGCAGAAGTTGCCAAAAATTCCGCAACCGAAATTGACGAGGTTATCTTAATTAAAGCTGTTGATGAAGAAGCCGCTAAGCGAGTTGCCGAAAAGCTTGAACTCAGACTTCAGGCTCAGAAAGACCTTTGTGCAAGCTATTCTGCCGAGCTTTTGGCAGTTGCCGATAAGTGTGCGGTGCGCACTCAGGGGGTGCTTGTTTCTCTGATTATTACCGAGCAGTATGATAAGGCAACTTCAATCTGCGACGAAATCCTTTTTAGCTGATATTTTAATTCCGCCGTTTTTATTGACGGCGGATTTTTTATTGGTGCTATAATTCTTTAATTGTATTGATACGACTTTTGTTTTGTGTTACAATTGAAAAAGTTTTTTGAAGGGATTTAAAGTTATGGATACTCAGGAAATAAGAAAGCGTTTCAGTAGAATGAACGATATGCAGCAAAAGGCTGTTTTTCATACCGAGGGCCCTCTGCTTATTTTAGCAGGTGCAGGTTCAGGCAAAACCACAGTGCTTGTTAACCGAATTGCTTATATTTTGCAGTGCGGATTTTGCGAGCCTTGGCAGATTTTAGCCATTACCTTTACCAACAAAGCCGCAACAGAGCTTAAGGAGCGAATCTGTAAATCTGTGCCGGAGGGCGGTGCCGACATCTGGGCGGCAACTTTCCACTCTACCTGTGCCAGGATTCTCCGTCGATTTGGCGACAGAATAGGCTACGGCTCTCACTTTACAATTTACGATACCGACGACCAGCGTCGCCTTATGAAGGATATCTTAAAAGAGCTTAACGTTGACGAAAAAATGCTCCCCCACCGTAAAGTTCTTGCCGCAATTTCTTCTGCAAAGGATGAAATGAAATCTCCCGAGCAGATGAAAATTGAGTCAGCCTTCGATGTTCGTCAGCAGACTATTGCCAAAGCCTACGGAATTTATCAGAAAAAGCTTAAAGATGCCAACGCAATGGACTTTGACGATATGCTTTTAAACACAGTTCTGCTTTTCGAAGAGCATAAAGACGTTTTAGAGCTTTATCAGCGTCAGTTCAGATACATAATGGTAGACGAGTATCAGGACACTAACCGCGTTCAGTACCGATTTGTAAGCTTACTTGCAGGAGGCTCAGGTAACATCTGCGTAGTTGGTGACGACGACCAGAGTATTTATAAGTTCCGCGGTGCTACAATTGAGAACATCCTTTCTTTTGAGGATACTTTCAAAAGTTCATCGGTAATCCGTCTGGAGCAGAACTACCGAAGCACTAAGAATATCCTCGCCGCCGCCAATGACGTTATCCGGAACAATAAACAGCGTAAGGGTAAAACCCTGTGGACTCAGAACGAAGAAGGCGAAAAAATAACCCTGCACACCGCCTATGACGAAAGGGAAGAGGCTCGATTTATTGCTGATACAATCCTTGACGAGGTTGCAAAGGGTGCCAACTTCTCGGATTTTGCTGTGCTTTATCGAATGAATGCTCAGTCAAACTCCGTGGAGCAGGCTTTAGCACGTGCAGGCGTGCCTCACCGCATTATCGGTGGTCACCGCTTCTATGACCGCGAGGAAATCAAGGATATGACAGCATACCTGCAGGTTATCAATAATCCCAATGATAGTTTAAGGCTCAGCCGTATCATCAATAAACCTAAGCGTGGTATCGGTGATACAACAGTAGGCAGAGCTCTTGATATCGGTGCAGGAATAGGCGAGAGCCTTTTTGAGGTTATCGGCCACGCATCTGATTTCCCTGAGCTTTCCCGAGGTGCGGCTAAGCTTATGGCTTTCCATAACCTTATTGCAGGCCTTATTGAAGCCGCAAACGACGAAGATACAACTCTTGGAGAATTATATAATCTTATTTTGGAGCACACCGATTATAAGAATTACTTAAAAGCCGAAAAAGAAAACGCCGATGAACGTATTGAGAACATCGACGAATTACTTTCTAATATCAACACCTTCGAGCATGAATACGGCGATGAAGCAAACCTTTCGGCATTTTTAGAGGAAATTTCTCTGCAGACCGATATCGACAACTACGATGCTGAGGCAGACTGTGCCACAATGATGACCCTGCATTCTTCAAAGGGACTTGAGTTTCCCACGGTTTTCCTTATTGGTATGGAAGAGGGGATTTTCCCCTCAATTGCTGCTTTGATGTCAGGCGAAGAGCTTGACGAAGAGCACCGCCTGGCTTACGTTGGAATAACAAGAGCCAAGAAAAAGCTTTATATGACTTGTACAAGAAGCCGTATGCTCTTCGGTTCAACCCAGCACAATAAAGTTTCACGCTTTGCCGAGGAAATCAGCGAGCAGTACCTTGAGCGTACAGGTGTTACCAAAGCTTTCGGCTCTGCGGATATGGGCTCATCCTCAGCTTCAAAAATCGGTATCGGTTCAACTTCCAAAACTGCCTACAATCCCTATGGTATCAAAAAGCCTGCCACGCAGGCAACTGCCGCCGCAGGTAACTCATACAAGGTAGGCGATAAGGTTAAGCACAAGGTTTTCGGCGTTGGTTTAGTTATTAAAGCCGAGCCTATGGGCAACGATACTATGATGGAAATTTCTTTTGATACTGTCGGCACCAAAACCCTTATGGCAAACTTCAGCAAAATGGAAAAGTTATAATTCGCAGGTTAGCCACCTGAGGGCGATTCGCCTTTGGATAGGGTCATTTAGAGAAAAACTATCATTAACGGCAGGTAGGTTTATATTTAAACCTACCTGCTGTTATTTTACTTCCAACTGTTGACTAATGCGTAAAACTGTAGTATTGTTGTATTAGACAAAATGATTGGAGGTTTAATTATGAGAAGAGTATTGGCGATAATTTTTTCATTGGTTTTGATTGTTTTGCTTAGCGGTTGCAGAATATTTGAGGATGATATCGTAACAATAAATGGGGTTGAAAACTTCGATGTCAATGAAAGCGATGTTGAATTGAATCTTTGTATTTTACCTTCTGAGGATTTTATAGAACGTTTTGAAGCTGTTGATGTAGATTATCACGCTATGAAACATTACAATAATCAGTTTGGTATACTGTGTGATGAATTCTATGTTGTCTGTGCAACCTATGACGAAGCAATATATAATGAAGCGAAGGAGTATTGCTTATCTGAAATGATGCTATCCTCTGATATAATCATAGAGCATAATGATTATGTGTTTGTTGAAAACTATGAATTGGCGATAAAGCAGGATGATATGGTGAGTCGGTTTCCTCGTTGGACCAACATGTTTGTATATAATGATAGCAAATGCGAATTAGTGTTTATGGGATTTTATGTTGGGAATTATTCTGTTGATGATGCTGATACTGTTCGTGCAAATTGGGGCGAATTTTTAAATGAACACTTTTCAGAATTATATGATTTTGGTTGATAATTAAATATTTATTTATATTATAGGGCGGATGCTTTTTCAGAACATTCCGCTCTTTTTTCACACATAATAAAAACCTTCATAATATAGAGTAAAAACTATACGGAGGTAGCTTTATGGCAGATAACGAAAATATATCTATGTACGACCCTGCACAGGAAAGCTCAGGCTGTGATTCTGTCTGCATTGACGCAATGCGTGTGTATGACAGTTGCTCAGACAAGGACTGCTTAACAGATTTACATGTTTATTTTACCGATACCGCACAGACTCTGGTTGACAGTGCCGTAAACGTGCGGCTTAAGGATGCGGAAGTTGTAACCGTTGTGACCAATCTGGAGCCTGTACCCTTTAACAAAGGCTTTTATTCCATTGACATCACCTTTTTCTTCGACATAACCCTTGATCTTTTCACAACTCCCGGTTCTGCTCCTACCGAGGTAGAGGGCGTGGCAATCTTTAACAAAAAGGTTATCCTTTTCGGAAGCGACGGTTCTGTCAAGGTCTTTTCCACAGTTTACGGCTCTGACCCTGCCGAGGCTCAGACCTTAAGCTTGCCCAGAGTAAACGTTCAGGTTGCAAAGCCTATTGCACTTTCGGCAAAAATCGGCTCTTGCTACTCCGGTTGCTGTGTGCCCTGTGCGGTGCCTCAGTGCGTTTGCAACTGTGTTGGCGGTGAGCCTGTGGCAGAGGGTGCTAAGTGCGTAACTGTTACCTTGGGACTTTTCTCTATTGTTCAGATAGAGCGTAACGTCCAGATGCTTGTTAAGGCCTACGATTTCTGCATTCCCAGAAAAGAATGCACAAATTCCACCGATAACCCCTGCGAGGTATTTTCTCGCCTTGATTTTCCCAAGGACCAGTTCTTTCCACCCAATATATGTGACACCAAATCAGGCAATTGCGGCTGCGGATGTAACTGAAAAAAGCTCCCGAAAGGGAGCTTTTTCGTTTAAGTAATGTTTAATAGTGAAGAGGTAATAAGTGTTGTGGCATGTATTCGCCTGCGATTATAGTTTTAATATTTATAAGTTCACCTGATGTTGATGATAGTTAACCTTTATATCAATCTATCCAAAGGCACATTACCAATCGTGGCTAACGGGTTATTGGCCGACTTCGTTTAAGAAAACTACCTCAGCCTCGCCGTAGGTGTCGTTTAAAGCTTTTCTCATAATCTTTGCAATATCTGTGTTATCAATTAAATCCTCAGTAAAAAGCTCGCCTGCTCTGGCACCTGCCGCAAAAACAGGCACGTTGGTGCTTGTGTGCTCACCGCCTGAGGTAAAGAGGTCGTTGTTAACATTCTCGGGCTTTTTGTCCTCAGGTACCATAACACCGCCTGTTTCGTGGTCGGCTGTTACAATTACAAGGGTGCCGGGATGAGCCTCTGCCCAGCTTAAGGTGTAGTCGATGCACTTGTCAAAAACCTGCATCTCTTTAATTGTGCCTTCCATGTCAAGGTCAGCTTCGGTGATGTCGATGTAGCTTTCCTCAACCATAAGGAAAAATCCTTCCTCGCCGTCTAAAAGCTCTAAAGCGGAGGCTGTCATATCAGTTAAAGAGGGAAGACCGCCTGCATACATACCGCCCCAGTTGAAAGCACCGATTACAGGAGTCTGAAGGTCATTGTTATAAAGCTCATCGGCTGTTTTAATATATGTATACCCATTGTTTTCAATTCTCTGCTGCATTTTTGCGGTGTCGGTGTATTCGCTTCCGCCGCCATACAGAACGTCAACCTTGGCGTTTATCATCTGCTTTAAGATTACATTGTAAAGACCTCTGTAGTCGCTGTGTGTAACCATACCTGCAGGTGTAGCGTGGGGAATAATCTGAGTATCCACAAGGCCTGTTTTAAGTCCTCTTGCTTTGGCGAACTCAATAATAGTTTCCACGGCCTGATTGTTTTCGTCAACGCCTAAGTTCTTGTTGTGGGTTTTAACGCCACAGCTCATAGCAGTTGAAGCCGCCGCAGAGTCGGTAGTTCCGTCTAAAGAGTCGGTTGTAACGTAGCTCTTGTAAGGCATACCACGCATAGCCAGTTTGTCGCCCTTAACGATTTCTGCGTTTTCAATAATGTTTTCGCCCATACCGTCGCCAATCATAAGAATAATGTTCTTAACATCTACATCTTCTTCAAGGTTATAAACCTTGTAAGGCACAAATGAAAGATTATCCATAGCGGGCTCGGTAACAACCGCCTCGGTAGCAGGGGATGTTATAATCTCGGGGGCGGTGGTGACATTAGTGTCTGCCCCTGTGCAACCTGCAAAAGCTACACAAAGTGTCAGTATACTAAGTAAAACTGCAACTGATTTAATAAATTTACTTTTCATCTCAAAAACTCCTCATTTATATTTTATTTCCACGGCAATAGCTTTTCGCCTTTGACAAGAAAGGCCTCATTTGCAAGATTTGCCATGGGTGTGTCGCTGTAGCTGTCAGAGTAAAACTCCTGAACCTCAGCGTTTTTAAATTCTTTTTCAAAGCGGACAACCTTTTCCTGTCCCCAGCAGTTAAGACTTAAAAACTTACCTGTCTTTGAGTCAACCTCGGTGCAGATAAGATGCTTTATCTCAAGCTCTTTGCAGATAGGTTCAAGCAAAAATCTGGGAGAAGCGGAGATAATAACATCATCATCTTTTTTCTTTGCAAGGTAAAAGTTTTTAATCTTGCGCTTGTTTTTCTGCCAGAAATCAGCAACATTCTTATTAATATTACAGTATTTTACAATGCTGAAGGCCTTTTCTTTAAAATCTTCTTTTCTGCCTTTTTTAAGGATAAAGTACTTGACATACCCTGCTACAATAGAAGGTACACGGCTTAAGGCTTTTGGATGCCTTAAAAGGCAGAAAAGCAGAAAATCCGTTGAACTGTCGTTTTTGTATATGGTTTTGTCAAAATCGTATGCGTTCATAATCTTCTCCGTAAAAGTAATACTAACATAATACTACTATTTTCACGGATATTCAAGAAAATTTACACCTTGTTAATTAATAAATCGCAAATTAATATTATTATATGGTATGAGGAAAGGGGAGAAGTCTATGTTCGGCTACGTTTATATTAATAAACCTGAGCTTAAAATCAAGGACTATGAGGCGTATCGCGGGGTTTATTGCAGTCTTTGCAAAGCTCTGGGAAAAAACTATTCGGTCTTTGCAAGGTTTATTTTAAATTACGACTGTACCTTTCTTTCTCTCTTATTAATGGCAAGAAGCAACGAGTGTTGCGGTTTTAAAAGTGGCAGGTGCCCCTTTAATCCTGCTAAAAAATGTAACTACACAATAAATGCAGATGAAGCTTTGAATAAGGGTGCTGCACTAAGTGTTATAACTTCTTACTATAAGCTTCTGGATAGTATTGCCGACGGCGGCTTTTTTAAGAAAATCGGCTGTACTTTGGTAAGACCCTTTTTCTCGTCCTGGCACAAAAAGGCTAAGAATAACTTTCCTCAATACGAAGATATTGTTAAAGAAATATACCTCGCTCAGCTTAAGTGCGAAAAGAGCGAAAACCCTTGCCTTGATATGGCGGCAGAGCCTACTGCAAAGATGCTTGAGTCTGTTATGAAGATTGAAGCTTTAAATGCTACCGAAGAAAAGGTCTTTTCTCAGTTTGGCTATCATTTAGGCAGGTGGATTTACCTTATGGATGCCGCCGCCGATTTAGAAGAAGACAGCAAAAGCGGCAATTTTAATCCCTTTTTACTTAAATTCGGAACTCAAAACAGGTTTGACCGCAAAGAGGCTGATAGTATAATCTCACAGTCTTATTATCTGCTTACAAAAGCCTACGAGCTTATTGACAAAAAGAGATTTAACGATATACTTGACAATATAATCTACAGCGGTTTAGCTCTTAAACAAAGAACTATCATTTACCCCGAAAGGAAAAGTTAAATGAATAAAAATCCCTATTCCGTCTTAGGCGTTGCTGAAAATGCTACAGATGCAGAGATTAAAAAAGCATACAGAGAATTAGCTAAAAAGTATCATCCCGATAATTATCAGGACAGTCCCTTGGCAGATGTAGCTTCTGAAAAAATGAAAGAGGTTAACGAAGCCTACGACGAAATCCAGAAATTAAGGCGAGAGGGCAGACGTTATAGTGCCTACGGCAGTGCTAACGGCTATAATAGCTACTCAAATGCAAATACAGCCTATACCCACACCAATTATCCCGATGTAAGAAATTACATCCAGAGCGGCAGGCTTGACGATGCCCAGACCATTTTAAACGGTGTTCCCGTAGAAAAGCGTGACGCAGAGTGGTATTTCCTCTCAGGTATGATTGACTACCGCCGAGGCTGGACAGACAGAGCCTACAATAATTTTAAAACTGCTTGCGATATGGAACCTCAGAACAACGAGTTCAGACAGGCATTCAATATGTGTAACCGTCAGCGTGCATATTCAGGAGGGCAAGCTACAGGCACCCGTGGTTGTGGTTGCAGTTCCTGCGATATCTGCACAGGTCTTTTGTGTGCGGATTGTTGCTGTGAGTGTATGGGCGGTGACTGCATCCGTTGTTGCTAAGGTGATGCTATGAAATCCCGAAAAGTAGCCTTTGGTGCGGCGGTAGCGTCTCTTTCGTTGGTGCTTATGATTTTTACAGGCATTTTACCTGTGGGCACCTATGCTTTGCCCTGCTTTGCAGGAATTTTGTTGGTTTCTATAGTTATCGAGTTTGGTGTTCCTTGGGCAATAGGTGTTTATGCAGGTGTGTCGGTGCTTTCTTTCCTTATTGTAAGTGATAAGGAAGCTGCACTTTACTACGTTTTTGTTTTAGGAATTTATCCAATACTAAAAAGCTTTTTTGAACGCATAAAACTTAAGTGGCTCAGCTTTACCTTAAAGCTTGTTTATTTTAACATAGTAGCCGTAGCCGCTTACTTTATAAGCATTTTTCTGCTTTCAATTCCTCAGGAAAGCTTCAGTCTCTTTGGCATTAATATGCCTTTGCTGTTTCTCTTTTTGGGGAATGTAGTTTTTATTGTCTACGATTTGTGCTTAACACGGCTGATTGTTTTATATCTTAACGTATGGCGGAATCGTTTTAAATTTTAACAAAATCTTTTATTGATTAGCAAAACACTTTGTGCTATAATTAACCTAAGAAAGTTTTGCTTTTATGGGGCGGATTTTCCGCCCTTTATTTTTTAAGGAGGTACAAAGTGATGAAGAGTTTACACTTACGGATAATTTCAGTTGTTATCGCAGTTATTGCTGGTTTATCAATGCTTACCGTTGCCTCTTTTTCTGCTTCTGCCGCCACAAATTCTGTTATAACCACCGATGCTGTAAGGCTCAGAAGCACACCTGAAATTTCAGACAGCAATTTTATTACAACTTTAGGTATTCGTGAAACACTTACTCTTCTTGCCCATAGCGAGAACGGCTGGGCAAATGTTAAACGTTCAAATGGCGACAAGGGCTACTGCTCTGTTGATTACCTGAATGTACCTTCAAATTCTTCCGTTACTTTTAAAGGTAAGACCAACGAGGAAGTGAATTTTCGCAAAGGCCCTTCTACAGACTATGACTCTATGAGCGTTCTTGATAAAGGACAGGAATTTACAGTTCTTGATAATAGCGATGAATATTGGGTAAAAGCATTAATAGGGGAAAAAACAGGCTATATTTATCGAACCTACACGGATTTAAGCCTTATTTTAAGCGAACCTGAGGTAACGGTTCCCACAACGCCAACAGAGCCTACCCGGCCTGCTACCCAGGCTACATATCCTACGGAATCTGCTACCGAAGCTCCTACAGAGCCTTCTGAAACCGTAACTCCCTCTGTAAATCCCATTACCACTCCCAACTGGTATTCAAACTCATTGCTTGGAAGCAGTGATGTTTCGTCCAAAATCAGCCTTACAGGGGAATTTTGCTTATCTCAAAGCAAAGCAGCAATTAAAACAGGGGAAAGTATGAAGCTTTCCACCCTTATCCTCGGAACTTCCCTTGACAGCTTAGTAAGCTTTAAAAGCTCAGATAGTGCTGTTGCCACAGTTTCTCAAAATGGTGTGGTTACAGGCTTAACCCAAGGCAAAGCAGATATTACAGCTACCTTTAAGGGCAAAACTGCAGTTTGCGTTGTTTCTGTAACAGGCGAGCCTTACGCTCCTGTGCTTCCCACAGAGCCTGCAAAGCCTACAGTTCCAACTGAGCCTTCTGTATCTGTTCCTTCTGCAACCGAACCTACTACCATAGCACCGCCTACAGAGCCTAACATCTTCGAGCTTTCTGCTTCTCGGGCTAATGTGGAAAAGGGCAATTATTATGTTCTTACTTCACCCCTTAATAACACTAAGTGGTCAAGCAGTAATAAAGCAGTTGCAACGGTTAAAAACGGCTTGGTAGCAGCTTTAAGCGAAGGTAAAACAGTCATTACTGCTACAGCCGATGGCAAAACTGCCACCTGCGACATAACAGTTGTTAAAACAGGTACAGGCCTTACCATAGAGTATTCAGAGGTTAAAATCACCAAGGGCAAAACCTTTTTTAACAGTGCTGATTCCTCAGCAAATATAAGCTGGAAAAGCTCAGATAACAGCATCGCCACAGTTTCAAACGGTTTTATTACAGGTATAAAAGAGGGTACAGCGGTAATTACTGCATCTTCCTCAAAGGGAACCAAAACTTGTTTGGTAACAGTAAATGCGGCTGAGCCTGTCAGGTTTGCCTATGCTTATCCCAACACAGTTGCTAAAAATGAAACTGTAAATCTGGTTGCAATTACAGATAAATCCAGAACTGCAGTTCAGTTTAAAATTGATATAAACGGCGAAACAAGAACCGTTGATGCTACAAGTAAAAAGGCAGACGGCAATACAATAATCTGGACAGGCACCACCTCAATCTCTACATCAGGCACCTTTAAGGTGACTGCCTACGCAAAGCTTAACGGAGTTTTCGCGTCCTGTGCTGACAGCAAAACCACAGTTTTCGTTCGTGAGAATAAGGATTTGCTTAAAGAAACTCAGGAAGAGCGTCGTGTAAGTGACGAGCTTATCGCTCTGCTTGCTTCTTTTGAAGGTTATGTAGGCAACGTTTATTTTGATGATATTGCAGGTGGCATTCCTACTCTCGGCTACGGCAGGGTTGTGTATACAGGCGAAAGCTTCTACAACGATATGACCAAAACCGAAGCCAACGCTATGCTTTACGATACAGTAAACAACGGCGGCTACTCCTCGAATGTTAACTCTTATCTTGTATCTTTGGATGCAAATTATAACCAACAGCAGTTTGACGCTCTTGTTTCTTTTGCTTATAACATCGGTTATTACGGACTTAAGAGCGACTCTGAAATCCGTGCCCTAATCTTAGAGGCAAAAGAAAAGAAAACTACCGATACACCTGCCAAAAATGCCGCCTATATAAACGGTACACAGGTTAATTTCAGAAGCGGTGCAGGAACAAACTTTGACAGCCTTGGCTGGCTCAGCTATCCCGATACCTTAACTCTTGTAGATACTAAGCTTGTAAATAACGCATGGTATCACGTTAAAACCGCCGATGGCAGAGTGGGCTACGTTTACAAGGACTATGTTACCTTGGGTATGCCTGCTGTTGAGGGCGAAATTTACTTAAGCCTTATGGATAAGGCTGAGTTTACCCGTGTGGTTCTTGAATATCACCACGCAGGTTCAAGCTGTGTTTACGGGCTTTTGTACCGCCGTGCAGATGAACTTGACCTTTTCTTCTACGGTGACTATGAGCGTGACGGAGACGAAAACCGTTTCGGCTACTCATTTACCTGTTATAAAGATAATAACTTCACATTATAACTCGGAGGATATTTTATGAAAATCGGATTTATAGGAGCAGGAAATATGGCAACCGCTATTATAGGCGGCCTTGTACGCTCTGATTTTGAGAAAAAAGATATTTTTGTATATGACGTTTTTGCTGAAAAACTCAGCACCTTTGCCGATATGGGCTTAAGCATTTCCGGTTCCGCCTTAAGCCTTACTGAAGAGGCCGATGTTATTGTCCTTGCCGTTAAGCCTCAGCAGTATGGTGAGGTTATTGAGGGCATAGCACCTGCCGCTTCTATGGATAAAACCTTTGTTTCCATTGCCGCAGGTATTACCATTGAATTTGTACGTCGCAAGCTTTCACTTAACGCTCCTGTTGTAAGGGTTATGCCCAACACTCCTTTGCTTTTAGGTAAGGGTGCCACAGCACTTTCACCCTCCGATAACGTAAGCGAAGAGGTTTTTGGCGTTGTAAAGGGAATGTTTGAATGCTCAGGCGTGGTTGAAATTTTACCCGAAAGCCTTATGAACACCGTAATAAGCGTCAACGGCTCCAGCCCTGCCTATATTTACCTTTTTGCCAAGGCTGTGTGTGACAGTGCCGAGGCTCAGGGGATGGACAGGGAAGTAGCAATGAAGCTTTTTGCCTCTGTTTTAGAGGGTAGCGCTGAAATGCTTCGCTCTTCAGGCGATGACCCTGATACTCTTATTCAGAAGGTAAGCTCTAAGGGTGGCACAACTATTGCTGCTTTAGAGCGTCTGTATGCCCACGGCTTTGAGAATGCCATTGACGACGCTATGAGAGCCTGTACAAAGCGTGCTGAGGAATTAGCCGCCGAGGCTTAATCATATTAAGCCCTTTACCTGCATAAACTCTATTAACTATTAAACGGACAACCGTTGGTTAAGGAGACAGAAAATGAAGGGCGTTATATTATCATTACCCGTAAGAAGCCGACCCAAAAGAAGCAAAAGGGATTTTTCCTTTGAAGTATTCCGAAAAAGATATCTGTCCACAGTTTTATTTACCCTGTGTTTTACGGCAGGAGTAGTGTGGGGAGCTATAGTTTCGGTAAAGGCGGATGAAGCTTTTCTGGCGGATATGGATTTTCTTTTCACTACAAATCTTGAGTCGCGGCTCTCTTTAGGGGTGCTTTCTTCCTTTGCGGCTCATTTTGCTTCTAATTTTGTATTTGTTGTAGCCGCCGCACTGTGCGGACTTTCACCTTGGGGAGCAGGGGTGCTTCCAATTGTACTTGCCTTCAAGGGCTTTGGCACAGGTCTTTCTGCCGCCTATCTTATAAGCACCTACGGTCTTAAGGGCCTTGGGTTTTACATAGTGGTAGTTTTGCCGGGTGCGTTTATATTTTCGCTGGCACTTACTTTTATGTGCTCAGAGTCAGGCACTATGTCGGTAAATCTTGCACGGCATATTTTTTCTAAAGCCGAAAGTCCCGTATCAATCAGGTTGACGGTAAAAAAGTATCTTTTCAGATGTGTCTACTTCCTTTTTGTTTCGGCGGTAGGTGCTCTTTGCGATATGTTTTTCTGGAGCTTTGTCTCAAGGCTCTTTTTCTAAAACTCTTTGAGGATGTGTAAAATGACAACTGAAAGAAAAAAGATGGGAATTGAAAAGTTTATTTCCAGTTACTTTTCCAATCTCGGTAAATTTGTTTTGGTAAATCTTATTTTTGCCTTGCCTTTTGCGCTGGCTTTTGGCTTGTGCTTTATTTTGTGCAAGTTCCTGTTGCCGTATCCTACCTTGGTTTTACCCTTTACCGTAGTGCTGGCGGCTCCTTTTTACTCAGGCGTTGTGGTAGTAAGCAAAAATGTTTATTACAATGAGCTTAGCTTCAGCATTTTTTCTGAGTATATAAGTGCAGTAAAAGAAAATTTCAAGGCATTTATACTTCACGGAATAGTGGCTTATGTTGCATTTGTAGGTTGCTATCACGGCATAATTATTTACAAGGCCCTTTCAGCGGCCAGTCCTGTTTTTTACGTAATGTTTTTTGTATCCTTGTTGCTGGCACTTTTTTTGCTTTTCTTGCTTTACGGCTTGCCTATGATGAGTGCTTTTTTTGATTTAAAGCTTAAGGATGTTTACAAAAACACTGCGTTGATGACCTTTGGCGAGCTTAAAGCTAACTTCCTTGCAACTGTTGGCGTTGCTGCATACCTTGCAGTTTTAAGCCTGCCTCTTATGATTTTAGGACTGCTTTCATTTGCATGGGGCGAGGTTGTTGCAGTTTACACAATTATTGCTTACATTGTTTTAGCGGTGCTACTTCTGGTGCCCTCAGGAGTTTCATCAATCATTACCGCTTCTCTGTATCCTGATATGAAGCGTGTAATCTCAGGCGAAGCCAAAAAGAACATTGAGGAAATCCGCAAAGAGGACGAAGAAGAAAAAATCAAAGAGGAACAAAAAGCTCCTGAGTTTTCGGATATTGATATGGAAGCTCTGAATAAAAGCTCAGGCGAGTATGTTTTTTATAACGGAAAAATGATAAAGAAAAGCGTTATTATGGAAGAGCTTAAGGAAAGAGAGGGAAAGTAAATGAAGGAAAAAAGAAAAAGCACCCCTAAAGCTAAGTTGCTTACAGCGGTGCTGTTGGTGTTGTTTTTAGGCTCCTGTGCAGTTCTTGTTTTTGCAGTATGCACAGATATCTTGGGTATTAATAGCATAGAGCCCACCGAGCCTGTTGCTACTACTCAGGCTGTTGCCACAGAGGAAGTTACTACAGCAAATACCGAGGCAAGCGTGGCTTCTGCAACAGCAAGTGAACCTGTTGAGACTTCTACAGCGGTTTCTTCCAATATTACCCTGGGCTCAATCTATAATGTTGACTATTGGGCAGAGTATAAGGCTGACAACGGATCTTCAGGTTTAGGTGTTCTTTTCGGTGCTCAAACTCAAAGTGCAGAGGTTAAATTTTCTGACGATAATAAGTTTTCAGTAGTTATCAACGCTAATAATGAAGCTGTTGAAGTTTCCTCAGGAACATATATCATTATTTCCGAAAGCGAAGTAGAGCTTAGATACGAAAACTCCAACATAGAAACCGCCACAGTTTCAGAAACCGAAAACGGCGTTGCGACTGTTATGGATTTTTCAATGGATGTAGATGGCACAACCCTGAGAATAAGCCTTGCTGACTAACCCCTGGCATCTACAAACCAGCGGTTTTCTTCCAAAAACAAATATTTCTCAGCACCACATATCCTGCAGGTGTACCTGAGTCCCGCGCCGCCCGCTTTAAGTGAGGCGGCGTATCTTATGTCTGTAACTTTGTCGATTTCAAAGCTTCTGCCGTCGTTCCAATGAATTTTAAGGGGCAGAAGATTTCCGTCTTCGTCAAATCTTGCGGTTACGGAAATGTACTGTTTCATGTTTTACCTCCCTAATGATAGAAGCTGACGGGGTGTACGGTATGTTCTTCCTTAGGCGAAAAGCCTGATAACCCCCTGTCTGAAAGTAACACCGCAGGGCGAACGCAGTAGCTCCCGAACCTTTTTTTAAGAATATCAATAGAGCTGTCAAGGGCACTTTGCCGTGTGCGTGCTTTTTCGTTTCTCAGTATGCTTAGTTGCTCAGGCTCCAGTTTTGGCTTAAAATCGCTTGCGGATATTCCTATGCTTCTCAGAGGCTTGTCGAAATGGTAGTTTTCCTTTATGAGTTTCAAGGCGGCGTTTAGTATCTCACAGCTTATGTCTGTAGAGTCCACCTTGCATTGCCTTGTTATCGTCATAAGGGAAGTGTCCCTTAACGAAACCGTCACAGTAGTAGCACTGAGGCCTTGCTCACGCATCCGCCTGCAAACGCTGTCAGCAAGGACATTCATAACTATTTTTGCATCCTCAAAATTTTTCATATCCCTGTGGGTGGTGGTGGAGTTCCCTATGGACTTTGGCAGATTCACAAAGCCTAACGCCTTAACAGGTGACATATCAAGCCCGTTTGAAAAGGTGTGCAGAACATCGCCCCATTTGCCGAAGTTCGCCTTAAGCATAGGGTAGGGGAAGGCTGCAAGCTGACCTATGGTGAATATTCCTAAGGAGTTAAGCTTTTTTTGGGTTGCCCTGCCTACATTCAGCAAATCCTCAACAGGAAGCTTCCACACAATATCCCTATAGTTTTTGTCGGTAATCAGAGTTACTGCGTCAGGCTTTTTATAGTCAGAGCCAAGCTTTGCAAAGATTTTGTTAAAGCTTACCCCGATGCTTACAGTAATGCCCAGCTCGTACTTTATCCTGCATCTTATTTTTTCAGCCACAGCCTTAGCTTCATCAAAGCTGTTAACACAGCCTGTCAGGTCAATCCAGGACTCGTCAATTCCAAAGGGCTCAATGCGGTCTGAATAATCGCTGTAAATCCGAGTTGCCTCCTTGGAAAATCTTATGTACCTGTCAAAATGAGGCTTAACCGTTACAAGTTCAGGGCATTTCTCCATTGCCTGCCATATAGCTTCGCCTGTTTTGATATTAAATTTTTTGGCAATTTCATTTTTGGCAAGAATAATGCCGTGCCGCATATCCGTATCACCGCAAACCGCCACAGGCTTTTGGCGGATTTGGGGATTGTGCAGGCATTCTACACTTGCGAAAAATCCGTTACAGTCAGAATGTAGTATGTACCTCATACACGCCTCAAAAACAAACAAATGTTCTCACAAGTGTATTATAGAACGCCTGTTCGAAAATGTCAATATATACCTTAAACTTTTCTGTAACATTTTTTATTTGGCGGTGTATTATGCAGTATAGGGGTGAGGTAAATGAAACAAAAAAGTGCCGGCTGTGTGTTTTCCTTTGCGGCAGGATTATTGGTTGCAAGTCTCTTACCCTGCGAGTTTGTGGTGGTAGTTGCCGCCATAACCATTATAATAATATGCTTAATTTTCAGGAGGCGTAGAGTTTGAAAATCGTACTTATCGAAAATCCTAAGTTCATATCCTTCTTCCTTCGTAAAATTTACGGAATCAAAAAGCAAAAACCCCAAGAGTCTTAGGTAAAAGGGCAGAGCAATCTGCTCTTTTTTGTTTGCCACAATAAAAAGCTACAAAAACCATGGCGAAAAATTATCTAAATGTAGCAAATTTATCTTTTTATATTGTATTTTCCGTTGATTGCTGATATGATGTATTTGAACTATTATATAGGAGGAAATTAACTATGAAAAGAAGTAAGCGACTTTTATCACTTTTGCTTGCAGTTATGCTTATTCTTACAACTGTAGTATCTACTACAATCGTAAGTGCATCCGCAGCAACAATTGACAATTCTGCACTTGTAAGTGATTATTACGCTACTAACCCTAACGGCCAGGTAGGTAAGCAGGGTACAATCACAATCGACGGCAGTTTCAGCGATTGGACTCAGGACATGCTTATCGCAAAGGGTGGTGCATGGGACGTAGCTAACCACTACAAAGGTGCTCATGAGAACTGTCTTCTTGACACAACTGCACTTTTCGCAGCTTGGGACAGCACAAACCTTTATATCGGTTGGCAGATGGTAAACACAACTGATACATGGCACAGAGAGGGCGACGGTTCTCTTTCTGACGGTGGCCGTGTTCTCGACGTTCCCCTTATTCTTGCTCTCAGAGTAGACCCCACAAAGACACCTATGTCCAACAAGAACAACACAGGCGGTCCTATCTGGGGCCAGAAGATGGGTCTTACATTTGAGACTCAGGTTGACCACCTTCTTTATATGAGCGGTAAGCCCGGTCTTGGCACACCTGCTCTCTTTACTGCTGTTGACGCAGAGGGTAACACAGACTACGGCGCAGGTTGTAAGAACTTTACAACTGCAGGTATCGAGTACAAAATGGCAGAAGGCAACATCATGGATACCATTATGGGTCTTAACTACTCCGAGGATCCTTCCGATGTAACAAACGCTGCTGCTGACTGGGTAGACTATAAGACTTTCACAGGTTCTATGGGTGCTCACAATACAAAGTATGACTCTTTCTATGAGATTAAGATTCCTCTCTCCGTTCTCGGTATTGATGCTAACTATCTTACCACAAACGGTATCGGTGCTATGGTTGTAGCAACAAGAGGTGAGTCTGCTCTTGACTGTATCCCCTTCGATACAACAATGCTCGACAATGTAATGGACGATTACGGTGCTGACGCTTCTACATCCCACGAAAAGGATGACGAGGACGTTATCACAGTTGACCTTGCTCGCGTTGGTAAGGGCGGCGGTGTTGTAAATCCCCCTGTTACTCAGCCTATCGTAACAGAGCCTGCAACAGCAGAGCCCACAACAGCTGAGCCCGTTGTTACCGAGCCTACAACAGTAACAACTCCTGTTGTTACAGAGCCTTCCGAGGTTCCCACAACACCTACAGAGGTTCCTTCAGACCCCATTGTAGTTCCCCCTGTAGTAACAACAGCTCCCACAGAGGTTACAACAGCAACAGCTCCCACAACTTCTACAACTCCCGTTCCCACACTTGATTTTGGTGACGATACAACTCCCACAGAAACAACAACTGAAGCAGGCACAACTGCTACAGCTCCCATTGTTGTTCCTACAGCAGGTATCCTTGGCGACGCTGACGAAAATGACAACGTAAATATCAAGGACGCAACTTCAATTCAGAAGCATATCGCAAAAATTACAACTCTCGGTGAAAACGCACAGTTCTTAGCTGACGTTGATGCTAACGAGGTTCTCAATATCCGTGACGCAACAAACATCCAGAAGTGGATTGCAAAGATGGATGTAGATTATGCAATCGGCGAGCCCGTTGCAAACGAGGAAATTATTATTCCTGTTCCCACAGAGGTAACAACCGAGGCTACTGAGGCAACAACAGAGTCAACTTCTGATGCTCCTATTGTTGTTGATCCCACAACAGAGGCTACAGAGGCAACAGAGGCTACAGAAGCTACAACTGCTGAGCCTGTTGTAACCGAGCCTACAACTGCTGAGCCTGTAGTTACAGAGCCTACAACAGCTGAGCCTGTTGTAACAGAGCCCCAGTATACTGAACCTCAGTACACAGAGCCCGTTTACACAGAGCCTGATTATCCCGATGATCCTCCTGTAAGCGAGACAATCACAATTTACTATGAGAACGTTAACGGTTGGAGCAATGTTTGCTGGCACGCTTGGAATGAGGCCGGCGGTACAAACCTTGCTTGGCCCGGTGAGCCTATGACTCACGTAGAGGGTAACGTTTACTCCGCTACAGTAAGCACAGAGTTTACAGGTATTATGTTCAACGACGGCACAATGGAAGGCGCTAAGACAGACGACCTTACAATTCCTGCAGACGGCCAGATTTACAGAGGCGGTTCTTGGACAGACTACAACGGTAACGTTGGTCCCATTGATCCTCCTATTGGCGGTGGCAAAACAGTTTACTTCTCCAACAACAGAGGTTGGAGTGTTGTAAACGCTTACACATGGGCTTCCGGCACAGAAGGCTCATGGCCCGGTGTAGCAATGACTCTCGTAGGTCAGAATGAGTTTGGTGAAGACATCTATTCTTACACTGTTCCTGAAGGACACGATATGATCATCTTCAATGATGGTACATCTCAGACCGTGGATATCAACATTAACGAGTATCCCCTCAACGGCTTCTATCCCAGCGGTGACAGTGACGGCAAGCTTACAGTAGGTAACTACGACTACGTTGGCTGATACATTTTATAAACAACAAAACCCAAGCATTTCGGTGCTTGGGTTTTTCTTTTGATTATAATGTTGACAAATCAACTTTAAAGTTATAAAATATCTTTATATTTTTGTGAAAGAAGAGATACAATGTCACTCAAAGCTGTATTTTTCGATTTAGACGGCACTTTGCTACCTATGGATATGGACGTTTTCATCAAATCCTATTTCGCCGCAATATCTAAAAAACTTGCTCCTTACGGCTACGACCCAAAAGAGCTTGTTTCTGTAATCTGGCAGGGAACAAAGGCGATGATTAAAAACGACGGCACCCAAACCAACGAGCAGGTTTTCTGGAATGCGTTCGTTTCCTTTTATGGTGAAGACCGACTTAAAGACACAGTATGGTTTGACAAATTCTATGAAGAAAATTTCGATGATTTAAAGTCCGTCTGCGGGTTTAATCCTAAAGCCACCGAAATCGTTAAGGTTTTAAAAGAAAAGAATCTCCGCCTCGTTTTAGCTACAAATCCGCTTTTCCCCTCAATAGCTACCGAAAAGCGAATAGCTTTTGCAGGCCTTAAGCCTGAGGATTTTGAGTTTTTCACATCCTATGAGGATATAAGCTTTTGCAAGCCTAACCCAAAATACTACGAAGAAGTCCTTACCCGCACAGGCTTAAAAGCCGAAGAGTGCCTTATGGTTGGTAACGACGTAGGGGACGATATGATTGCCGAAAGTTTAGGCTTCAAAGTTTTCCTTCTCACAGATTGCCTTGTAAATAATGAAGATACAGATATCAGCAAATATCCCCACGGCGACTTTGATACCCTCAGCGACTACATAAATACTTTACTTTAATCTCCAAAGCTCCCTTTTTTTATCAGAAAGGGAGCTTTTTCTTATTTGTGCCACCGGATTTGTGTCGGGTATGGTAACTTTGCCTATAAAATATTAACTAAATGGTGTCAAGTGTTTTTGGTGATTATTTTGTATTTTTCCAAAACTTTGTATTGAGTAACCAAACCCCGTGCATAGCGATTGTTAATAATGACGAAAAACGTAAAATAGATTGAACTAAAGTCATAAAAATCCCTTTAAAATTTGGTTATGTTTTTTGTTGATAATGCACTATAGCTCCTTGATTTTTTAATACTTTTGTAATATAATTTATTAAAACAAAGGGCTATTTATGCCTTTCTTTAATTTGCTACTATCTATACTATATGTATTTTTGGCAAATCGGCATAGGTTTGTGTCGGTTTGTCGACTATTGCTATTTTTTCTATAAAGGAGTGTTACCAATGGGCTTTTTTGGCAGATTAGTTGATGAAATGGTCGAGGAAAAAGTTCCTCACAAAAAACGCAAGGCCTTAATAGTTTTTGTTTCCATTCTGACGCTTCTTTCTATGGTTACTTCAACCTACGCATGGTTTAAGATTAACACCTTCGCAGGTGTTGACTCTTTAGATATGCACATCAGCGTTAGTGCTCAGCTTAAGGTTTCTATGGAAGACCACGGCACAGATTTAGACCAGTACGTTAAGGTTATTACTAACGAAATGATTAACGGCTACCTCGGCCAGTACAATACAAATCTTGAAGATATTATACTCGACCCCGTTACAACTTCCGACGGTGTCCGTTTTACAAATCAGCGTGGGTCAGAGCGTCAGCCTAATGACCGTTCCTACCTCCAGTTTAAATGCTACTTCATTGCTACTGAGGATATGTGGGTTCACCTCACTACCGAAAGCACCGAGGAGCAAATGGAGGACGGCACAAAGGTTTCTACCAACTCCACAGGTGCCAAGGCGGACGTTATCAACTGTCCTCGTGTTGGCTTTGTTGCCGAGAACGGCGACTCCGCTATTTATGAGCCTAACCGCGGCACTCCCGTAAACGGTCAGGATACCTTCGATTTACCTTATGGCACAATGGAATACTCCAACAGCACTCGTCTTTTCCATTTAAATGCTATGGAGCCTACTGAGGTTACAATTTCCCTATGGATTGACGGCGAAGACCCCCAGTGTGACGACGATGTTCAGGATGCACACCTTGCAGTTCAGCTTGGCTTCATCGGTTGCGACGAAGACAATAACCCCATTTCTTAATTAAACTATTCCAACGGAGTTGATACCAATGCTTTTCAATAAAAAACCTAAAACTGAACAGCCTGTAACTCCCGAGGAGTTAAGCAAATTTAACGATAAATCCATTGCGGATGCTGACATAAAACATCTACATGTTCGCAACGATTCAATAGACGTTATCAATTATAAGAAGAAAAAGAAAATCTTAAGCATCGTAATTTCAGCCACTGTGTTCGTGCTTTTGGTGCTCTGGATTATCTCGATGCTTCTTACCCAGTGGGGTGACCTTGTAATCAGCGTTGACTCCTTTGCAGGCAGAAAAGGTATTATCATTAGCGAAGACCCCGAGTTCAATACCTATACCCACAAGCTTTCAGCAAAACAGGTTAAAGATGTAACCAATATTACATACACATGGCTTCCCACAGATCTGGATACATCCGCTAACGGTTCTCATAACGGCAAAAACTATGTTGCCTATACTTTCTATTGTAAGAACAATGGTCAGGAAACACTTGACTACGATGCTTACCTTGAGGTAACAGGTGTTGCTAAATCTGCCGACGAAGCAGTTCGAGTTCTTGTTTATAAGAACGGCCAGCAGGCAATGTACGGCAAGGCAACCTATAACGACCGCAACACAGCCGAAACCGACTGCACAATGTTCGAAACCGACTCCCGCGTTATGACAAATTCAAGCGAAGGCTTCGAGGTTGACCAGGTTGATAAATACACAATTGTAATCTGGGCAGAGGGCAACGACCCTGAGTGTATCGACGATATCCGCGGCGGTCATGTTCGTATGCGTATGCTCTTCGAGGTTCGCGAAGATGAAGACGACCCCAAACCTTTCGGTGCAGGTTGGTTTAACTAATTACATATGGTATTAAGTGTACGTTGTACACTAATATAAAAATCAAAAAACCCTATGGTGTTTTAGGGGCAAAAAAATTATTTTTTAGGAGGAATTTCTCATGAAAGCAAATTCAAGAAGAAGAGTTCTTATCTCTTCAATGGCTATGCTTCTCGTAGCTCTCGTAGCTCTCAGCACAGCAACATTCGCATGGTTCACATCCAACACAACAGCAACAGCTAACGGTATCAATGTTAAGACAGTTAAGACTTCTACATTGGAAATCAGTGACAAGAACCATGACTGGGATTCAACTGTAAAGTATAACCACACAGCAAATATGTTCCCTGCATCCACAACAACAGGTACATCTTTCGTTAAGACAGTTGCTGCTGATAAGAAAGCTTCTGATCGTGACACAACAAAAGATATTACATCTGCATCCGGTGATAGCTATGTATTTGCAAATCAGCTCAACGTTAAGAACAGCGGTGATGGTTTAGTTAAAAACGTTAAAATTACAATTGAGAAGTTTACAAATAAATACGGTAGAATAGCTCTTCTTCCTGCTAATGATGCTGGTACAATCACATATCCCGAAGGTAAGTCATTCAAAGATTATGTTTTCGATGTTGATGGCGAAACATATGATGGTCTTACAGATACAGAGGGCAATGTAGTTTCCATCAATGCTAACAATGGTATGGAACTTACTGTTGGCGACTTAGGCAAAAACGAAGCTAAATACTTCAATCTTTACATCTGGTTTGAAGGTCAGGATAAGGACTGCTACGATGCAAATGCAGGTCAGACAATCTATGACACAGCAGAAGGCAACACAACTCTTCAGTTCACAGTATCTGGTACACCTGATGACACTTCTATCACAGGCTAATTGACTAAAAACAGTTAATTAAATAGTTTATTTATTTTGGAGACCCCTTATGAAAAGTAAAGTAAAAAAGATTATAAATACAATTGTTGATGTACTCATTGTATTGGTTCTGATAGTATCAATACTTGTTGTTGTACTATCCCTTTCTACTAAGTCATCAGGGGTCCCCAACATCTTTGGTTATGCACCCATGAGCGTAGAGTCCTATTCAATGGAACCCACCATTAATAAGGGGGACCTTATTATCGGCAAAGTTACCAAAGATATGGGCTACGAATATAAAGTAGACGATATCGTAACTTTTCCCATTGAGATTGATGGAGTTCAGACATTCAATACTCATAGAATTGTTGAAGTTATCGAGGACGATGGTATTACATACTACAAAACTCAGGGTGACAACAAAGACACAAACCCTATTGCTGATGAGGAAATGCAAACCTCAGATACAATTGTTGCCCTTTATACAGGCACCAAAATTCCTGCAATAGGTAATTTCTTCGGCTTTATCAGAACTCAGCTTGGATTTTTCCTCTGTGTTCTGCTTCCAATGATTCTCTTCTTTGTTTACGAAGCTATCCGTGTTGTTATGAATCTCTTAGCATACAATAAAGAAAAGACACTTGCTCAGGCTAAAGAGGCAGTTCAGAATGCTGAACTTACCGAAGAGCAGAAGCAAAGGGCTATCGAGGAATACCTCGCAAGCCTCGGACAACAAAACTCAGACTCGGAAAATAAATAAAGTGTATTAAACACCTGCACTTTACTTAATATCTAAGTTTGACTTATAAAGCCATTATTAATCAAAAATTATTTTGTCCCTAAAAGCACAGGGGTGCTTATTTAGTAACGGTTATATTTCTTTCCGTCTTAACGGCGGAAAGAAATATTCAGTTACACTTTGCTGTTTAAGTTAAACAGGGTAGATTTTTTTAAGGAGACGATGAACCGTGGATACAATTTTTAAATTCTTATTTGAATTTCTCGGTCAGTTTTTTGGCTCACTGTGGTCAATCATAGCAGGCTTTTTTGGCGGCATAGGCAGTGCTTTCAATATTCCTGCATACATTGAAATCATTTATGCATACACAACCGAGCTTGGCGGTCTTGCATGGTTCATTGCTATTGTAGCCATTGTACTTTTAGTAGCTGTTCTTGCACTTTTGGTATGGCTTCTCATCGTCGCCGTAAAAAAGTTTATCAAAGGCCACCGCAGAAGAAAGGATGCTGACTCTTTAGTTAAAGAAGTTCAGGCTCTTAATAAGGAAGTTATGCGTCTTAACCTTGAGAAGGACAAGATTCTTTCTATGAAGGTTTCTCAGATTGGCTTAAATCCCAACGAAATCGCAGAGCTTACAGGCGACGAAATGGCTACCCTCAATGGGGAAGAAGAGCAGAACCTGGGCGACAAGCGTTTCTACAAGCTTGCCGAAATCGACGAGCTCTGGGCAAACTATCAGCCTCCCGTATACAACAACAATATCACACTTCCCGAGTTCTGCGACCAGTTCAGACTTTTCGCTTGCTCACAGCTCGGTCTTTACTACGACATCAAGATTATCCGTCTGTTTATTGCTTCTTTTGCTTCAACCAGACTTATTATCTT
Source organism: Ruminococcus sp. (assembly GCA_045635685.1). GTDB lineage: Bacteria > Bacillota > Clostridia > Oscillospirales > Acutalibacteraceae > Ruminococcoides. Next base: position 38,967 of record JAZTWD010000034.1, read on the forward strand.
ACAGGGTATTTCCGGTACAGGTAAAACTTCATTACCCTACGCTTTCGGTAAGTTTATCAACAACCCTGCAATCATTGCTTCCGTTCAGCCTTCATGGCGTGATAGGTCCGAGCTTTTCGGTTACTTCAACGAATTTACAAAGAAATTCAACGAAACCGAGCTTCTTCGTGCTATGTACGAAGCATCTTATAACGAAAACATCTACGCGGTAATCCTCGACGAAATGAACATCGCACGTGTTGAGTACTACTTCGCTGAGATGCTTTCAATCCTTGAAATGCCTTCCCGCGATGAGTGGGTAGTAGACGTTGTTCCCAACGCTTGGAAGTCTGACCCCAAGCATATTGTAAACGGACAGATTCAGATTCCCGGCAATATGTGGTACATCGGTACAGCTAACAACGACGACTCTACATTTGCGATTACCGATAAGGTTTACGACCGTGCAATGCCCATCAACATTGATACTAAGGGTGTTCCCTTTGATGCACCTCTCACAGATTCCATCAATATCAACTACAACTACTTTGAGGAACTCCTCAACGTTGCCAAAGCTAACAACGTTGTTTCAGAAGAGAACCTCAAGAAGATTAATCTCCTTGATGACTACGTAATCGAGCATTTCCGTATAGCTTTCGGTAACCGTATTGTTAAGCAGTTACGTGACTTCGTTCCTGCTTACGTTGGTTGCGGCGGTACAGAAATTGACGGTCTTGACTACGTTCTTGCAAGAAAGGTTTTCAGAAAGTTCGAATCCCTTAACCTTTCTTACATCCGTGATGAAATTGACGGTTTATGTGCTTATATTGATGAACTCTTCGGCGAAGAGAACATGAACGAGTGTAAGAGTTATCTGCGTATGCTCAAGAAGCTTGTATAATTTAAGCGAAATAAGGGCGGACTCTTGTTCGCCCTTATAATGGGTTTTATTAAGCAGACAAATTAAGTGAGGAGTAAGTACTCATGGCTGACTTTGGTAGATATTACAGAGCTTATATGTATATGCAGGAACTCCTGCAGAACGATTTTACTTACAATTACATAACTGCAAGCTTAAAGGACGGAGACAAAGGCAAAGACTCTCTGACCGGTAAGACCAACGAAAAAGTCATTGATATGGACTGGGTTGAAGCCATTGAAGAAGCACTTCCTTACATCCAGAAGGCAATTGACGAACAGCGTCGTTTTATCAAGCAGATTGAAAATGTTGTTCGTATCGAGCTTGCCCGCAAAACAGGTCCCGATTCTGTTAAGCACCTTTCTCAGCATACTAACTTCATTGCCAAGGTAGAAGGGGATATGGTTACTCCCAATAAAATCCTTGTTACCGAGCAGGAAGAGTCCTTTGCAATTTATGAGAACCGCGTGCTTATGACCCTTATCCGCCGTGCACTTCACTTTGTTGAGGATAAATATTCCAAGATGAAGGGTGTACCTAACGATAGCTATAACAATATTAAGGTTATCCGTCACGTCGAGCTTGACGACAAAAAGGTTGACTTTGCTTTCAACTATATCAACGAGTCTCACGAAACTTTAGCCGATGACCTTGATGTTTTGGATGTTTCCGAGCTTTCGGATTTCGACCGTATCAGAAGAATAAGAACAACTCTTAATGAGTTCTTAAATACTCAGCTTATGCGTGAAATCGCAAAAGAGCCTGAGGTTCATCCGCCTGTTACTCAGACTAACCTTTTAAAGAAGAACCCCAACTTCAAAAAGGCAATGGAGCTTTGGAACTTCCTTGATTCCTACAAGCGTCCCGGCTTTGAAATTGTTGGTGAAGAGTTCTCTGGTGAGATGACTGATGAAGTTAAGCAGGATGTTTATTTATCAATGAACTTCCAGCACTTTATGATGACAATTGCCACCAACCCCGGTTTGCGTAGGATTCTTCATGAAAAATATGAAGAGGAAAACATCCGTATTGCCGAGGAAAATGCCAAGCCCGAAAAGCTTAAGGCGGCTCAGATTCAGGCAAGAATCGACGAAGTAAGAAAAGAGGAAATGGAAATCCGCTTAAGGGAAATCCGTGAGCGTGAGAAGAAAATCCTCGACCTTACCAACGAAGTTAGAAATTTAAAAGTTACTTTAGACCAGAAAGAACAGCAAATCCTCACCTTAAAGGGTCAGGTTTCCGCATTGCAGGATGAAGTTAATGCCCTTAAAGCAGAACTTCAGGAAACAAAGCTCAAGCTCCTCGCAGCCGAGCAGGAAATCGAAAGACTCAAAGAGGAAAATGCAGCTCTCAAGGCTGAGATTGTTGAACTTAAGAAGACTATTGACGAACTCAATCAGAAAATTCACGAGCTCAACAATATTATTGCAGCCCTTAAAGAGAGAATCGAAGTTCTCGAGGAAGAAAATGCACGTCAGCGCGTTATCATCAAGGAACAGCAGCTCATTATTGAGCAGCAGGCAGAGAAAATTGCCGCCCTTGAGAAGCAGGTTGCCGAGCAGCTTGCCAGGATTACTGCTCTTACCGAAGAAGTTCAGCGTCAGAGAGCAGAAATCGCCGAGAAAAACAATCAGATTACAGACCTCACCAACAAAAATGAGGTTCTTACAACTACACTTAATAACGAACGTCAGGAGCATAAAGCTACCGTTGAGCGTATGACCAACGAGTATAACACAACCGTTGAACGTATGACCAACGAGTACAACTCAACAGTAGAGCGTATGACCAATGAGCATAACGATGCTGTTAACAAGCTTAACTCCGAG
>JAZTWD010000035.1:0-45622 GCA_045635685.1 Ruminococcus sp.
CCTGCTTCAACAACTGTTACGGGAACTACATTTCCCTTCTCGTCGAAGATCTGTGTCATACCGATCTTCTTGCCGATTAATGCTTTCTGCATTTTATTTTCCTCCTTATTAGGTTATTGGTCGACGAAGATGTAGTCATTCATCGACTTGACCCTGTCTGCTTGTAGGTTGATAACTGAGCTATCAGAGCTTGATCTCAATTTCAACGCCGGCAGGGAGCTCCAGATTCATAAGAGCATCAACTGTTTTGTTTGAGGGTCTCAAGATGTCGATAAGACGCTTGTGAGTTCTCATTTCGAACTGCTCACGGCTATCCTTGTACTTGTGAACCGCACGAAGAATTGTTACAACCTGCTTCTCGGTGGGGAGCGGTACGGGACCTGAAACTCTTGCACCTGTGCGCTTTGCTGTAGCAACGATTCGCTCAGCTGACTGATCAACTAACTGATGATCATAGCCCTTTAATCTAATTCTGATTTTTTCCTTGACTGCCATAAAAGTCGCCTCCTTAAAATTTTGTTAGTTGGCGGGCGTACTTCAAAACTAAACCTTTTACACACATCCGGGTGTTTCATCACCCTTCATTAAAAAACGGTTAACCATATTTTGTTAACCGGGAAAGTCTTGAAAAGCATAAGGGCACACTTAGGACATAGCAACCCCTTTGTCTCAAAATGTGCTTTAAATTTTTTTCGCCCGGTTTGAAATCGGACATACTCCACGGAAAAACCGGCCTAAAGCCGCAACCTCCCGCTTCAACGCATATCATTTATTGCAGTCACGCAGGGTCAATTATAATATATATATAGGGCAAAATCAAGGATTTCGGCGAAATTTCTTCTGTAGATTTTTAGAGAAAATTTAAATATATTTTTGTTAATATTGCACAATACAAAATATTGATAAATTACTCGAATTTTTCTCATTATCTTGCGGAAAATGCTTAAAATTATATTGACCAACTTAAAATTAAGCTATATAATTCAAAATAGAAATAAAAGAAATTTCTCTATATATAAATAGAAAGAGGCAAATTATGAAAAAAATCAAGGTTTTTCTGGCAGTTTTATTCTGCAAAACCGTACGCTTTTTTGCAAAACTCCTGGGCAGGGGCTCAAGTCTCCCCGGTGCATTGACGTTGAAGCTCTTCCCTAACATATTAAAGGACATTACTCCCCCTGAGAAGATTATTGCTGTAACAGGCAGTAACGGCAAAACCTCCACCGTGGAGCTTATTGCTCATGTTCTTAAGGAAAGCGGTGCAAGCTTAGTTTACAACAAGGAAGGCTCTAATCAGATAGAGGGCGTTACCACCATGCTTTTGTGCGACTCTACTTTATCCGGTAAAGCAAAAAGCAAAATTGCCCTTATTGAGTCCGACGAACGTTTTGCAAAGTATACCTTTAAGTACATCAAGCCTGATTATCTTTTCATCACCAATCTTTACCGCGACCAGCTTACCCGTAACGGACACCCCGAATGGGTGTATGCCTCCATTAACGACGCAATAAGCGATGATATAACATTGGTGCTTAATGCCGACGACCCCTTGGTTACAACCTTTGGCAAGGGCAGAAAAGCCCTTTACTTTGGTGCAGACAAGCTCTCATTCGACAAAGACATTAACGACTCTGTGTATGACGACGGCAAGTACTGCCCCATTTGCAATGCACCCATGAGCTATGACTACTATCACTACAACCATATCGGCTCTTATAATTGCTCCAAGTGTGGATATAAGAAACCTGATACAAAATGGACAATCACCGACGCAAGCCTTGAGGATAAAAAGCTTACAATCAATGGCAAGCATACCATTGAGCTTAGCTTCTCAAGCATTTATCAGTGCTACAATTCACTTGTTGCTTTTGCGGCGGCTGACATTGCAGGAGTTAAGGCTGAGGATGCAGTAAAGGCTCTTTCAGGCTACAAGATGCAGTCAGGCAGAATTATGGACTTCAGCTTCGGTAAAGCTACAGGTACACTTTTAGTATCAAAGCACGAAAACTCTGTTTCCTATGACCAGTCCATAAATGTTGTAACAAATGATAAAAACGACGTAGCGGTGCTAATTATTGTTGACAAGATAAGCCGTAAGTACCACACCGAAGATACAAGCTGGCTGTGGGACATTGACTTTGAAAAGCTAAACTCAGAAAATGTTAAGAATATTTACCTTGCAGGCAGTTATTATAATGACTTAGATATTCGTTTTTCTGTCACCGATATTCCCAAAGACAAGCTCGTTGTTTGTGAGAGTGTAGAAAACGCTATGGCAAAACTTAAAGATGAAGAAAACTTTACCTATGTAATCACCTGCTTCTCAGACAAAGGCAAGTTCCTTGAAATAGTAAAGAAAGGAGAGGTGTAATATGAAAATCAGAATTTTACACTTATACTCCGACTTTATGAACCTTTACGGCGAATATGGCAACGTAAGGCTTCTTACAAAAGCACTTGAAGAAAAGAAGTGTGAAGTTGTTATTGACAAAAAGACTGTTACCGACACCGATATTGATTTTGAAAACTACGATTTTATCTACTGCGGTGCAGGTACTGAAAGCAAAAGAACCTTTGCACTTAATCACCTTAAAAAGTTTAAGGACAGCTTAAAGTCTGCTTTTGATTCAGGCAAGGTAATGCTTTTTACAGGCAACTCCTGGGAGATGCTTGGCAAGTCCATAGAAACTGCAGACGGCAAAGTGCTTGAGGGACTTAACCTTTTTAGCTTTACAGTAAAAGAGCAAAATGCAAGACGCCTTACAGGCGACATCAAAGCAAAGGCTGAGTTTATCGACACAGAGCTTATCGGCTTTATCAACAAGTGCAGTAGCGTTGAGAATGTAACCTCTCCCCTTTTCGCTTTAACAATGAAGCCCGAAAGCTTTAATTTCGAAACCGAGGGTATTCACAGCAAGAACCTTTTCGGCACTCAGATTGTAGGACCTGTGTTAGTAAAAAATTCCACATTCTGCGAATATATTGCAAACCTTATAACAGCATAAAAAAGGCAGGGCATGCGCCCTGCCTTAAATTTTTACTTAAACTCTTTTTACAACTTCGCCCTGCTTTTTGTAAATAGAACCTTCTTCAACGTAGCTTCTTACAAAAGACAAGGGATAAACACTTGTGTTCCTGCCGATAACTGTACCGGGGTTCATAACTGTGTTGCATCCGATATCGCCAAAATCGCCAACAATAGCACCGATTTTCTTGATGCCTGTTTCTATCTTTTCGCCTCTGAAGTTAACTGTAACCAATGACTTGTCAGACTTAAGGTTAGATGCAATAACACCTGCACCTGTATGAGCCTTGTAGCCGTAAACACTGTCGCCAACGTAGTTGTAATGGGGAGCCTGCACACCGTTAAAGAGCACGCAGTTTTTAAGCTCGGTGGAATTACCCACCACGGCACCCTTACCTACAATAGCACTGCCGCGGATAAAAGCACAATGGCGGATTTCGGCATTCTCGTCGATAATAAGAGGACCGTTAAGGAAAGCTGTAGGTGCAACCTTTGCACTCTTTGCCACCCAGATATCCTCACCGATTTTATCAAACTTTTCTAAAGGTAAAGTTTCGCCAAGCTTCTTGATAAATTCGCTTATATGAGGCAAAACCTCCCAAGGATATGTATAGCTTTCAAAAAGCTCTTTGGCAATAGTTTCGTCAAGATTTAAAAGACTTGTAATTTTAAGCTCGTTCATATTAATTTCTCCTTATTTTAAGATTAAGGTTGTTAAGCTTTTCGTCATATTTAAGCTCGCGGAAAATCAGCACAGTTACCCAAGCCATTAAAATGCCAAGAACCGCACCTGCGATTACATCCGTAGGAAAATGCACGAAAAGGTACATTCTTGAAAGCCCCATTAAAACCGCAAAAAGCATAAGGGGAATTCCAAGCTTTTTGAATGTAAAAAGTAAAGTTCCCACCGCCGCAAAACAGCTTGCGGTATGTCCTGAGGGGAAACTGTAGGACGTAGGCCTTTCTACAGCCAACTGAATAGTCTGGTCTATTGTGCAGGGTCTTTCGCGGTTAACTGCGTTTTTAATTGCAAGCTCGTTAAAGAAAAATGTAAGCACCACAGCTGCAACCAAGATTACACCTGCTGCCCTTGTTTTCTTAAAACAAAAAAGCACAGCACCAAGAATAAACCACGGAATCCCAAGCTGAAAAGCCCAGCTTAAAAAGGCACAGATTGCGTCCAGCCATTCTGTGCGGATATTTTCCTGAATCCAGTAAAGTACCGAAAAATCAAAATTTGTTATTGTTTCAAGCATTATTTAAAATAACACCTCCGTTATCTTTCATTGTAACACATATGCATTAAAAATGCTATAAAAAAATCAGATATCACTACTTACAAAATGTTTTACATTATCAGAGGGATTTTTAAGCTCTGTTTTAAAAAATTCGGGGTAATACTTTTTGGGGTGGTCGGCTTTTATCCATACAAGACGCTCTTTTGTTCCGTCTTCGGTAAAGCTCATACACACAGGCTCAAAATTTTCAGGCACTTTCATATAGAAAAAGAAAGAAATCTCGTGGACTATGTTACCTTTCTTAACCAATGAATCACCGGGGAAGAAATTCTCGTGAATAAAGCCAAGGCGGTCTATTTCCATTTTCACGCCTGTTTCTTCATAAACCTCACGGACTACTGCTTCCTCAGCAGTTTCGCCGAATCTGATTCTTCCGCCAACGGAATACATATGGTCAAAACGATCGTTCTCTACCATAAGGAACTCATCATCCCTCATAATAATTGCACCAACACGGATATTAAGAATACCCTCTCCCATTTTTACAGTTAAATCGCTACTCATTTTATACCTCCATTTTAAATTTTCATTCAGGGACAAAAAAGGAAGCAGAAAAACTGCTTCCTTAATTTTATAAATATTAAAGTCTTGAACCTGAGAACATACTGCTCTTTTTCTTAACCTTTTCGGGTTTAACCTTTTTGCCCTTCATTTTAAGGGCAAAGCTCCATGCCTTTTTAAGCTCGTCGCTCATTTTCTCCTCTAATTTCTCCTTATACTTTTCGGCTGTGGAGTTAAGGATAACAATAGTGATAATAGAGCGGGTGTCCATATCGCCGTTCTGATACTGGGTAGAAAGAATCTGAGAAAGCTTGTTAATCTCGCTCTTAGCACCTCTTGCTAAAAGCTCGTTAACTCTGGGCACAATAAAAGTACGAGTAAAGTATACACCGCGGAAAACTTCCTTTGTGTCCTGCTCTTTTTTGATTTCTTCCTTAAGCTCAGGGAAAAGCACCATAAAACGCTTTGCAAGGAAAAGAGGGTCAGCGTTACCGTCGTCGCTGTTCTTTTTTCTTTTAGTCTGCTTTGCACGCTTAACGGCAGATGCAGATGTTACAGCCTCAACAAAATCGTTACCGATGCTGTCAGCCTCTTTTTCTGTGTCTGATTCGGGATTGAACATCCATGTAGCCATGGTCTTCCACTCGTTGTCAGGACCTTCGTCTGTCATAGTACAGCTTCTCAGTATGCAAAGCATCTTGTCTTTATAATAAATAACAGAGTAAGCTACAGCCTCACTTGTAAAAAGGCTTACAAGCTCGTTTGCGTTTGAGCTTTCAACCTTCTGTTCCTTAAAGTTATAACCCTTTAAGGTGTCGTTTAATTTATCGGTAATAATACCAAATGCCTTTTTTATATCTGTCATAATAGTAACCTCCCAATGAGTTATCTTCAATTATACATACAAACCTTCTGTTTGTCAAAGGAAAATAAATTTTATATAACTTGAAACTTGCAAAGCAATGTGATAGAATATTTTTAGTAATGCCCTGAAAGCAGGTATATTTATGAAAAACAAGGCAATAGGCGTTTTCGATTCGGGTTTAGGCGGACTTACGGCTGTTAAAGAGCTTATAAAATGCCTGCCAAACGAAAACATCGTTTACTTCGGTGACACAGGCAGAGTTCCCTATGGCACCAGAAGTAAGGAAACCATAATTAAATACGCTACTCAGGATGCAAAGTTCTTGCTTAACCACAATGTTAAAATGATTATTGCCGCCTGCGGCACAGTAAGCTCGGTTGCGTCAAGTTTAGGCGAAAGCTTGCCTGTTAAGTTTTCAGGTGTTTTGGAGCCTACCGCCAACGCCGCCGCTTCAGCTACAAAAACAGGTAACATTGCGGTTCTGGGTACATCTGCCACAATCAACAGCCACAGCTACAAAAACCTTCTTGAAAAAATCAATCCTCAGCTTAAGGTTTTTGAGCAAGACTGCCCGCTGTTTGTTCCTTTAGTAGAAAACGGCTTTACAGACAAAGACGACATAATCGTAAAAAGCGTGGTAGAGCGTTACGTAAGCCGATTTAAAGGCACAGATGTTGACACGGTGATTTTAGGTTGTACTCACTATCCTTTGCTCAAAGCCGCTATCGGTGAATGTTTAGGTGAGAATGTAAAGCTTATTGACTCAGGCAGAGAAACCGCTCTTTTTACCAAAAAGCTTTTGGAGGGAAATAACCTTTTAAGCGACAGAATAAACGAAGGCGAAAGAGAATTTTTCGTCAGCGATACTCCCCATAACTTTGAGGTTGTTGCAGGGCGTTTCTTGGGAAGAAATATGAAAAGCCGTGCGGAACGTATTGATATAGAAAAGTATTAAGGAATAATTATGAAAGAAGATTATCTTATTAAAGTAACAGGTATTCAGGAAATTGACGGTGAGAGTGACAAGGTTGAGATTATCACCTCAGGCACCCTTATGTACCGTGACGGAAGATTCTTGATTAAATATACCGAACGTGATAACGACGACCCCCGCATTGCTATCGAAAACTCAGTTCTGGTTAACGGCAACTCTCAGGTAACAGTTATCCGCAACATAGGCACGGAGAGCCGACTTATTTTAGAAAAAGGCAGACGGCACCAATGCATTTACACCACCATTGCAGGTGATTTATCTGTAGGCGTTTACACCGACTACATTAAAAACACCCTTAAAGAAGGCTTGGGCGGAAAGCTGAGCCTTAAGTACAGCTTAGATTTTAACGCAGGTCTTGTTTCTAACAATGAACTGCATATTACTATAACCAAAAAAGAGGTATAAAAGATGTCTAAAACTTCCACACTTGCTATCAAAAGCCTCAGAGAGGCAATCGAAAATGCAGTAAAGTCTGCTATCTCAAGCGGTGCTCTTCCCGAAGGTGAGCTCCAGAGCTTTATTATTGAAGCTCCCGCCGACAGAAGCCACGGTGACTTTGCAACAAACGCCGCTATGACAGGCGCAAGAGCGTTCCGTATGCCTCCCTTTAAAATTGCTGAAGCTATTAAAGAAAATATTAACCTTGAAGGCACAGTTTTTGAAAAGTGCGAGGTTGCAGGCCCCGGCTTTATCAACTTCTTTTTAAGCCCCAAGTATTTTGCAGATGTTATTGAAGAAATCACCACAACAGGCGAAAACTTTGGCAGAAGCGATTACGGCTCAGGTAAAAAGATTAACGTTGAGTTCGTTTCAGCAAATCCCACAGGCCCTATGCATATGGGTAATGCAAGAGGCGGTGCACTGGGCGACTGCTTAGCCGCAGTTTTAGATGCCGCAGGATACGAAGTTCAGCGTGAATTTTACGTTAACGACGCAGGCAATCAGATTGAAAAGTTTGCTTCTTCTTTAAATGCAAGATATATGCAGATTTTTGACGAAAGCTTCATTATGCCCGAGGACGGCTATCAGGGCGAAGACATCAAAGACCTTGCAAAGGAATTTGAAGCTGTTAACGGCAACTCTTTTGTAAACAAAAACGAAGCTGAGAGAAAAGCCGCTTTGGTAGACTTTTCACTTCCCAAGAACATTGCAAAAATGCAGGCTGATATGAAGAAATACCGCATTGAATATGACAAGTGGTTCTTCGAAAGCGAGCTTCACAATTCAGGCAAAGTTAAGGCAGTTGTTGACCTGCTTACCGAAAAGGGTCTTACTTATGAAAAGGAAGATGCCCTTTGGTACAAAAACGCAGAGGTTGTTACTGAAAGACTTAAGAAAAGCGGCATGAAGGATGCAGACATCGAAAAACTTGAGCTTAAGGACGACGTTCTTATCCGCGCTAACGGCAACCCCACCTACTTTGCCGCTGACATCGCTTATCACAAGGATAAATTCGACCGCGGATTTGACACCTGCATCAACATCTGGGGTGCTGACCACCACGGCCACGTTGCCCGTATGAAGGGTGCTATGGATGCTATCGGCCTTGACGGCGACAAGCTTGACATTGTGCTTATGCAGTTGGTTCGTCTTGTTCGTAACGGCGAAGTTGTAAGAATGAGCAAGCGTACAGGTAAGGCTATTCAGCTTGCCGACCTTTTGGAGGAAGTTCCCGTTGACTCTACACGTTTCCTCTTTAACACAAGAGAGGCTAACACCCAGATGGACTTTGACCTTGACCTTGCAGTTACTCAGGATAATCAGAACCCTGTTTACTATGTTCAGTATGCACACGCAAGAATCTGCAGTATTTTTCGCAACTTAGCCGCTGACGGTATCTTACCCAGAAAGTGCACAAACGAAGAGCTCTGTAAGCTCAACGCTCCTGAAGAAATTGAGCTTATCCACCACCTCAGTGCTTATACTGACGAAATCGTAGCCGCCGCTAAAGACTACGACCCCACAAGAATCACCCGTTACGTTGCTTCACTTGCCGCACTCTTCCACAAGTTCTACAACGCTCAGCGTGTTAAGGTTGAGGATGAAAGCTTAATGCAGGCTCGTCTTACTCTTTGCGGTGCAGTTAAAACTGTTATCAACAATGTTTTAACCATGTTCAACGTAACCTGCCCCGAAAAAATGTAACAAGGGAGCCCCTTGAGGGCATTTCCGCCTATGGAAAGGTTATATATAGAGTAAACCTTAGATTAACGGCGGGTCGGACATTGCTTTTTAGCACAACAAAATTTTACAAAAAATTACCACCCGAAAAGCTGAATTTGCTTTTCGGGTGGATTTTTATTTTATATCATATATTGCGTTTGAAAGGTTGCCAAGTTCTTCTAATGTAAGAGCCTCGGCTCTGGCGGTGGGGCTTATGCCTGCATTTTCGCAGGCAGTTTTGAAATCATCCTTAGATATTCCTAAACCTGATGTAACAGAGTTTGAAATTGTCTTTCTTCTCTGTGCGAAGGCAGACTTTATAATCTTAAAGAAGAGCTTTTCGTCAGCTACATCTACTCTTGGCTTATCTGCCACGTTAAGTCTTATTACGGCAGAATCCACATTGGGAGCAGGCATAAAAGAGCCTCTGGAAACACCAAAAAGCTTCTCAGCTTCGCTATAGTAGTTAACCGCAACGGTAACGGCTCCGCTTTCTCGGCTTCCAACGTCAGCACACAGGCGGTCTGCTGCTTCCTTCTGCACCATAACAGTTAAGGCTTTTATGGGGAGCTTATCCTCCAAAAGCTTCATAATTATTGGCGAAGTAATGTAGTAAGGCAGGTTGGCACAAACCACAACCTCCATACCCTCAAACTCTTCGGCAATCAGCTTATGAAGGTCTACCTTCATAACGTCGGCATTTATAACCTTTACGTTATTGTGCTCGGCTAAAGTTTCATCAAGCACAGGAAGTAAACGTGTATCAAGCTCGATAGCCACAACCTTTTTGGCAATTTTGCAAAGCTCATTGGTAAGCACACCGATACCGGGGCCGATTTCAATAACGCCCTTTTCACTATCTGCACCGCACATTTGAGCCATTCTTGGGCAAACAGAAGGGTTAATAAGAAAATTCTGCCCCATTGCCTTTGAAAACGTAAAGCCGTGGCTGCTTAATATTCTTTTAATCTCACCTATATCAGACAATCTTTCCATATTTTTATTTCCTTTGTACGCTGAATAATTCGCTCTGACCTACCCATAATAATGTCAAGGGAGGTGCTCTTAAATGAACCAGAACAGAAATCAGAACTCAAACTCTAATTCCAGCAGAAACCAGCAGAATCAGAACAACAATTCTAACAGAAATCAGCAGAACCAGAATTCCAGCTCTAACAGAAATCAGCAGAATCAGAACAACAATTCCAACAGAAACCAGCAGAACCAGAATAACAGTTCTAATTCCAGCAGAAACCAGCAGAACAGAAACAGCAAATAAGAATCTTTTCTGCAACGCCGATGCAAACGCATCGGCGTTTTGTTTTAGTATCCCAAAACCTCGTCTACGATTATAACCTTTATTCTGTCCTTGTGTCTCTGCTGAGATGACACAACAAAGTTACAGCAGATTCTGCCTGCACCTTTGCAACCGTCACACATAGCGGAACCTTCGTTTTTAAGTGACATACATTCACCTGCGTTCTCGCAATAAGAGCCTGTGTGAAGTCTTACGGTGTTTTTAGGTGCGGCAATAGTTTTAACACGCTTAACTGCCTCGTCTAAATTCTCAACGATTTTGTTTACACCGCAAACGATAATAACGCTTTCAGGGCCGTAAAGCAGAGCCGCAACTCGGTTTGAGTTACCGTCTACGTTATAAAGCTCGCCATTTAAAGTAAGGGCATTGGTGCTCATAAGGTAAACGTCTGCAAAAAACGCCTTTTTGTATATCTCCTTAATTTCTTCAAGAGTTAAACCCTCGGCATTGCGGTCAAGGTAAGTAATGTCTTTTCTTTCTTTAACGGCATCCATAACGCCGATTTCTTTCATAGAAACAGAACCGCCGTTGGTAACAGTAGCACCCTCTTTAATAAGGCTCATAACCAAGTCTTTAGCCTCAGCACTTGTTTTGCAGAAGTAGGGCTTCATATTATTTTTTTCTAAATTCTCCATTACGGATTTAATCATTGCTTCATTAAGCTTCATAATTTCACGTCCCTTTTCAGTATAATCTAATTATACATAAATTCTCTCACAAATCAAGGTGTTACAAAGGGAACTCCTAAATACTCAGCAATACTTTGAGAAACGCTTCGGGCTATGTTATCAATATTAGAGCGAATCCAATCCGCATCCTGAGGATTATCGTGAAATGCGGTTTCAATAAGTACCGAGGGTGCCTCGGTACGCCTTACCTCAGCAAGGGAGGTTGTGGGGATTGTTACGATATCTTCGGGGTCAGAGTAAATTCCGCGGTAATTCTGTGCAATAATATCGGCGGCACGTTGGCCTGAGGCACTTGTGGGAAAATAGTAAACCTGTACGCCTTTAATCTGGCCTTTTGTCGCTTCGGGAGAAGCGTTACTATGAAGTGCCACGTGCAAATCGTAATCTCCTGCGTTGCTCTGTGCTATAGTCTGCGAAAGGGTGGAGCTTGGGTTATTGCGGTCAAAATCTATTCCGCTTGCTCTTAAGTAAGGCTCCATTGCATCAGCCACAAGGTTCATATAATATTCCTCGTTACCACCGCCGACATAGGGATTATACTCCTGCAAGGAAGGGCTTAAAAAAACTCTTGGCATAAAAACACTCACTTTCCGATTTAACTAAATAATATATATTGGAAAATGCAGGAAATTATGCAAAACTATTTACAAAATCATAAGCTTATGCTAAAATAAAATCAGGAATAATTACTGATTTGAGGTGATGCTATGAAAGGCTCTAACTTCAGCTCCAAGCGTGAGCTTATTTACTCTACCCTATGCTCTACCAAAAGTCACCCAAGTGCCAAATGGGTTTACGAACAGCTTAAGGAGGATCACCCCGACTTAAGTTTAGGCACGGTTTACCGAAACATTGCCCTTTTTAAGGAAAACGGCAAAGCTGTGGCTGTGGCTAACATTTTAGGTGAGGAACGCCTTGACGGCGACACCTCTCCCCACGCTCACCTTGTTTGCAAATGCTGTGGTAAGATTGAAGACATCAATATGCCAAGCCTTACTCTTAAAGGTGACACAAACGGCTTTAACACCGACTTTGTTGCAGTTACATACTTTGGTACTTGCAAGGAATGTAACCCTTAGCCACAAGGTAGCCCCTTAAGGGCAATTCGCCTGCGGACAGAAGGCAGTCTGCATCAAGGGCAAGCCGAATATAAACTGAATACCAACAAATAAACCCGTCGTTTAATTAACGGCGGGTTTTTGTTTGTATTGATATGTTGTGACGTTATTTAAGTAATTCTATAAGTTTTGCTTTAACATTTTCGGCATCTGCCCTACCCTTTGACTCTCGCATTACAAAGCCCACAAGAGCCATTATGGCTTTATCTTTACCGCCTTTGTAGTCGGCAACGATTTTAGGATTAGCTTCTATAGATTTAGCACATAAGCTTAAAAGCAGAGTATCGTCAAAACCCTGCAAATCCTCAGGGCTCAGAATTTCTTCTGCTTCCTTACCGCTTATAAGCATCTGCTCCAATGTAGCCTTTGCCTTACTCATATTAAGCTTTCCGCTTTCAAGCAAAACTACGAGCCGTTTTAAGCTTTCGGGGCTTATTTTCAGTTGGAACTCCTCCTTAAGGGTTTCGCTCTTTAGAAATGCAAAAATCACGCCTAAGATGAAATTTGCCACCTTTTTAGGAGAGCTTACGTCCTCTGAGGATTTCTCAAAAAAGTCGGCAACCTTCGGGTATTTTACAAGAAGCACAGCGTCCTTTTTATCTAAACCAAAGTCCGAAATATATCTATTAAGCTTTTGGTCAGGGAGCTCAGGAAGAGTTTCGCGGATTTTTTCTATATCCTCTTTACTTATATGTACAGGCAGTAAATCAGGCTCGCGGAAAAAGCGGTAGTCGTCGGCATCCTCTTTGGTTCGCATAGGGTAGGTTTTGCCTGACTTTTCGTCAAAGCCTAAGGTCTCCTGAGTAATCTTACCGCCGTTTTTCAGAATTTCAATTTGCCTTTTAGCTTCGTACTCCATAGCCTTTGCAATGTTTGCTATGGAGTTCATATTTTTTATCTCGGTGCGAGTACCCAGCGTATCGGTATCTGACACCGAAACATTAACGTCACACCTCATAGAGCCTTCCTGCATTTTGCAGTCTGAAACACCGATATATCGCATAATAAGCCTTAGTTTTTCAGTAAACTCCTTGGCCTCTTCTACGCTTTCAATATGTGGCTCTGAAACTATCTCAATAAGAGGCACCCCTGCACGGTTGTAATCAATGAGAATGCCCTCATCATTATGAATCAGCTTACCTGCATCCTCTTCTATATGGATTCGGGTTATGCCGATTTTTTTGCCGTTTGAAAGGCATACAAAGCCATTTTTGCACAAAGGAACATCAAACTGCGAAATCTGGTAAGCTTTCGGCAAGTCGGGGTAGGAATAATTTTTTCTATCCATATATGAAAGGTTAGAAATCTCGCAGTTTAAGGCAATGCCTGCTTTTACTGCAAACTCCACCACCCTTTTGTTAAGCCTTGGCATAGCTCCGGGCAAGCCTAAACACACAGGGCAACATTTTGAATTGGGCTCAGCGCCAAACTTATTACTGCAACTGCAGAAAATTTTTGTATTGGTCTTAAGCTCAACATGAGTTTCAAAACCGGAGGTAAGCTTATACATCGAACATCACCCCCATATTTTTTAAGCCGAACTCTCCTCTTGCCTCTTCGTACTTTTTGGCAAGGTTTAAAATAAGGCTTTCTCTGAATTTATCACCGATAATCTGCAATCCCACAGGAAGCCCCGATGAGTCTTTACCGCAGGGTATCGACACCGCAGGAAGCCCTGCCAGATTTACAGGCACGGTGCACAGGTCGGCATTAAAAGAGCCTTCCTTGTCCTTCTGAACCTCTGAGAGCTTAAAGGCGGTTTTGGGAGAGGTTGGCGTAATGACGGCATCATATTTTGCAAAAACCTTTTCAAATTGAGCCTTAAGCCTCACACGCAAAGTCTGAGCCTTTGCGTAGTATTTATCATAGTACCCCTCAGAAAGCACAAAAGTGCCCAGCATAATACGCTTTTTCACTTCGTCGCCAAACTTTTCGCCACGAGTTTTGCAAATCATATGGTGAATACTTTCGAAATGCTCAGCCTTGTTTCCATAACGTATGCCGTCATATCTGCCAAGATTTGAGCTTGCCTCAGCACAGGCAATAATGTAGTAGGCAGGCAAAGCAGTAACAAGTGAGGGCATAGAGAAATACTCAACCTCACAGCCCATACCCTCAAAGTCACCAATAGCCTTTACAACAGATTCTCTGACTTCACCGTTGACTCTATCCAAAAGCTCCTCAGGCACACCGATTTTTCTGCCCTTTATGTCTTTAACAAGCAAGTCAAAGGTGCAGGGGGCAAAATCAGGCTTTGATGTGCTGTCCATTGGGTCAAAGCCTGAAATTCTGTCAAACACAATGGATGCATCAGTCACATTGCTTGCAAGAACACCTACAGAATCAAGGCTTGAAGCGTAAGCAATGAGCCCATAACGTGAAATCGCACCATAGGTAGGCTTAAGTCCCACGCATCCGCAAAAAGAAGCAGGCTGACGCACAGACCCGCCTGTGTCTGAAGCAATACCGTAAACTGCAAGATTTGCCGCAACAGCCGCGGCTGTACCTCCTGAGGAACCTCCTGCCACAAAGTCTGTATTGTATGGATTTCTACTTCCTCCAAAAACCGAGGTTTCTGAAGTGCATCCCATAGCAAACTCGTCCATATTGGTTTTACCCAAATGCACAGCACATTTGTTTTTTAGTCTTTGCCAGGATGTTGCGTTATAAATTGGCTTGTAACCCTCTAAAATTTCAGAGCAGCATGTTGTATTAATACCTTTGGTAGAAATATTGTCTTTAAGGGTCATAGGAATGCCTGCAAGCAGGTCAATATCCTCACCGCCTGAGATTTTTCTGTCAATTATATCTGCACTTAAAAGTGCATCTTCTTCGGTTATATTAATATAGGCATTAAGGTTAGGATTGTAGCATTTTATGGCACCAAGATATTTTTCTGCAAGCTCTTTGGCGGAGATTTCTTTATTCAGCAATAAATTGTGAAGCTTTATAATATTGCTCATTTTATGCCCTCTTTCTCAGCTTAAAAAAGCCTTCTTCACTTTCTTTGGCATTGCTGAGGATTTCTGAAGCAGTAAAGGAATCCAAAGCTTCATCTTCCCTCATACTGTTAAAATCCAAGGGTTCAGCTTCGCTCACTTCACCGCTCGGCTCTTCTGTATTTATAGCTTCAGCGTAGTCAAGCAATCTTTGAACTTCGCTTATATAAAAGGGAACCTCTTCACTTTTCACTTCAAGCTTGGCAAGGGTTGCCATTCTCATAATATCTTTTTCAGTAATCACACAATCACCTTCACCTATTATGTCCTTATAAATTGATTTTACCACAGCTAAGAGCTTATTTCAACGCATAAAAACGGCTCAGAGCCTTAACTCTGAGCCGTTAGGTTAAATATTAATTACTTTAAGTATGTCTGGCCGGAGGGACCCTGAGCACCTGAAATGCCTTCAAAGCCGCTTGCACAGCATACATAAACTCTCATGTTACCCTTACCTGTATCAGGGATAGAGAGTGTGCCGTTAGAAACATTCTTAACGTCACCTGTAACTGCATCAACGTACTTGCCGTTGGGAATACCACTGAATGTTGCACCGCCTGTAATAGCAACGCAAGCAAGTGAATCAATACCGTCAGCAGTATAGCGACGTACGAAGGAAAGCTCAGAGCTTCCTCTTGCGTACTGACCCTTCTGTAAAGCAGTACAGGAGCGACGAATTGCGTTAAGCTTCTGGATGTGCTTTGCAAGAGGAGAGTTGAGAGTATTTGCTACTGTACCGGAAGCAGTATACTCGCTGAAGTCAGAAGCAGTAACTGTACCCTCAAGGTGCTCACCAAGGTAAGCACGGCCTGTCTGAGCGAGAGGAGCGTTGGGGCCAACGTCGATTACAAGACCCTTAGCAAACTCAATCTCAGTACCATAGTATACGCAGGGGATACCACGGAATGTGAAGATAAGGTTGAGGTTTTCAGCCCAAGCCTGAGTACCTTCGCTATAACGTGTTTTCTCCATACCGTCAGGGCCGTAGTCGTGAGAGTCAACATACATAACGTTCCATGTGGAGTCGTTGATGTACTGGTCCTCAGCGTAGCCTGCACGGATAGCATTGTTAGCATTTTCGAAGTTCCAGTGCATTGTAAAGTCGATGATACCTGTACCGTTGGACTTAGAGTAGTCAGGTGTATGGTAGTTCATACCGTTAAGTACAGCATTGGAGCTTGTGGGCATACCTTCGGGGCTTCTGTGAGCATCATAGTGCTTAATAGAAGTTGCAATGTTTGCTGTGGGGTCTGTTGTGTTCCAGTTACCAATCCAAGAGGAGTTTGTTTCTTTCCAAGTAAAGAAAGCAGGTGAGCTGGAGGGGATGTTGTGGTTCCATGTTTCACGAACACGAGAGCAAACCTCACCGAAGATATAGAAGTTTTCTACCTTCTGGAATACAGGGAAGTAAGCGCTGTTAAGTGTCCAGCGGTTGATGTGCTTTTCTGTATCAAGACGGAAAGCGTCAACACCCATATCTACATATTCCATATATGTATCTGTAATATACTTAGCAACTACGGGGTTTTCTGTGTTAATATCAACACAGTCGCCAGCCATTGAGCCCTGCTGTTCGATAGAAGACTCGTAGCCCATGTTCTTCTCTCTGTGGTAGTATTCCTTCTGGTTAAGAGAGCTTGTCTGGTGAGCCTTTAAGCAGTCAAGTCTTGCCTGGAACTGAAGACCGGGGTCAAGGCTTGCATAGTTGGGATAGTGCTTTTCAAGGTCAGAACCGGGGATAACCTTCATACATTTATCAGCATCAGCTAAATCCTGAATTGTGTTATACTCTTTTGTAAAGAGGGGACCTAAGAAAGCTTCGCCGAAGTTACTTGTATGGTTCCAAACAACGTCCTGAACAATCTTCATGTCCTTTTCGTGAGCTGCCTCAAGCAAATCCTCGTAAGTAAAGTCAGAAGATTCGTATCTGGGGTCAACTGTACCAAAGTCCATTGCGTGGTAGCCGTGGTAGTCATAACCTGAAGCATTTTCTACAACAGGAGTAATCCAGATAGCGGAGAAGCCTAAAGCCTTGATGTAATCAAGCTTCTGAGCAAGACCCTTGAAATCTCCGCGCCATGCGGGGTCACTGTCAGGGTTCTGAGCCTGGCCGTCGTCCCAGCAATGAACGTTGTTGCCCTTGTCGCCGTCATAGAAACGGGTTGTGATGATAAAGTAAATGGATTCTTCACGGAAGTCGCCGCGGTCAACATTAGGACCGGGGCCGGGGCCGGGAGTAGTCTTCCACTTGCCGCCTTTATAGTACCAATCGCCTGCGTTTCTGGTAAGCTCAGCAGAAAGCTGACCGTCGAGGGTATTGGTGCCGTCTGTAAACATAAGGTTTATTTTTGTAGAGTTCTTGAACTCGTACTTATACCAGTTAGCACCTGATGCAGGGTCGGCTGTCATCTTTACACCGGGATATGCTGTCTCAAGGTTCTGAGGTAAAGCGTTCCAGTAATAAATGTAGGGAGTGCCGCCTTCGTGATAATAGTGGATTGTGATACCTGTATCTGCACCTGTCTCGGCTACTTCAGTATTAACTGAAAAAGCAGAGAAAACGCCGATGCCAAGCATAGTTGCAAGGCACAGAACCAGCGCAAGTGCTGACTTTAAATACTTCATCCTAACTACCTCCTTCGCAAATTTTCGCATTATATTTTTACATTATAAATTATACTATTTTATCTGAATTTTAATTTTCTAATTTAGAATTATAATGCTTTTCTCCATTGTTACCAAGGCTATCCACTTCCTTTTGTTTATCTTGCATTGTCGTTTTTTATCCACCATTAGCCACGGTGGGCAATTCGCCCAGGGTAGCCCCTGGTGGGCGTTTCGCCTTTGGACAGGTTTATATAAAAATAAACTTCCCTTAACGGCGGGTTGGCGGGTTAGCCACCGTGGCTGACTGTAAAAAAACAGCTCAGGTTTTACCCTGAGCTGTTTGTAAAAAATATTGATTATTTAAGATATGTCTGGCCTGAAATACCAACAGCACCTGAAATGCCATCGAAACCTGAAGCACAGCAAACATAAACTCTCATATTACCCTGACCGCTGCAGTTAGCAGTAAGAGTACCGTTGGTAACGTTCTGAACATCACCTGTAACAGCGTCGATGTACTTACCGTTGGGAAGACCCTTGAAAGTAGCACCACCGGAAACTGTTACGCAAGCAAGAGAATCAATGCCTTCGCCTGTGTAACGGCGGATGTAAGCCATGTTGCCTGAAACGTGGCTACCGTCAGTTGTGTACTGACCCTTTTGTAAAGCAGGAACAGCGTGTCTGATAGCATTAAGCTTAGAAAGGTGCTTTGCAAGAGGAGAGCCAAGAGTATTTGCTACTGTACCTGATGCTGTGTACTCACCAAAGTCAGTTGCGTTAACTGTACCCTCAAGATGCTCACCAAGGTAAGCACGGCCTGTATTTGCAAGAGGAGCATTAGGACCAACGTCAATTACATTGCCCTTTGCAAACTCAATCTCAGTACCATAGTATACGCAGGGAATACCACGGAATGTGAAGATAAGGTTGAGGTTTTCTGCCCATGCCTGAGTACCCTCGCTGTAACGGGTTTTCTCCATACCGTCGGGACCGTAGTCATGAGAGTCAACATATGTTACGTTCCATGTGGAGTCGTTGTAGTACTTATCTTCACCCTTAGCTGTGTTAAATGCATCGTTTGCGTTTCTGAATGCCCAGTGCATGGGGAAGTCGATAACGCCTGTGCCATTAGCCTTAGAATAGTCGGGAGTATGGTATGTAATACCGTTAAGGAATGCGTTGTTACTGTTCCACTTTTCATCTCTTGTAGCATTAGCCTGGAAGTGCTTAACTGCATTGTCATAGTTTGTCTTCCAGTCATTGCTCCACTGAGCACCGCCGTCTTCCTTCCATGTGTAGAAGAAGCAAGAGTCAGAAGCACCGCCTTCGTTGAAGGCACCGTGATAACGGGCACAAACCTCACCGAAGATGTAGAAGTCTTCTACCTGATTGAATACAGGGAAGTAAGCGTTATTAAGTACCCAACGGTTGATGTGCTTTTCTGTATCAAGACGGAAGCAGTCAACACCCATATTTACATAATCCATATAGGTTTCTGTAAGGTATTTAACAACTGTGGGATTTTCTGTGTTTACGTCAACACAGTCACCTGCAATCTGACCTGTCTGCTCAGAAGGCTGACCCCAGCTTAAGGAACCATCGTGATGGTACATATACTGGTTGTCGTTCTGGTCGCTTTTAATAATGCTTAAGCGAGCCTGGAACTGAGCATCGGGGTTAAGTGACTCATAATTGGGATATACCTGAGAAAGCTTTGAACCTTGGATCATCTTCATACTATCGGCAGTTTCGAGGTCCTGAATTGTCTTGTATTCCTTTTCAAACATAGGACCAAGGAAAGCTTCACCGAAGTTACTTGTATGGTTCCAAACAACGTCCTGAACAATCTTCATATCCTTTTCGTGAGCTGCGTCGATTAAATCTTGATATGTAAAGTCAGAGGACTCATATCTTGCGTCAACTGTGGAGAAGTCAAGAGCATGGTAGCCGTGGTAGTCATAGCCTGAAGCATTTTCTACAACAGGAGTAATCCAGATTGCAGAGAAGCCTAAAGCCTTGATGTAATCAAGCTTTTCGGCTAAGCCCTTGAAGTCGCCACGCCATGCGGGGTCTGAGTCTGGGTTACCTGCCTTGCCGTCGTCCCAGCAATGAACGTTATTGCCTTTGTCACCATCGTAGAAACGTGTGGTGATTACAAAGTAAATGGACTCCTCACGCATATCGCCTCTTTCCCAAGTGTTGTTGGGGTCAGGTAAAGAGGACTTCCATTTATTATTTATATAGTACCAATTACCTGCATTTCTGGTAAGCTCAGCAGAAAGCTGACCGTCAAGAGTATTGGTACCGTCTGTAAACATAAGGTTGATTTTTGTAGAATTCTTGAATTCATACTTATACCAGTTTGCACCGGATGCAGGGTCTGCTGTCATCTTAACACCGGGATAAGCAGTTTCAATATTCTGAGGAAGAGCATTCCAATAATAAATGTAAGGAGTGCCGCCCTCATAATAGTAGTGAATGGTAATTCCTGTGTCAGCACCTGTTTCGGCAGTTTCGGTGTTAAGAGCAAAAGCCGAGAAAACGCCGATGCCAAGCACCATTGCAAGGCAAAGTACAAGTGCCACAAAGGACTTGATATATTTCATTTGCACTACCTCCTGTCTTATTAATTTAATCTCAGTAATTTCGGCTCAGACCCTCAGCCTGAGCCGAAACAAGAGGTTTTTATAGTAAATTTATATTACTTAAGGTAAGTAAGATTTGTTTCGCCAATAGCACCTGTGATGCCGTCAAAGCCACTTGCACAGCAAACGTAAACTCTGGCGTTACCCTTACCTGAGCAAGTTGCTGTAAGTGTGCCGTTTGTAACAGTCTGCTTATCGCCTGTGATAGCATCAATATAAAGGCCGTTGGGGATATTTTTAAATGTTGCACCGCCGGAAACTGTTACAAGTGCAAGAGAGTCGATACCCTCTTTAGCATCAGTATAACGGCGAACATAAGCCATAGAGCCTGAAGCATACTTGCTGTCGGATGTGTACTGACCCTTCTGGAGTGCAGGGATTGCACGTCTTACAGCGTTAAGCTTTGTAAGGTGCTTTGCAAGGGGAGATTCAAGAGTAGCCTTAACCTCACCTGTTGCTGTGAACTCAGAGAAGTCTGTAGCATTAACTGTACCCTCAAGGTAATCACCAAAGTATGCACGGCCTGTTTCTGCAAGAGGAGCATTAGGACCAACGTCGATAACCTGTCCCTTTGCAAACTCGACCTCAGAACCGTAGTATACGCAAGGAATACCGCGGAATGTAAACATAAGGCTTAAGTTTTCAGCCCAAGTCTGAGTACCGCCTGCAAAACGATTTTTCTCATCGGGGCTTTCGGGAGCATAGTCGTGAGAATCAACGTACATAACGTTCCATGTAGCATCGTTGTAGAACTTATCGTTACCAACTGCAAAGCCGTAAGCACTCTTTGCATCGCCGAACATTCTGTGCATCTGGAAGTCGATAGCGTTCATACCTGATGCCATAGATGTATCGGGAGTATGGTATGTAATACCATTTAAGTGGGCATTCTGTGATGTGGGCTCATCGCTTGTTTTATCCTCTTCAAGGTAGTGGTCGAAAACAAGGTTCATATTATCGTTAACTGCCTCAGCAGTTGTGCCCCAGTTCCAATCCTTTTCCCACTTGGGATTTGATTCTTTCCAAGTGTAATAAGGAGAGGACTCCTCAGCGTGGTCTCTGTACCAAACCTGAGTATATCTTGTACAGATTTCGCCGAACATCATAAAGTAGTTGTTACCCATTGCTGATGCCGCCTCCATAAACTGAGGATTGTACATCAGGTTAAGAGTAACTCTGGGAATATGGCGGACTGTGTCAACACGGAAACCGTCAACACCCATTTCAATATACTTACTGTAAGCTTCAACTACATACTCAGCAACAGCAGGATTTTCTGTGTTAAGGTCAACACAGTCGCCTGCAATCTGAGCAAACTTACAGGTCCAGTCGTCCCAGTTAAGACTCTGGAAGTAACCTGTGTGGTAGTAGTTGTTTTTGTTATACTTGTCGCTTGTAGAAACCTTTTCCATACCGTAGTCGGTTTTGGATGGCATATTGCCTGTGCTGTTACCTACACTACCGGGGTATGTGGTGTTCTTCATAAGGTTAAGTCTCTGGTCGTACTGTATCTGGCCCTTCTGTGCCCAGTACTCCTCAGGAGAAGAAAGACCAAAGGAACTGAGGAGATAATCTGTGGGAACCATTGATTCTTCAAGATTACTGAGGTCAGCATCATAGTCTTTTTCAAAGAGAGGACAGAAGAAAGCCTCGCCGAAGTTACCTGTATGCTGCCATACAACGTCCTGAATAATCTTCATACCCTTTTCGTGGGCATCGTTGATAAGATCCTGATATGTGTAATCAGATGACTCATATCTGGAATCAACCTTAGAAAAGTCCATAGCATGATAGCCGTGGTAGTCATAACCTGAAGCGTTTTCTACAACAGGAGTAATCCAGATTGCAGAGAATCCTAAAGCCTTAAGGTAGTCAAGCTTTTCGCCCAAGCCCTTAAAGTCGCCACGCCATGCGGGGTCAGAATCAGGGTTACCTGCCTGACCGTCGTCCCAACAATGAACGTTGTTGCCCTTATCGCCATCGTAAAAACGTGTTGTCATTACGAAGTAAATGGAATCCTCACGCATATCACTGAACTGACCGTCTACGGGGTCAACTGCAATGTCGGGATTCTTGCCGTACCATCTGGTACCCTTAAACCACCACTCGCCTGAGTTTCTGGTAAGCTCTTTAGAAAGCTGACCATCAAGAGTGTTGGTGCCGTCTGTGAACATTAAATTGATTTTTGTGCTGTCGTTGAATGTATACTTGTACCAATCATCACCCTGGTCGGCGGCTTTCGTCATTTTAACGCCGGGATAAGCGGTTTCCAAGTTTTTAGGAAGTGCGTTCCAATAGTAGATGTAAGGGGTTTTGCCCTCGCACTTGTAGTATACTGTGATACCTGCTTTATCGGAGGCGGCGGCAAGGGATGCCGTCTCCTCCTCAGCTGCGGAAATACCTACGATGCCTACACCTACTGCTATAACGAGAGCTAACAGCAAAGCTGCTAATCTGGTGAGCTTTTTCATAGGTTATTCCTCCTTACCATTCAACGATATTGGCAATAAACTTCTGAATCATTGTGGCATCCTTAACGTTGATTTTGTCGTTGCCGTCAACCTCACCGTTTATCATGCCCTGTGCACTTAATGTTGAAATCTTAGCGATGTGCTTCTGAATAAGAGTTGCGTCCTTAACGTTAACCTTGCCGTTGCAATCAGAGTCACCCTTGAGGTAATCACCGGACATATCACCACCGGGCTGTGTGGGCTTGGTGGTGGGCTCTGTAGGATCTTCAGGCTTTTCAGTGCCGAAGCCGTACTCGCCGTCCTGTGTCCATGCGTACATTGAACCGCTTTCAACAGTACCTGCAGCATCCTTAACCTTTACGGAAACGCTGTATGTGCCGTCGTAGGACTTATCAAAGCCGAAGAGGAAGGAGTTGCTCTTGGAGTAAGCCTGATATACTGTACCGTCAATAGAGAACTCGTACTCATACTCGCCCTCACCGCCGATAGCTGTTGCTGTAGCCTTGAGGTAAGCACCGTCCTCAGCAATTGTGAGAGTAACCTCTAAGGGCATCTCAACCTTGCCGCCGCTTACTGTAAGAGTCTTGGAATCAGAAGCTTCTGTACCTTTAGCATCCTTAACTGTAACCTTAATTGTATATGTGCCGTCAGCACTCATATTAAGAGTAACTGTGTTGGATGTGGAGTAAGCCTTAACAACTGCACCATTAGCAGAGAACTGATACTGATAATCGCCCTCGCCGCCCTGAGCTGTTGCTGTGAACTTGTAGATACCACTGCCCTTATCCTCAACTGCGAGAGTTGCCTTAAGCTCAGAAACTACCGGGTCTGTGGGATTGGGATTTACGGGATTTGTAGGATTGGGATTTACGGGATCTGTGGGATTTTCAGTACCGCCAACCTGAACAGATGCAGACTTTGTAACTGTTTTGCCTGTGGCATCCTTAACAGTAACGTCTACTGTGTAGTTGCCTTCAGCAGTTGCATCGAATGTAAATGTAGCCTTGTCGGAAGCTGCCTGCTTAACTGTACCGTTCAGCTTGAACTCGTATGTATAGGGAGCTGTACCGCCTGCGGTTGTAACAGTAGCTGTGTACTTGCCGTCACCGGCATCCTTAACAGAGAGAGATGCAGAAAGGTCGCCGGGCTTGGAAAGCTCGTTAACGCAATCGTACTCAACTGTTCTTGCTGTAAAGGAGTTATCGGAACCCTCTACAGTAGCTGTAACGCTGTATGTACCAAGAGTATTGGGTGTGAACTTGTACTCGTTCTTAAGTGTGAAGTAAGGAACGTTTGCGGTCTCACCTGAAGGATCAGTAATTGTGTATTTGTAGAAGAGGAGTTTTGTGCCTGTGTTACCGCCGCCTGCTGTTACATCAACAGTAGCCTCTTTACCCTTCTGGAGCTCTGTGCCCTCGAAGTTAGAGGGAGTAACCTCAACATTCTGGATAACAGGCTTAACCTCAGTTTTGATATCCTTGATTTCAAAGGAGAGAGTCTTGGAAAGTGTCTCGCCTAATGTATCCTTAACCTCAACCTTAACTGTGTAGGAGCCTGCTGTTGTAGGAGTCCAAGCAACCTTGGAAGCAGAGCTGAAGTCGCTGATTACGGTAGAGCCTACAGAGAACTTGTAGGAAAGCTCGCCCTCGCCGCCACCTGCCTCTGCAGTAAGGTTAATCTTAACGCCTGTGTACTGGGGAGATTCTACGTCAGCAGTAAAGCTCTTGATGTGGAGCTTGCTTGTGTCGTACATTTCCCACTTGCCTGTACCGTTATCGTAAATCATACCCTCGCCGGGATACTCAAGGTCATTGGTTTTACCTGAGTCGCTGCCGTTGTTGAAGATAATGTTTGCGTAGGACTTTGTAACTGTGTACTCATAGATACCGTCACCAAGGCTTGTTGCCTTAGCACCGGGCCATGTAGCATTCTTATCGTTTTCGCTGTTCCACATATATACGTGGATGTTACCCCAGTTGTTTGTATCCTTTAAGTATACCTTACCTGTACCACTGGGAGTAGGTGTGGGAGTAGGTGTGGGATTAGGATTAGGATTAGGATTGGGGTTGGGGTTGGGATTGGGGTCTACAGGTGTGTTACCTACAGTTGTCCAACCACCGTTTGAGTTGTTGTAACACTGGTTGTTACCGGGATAATCAAGGTCACCTGTCTTAGCCTGGTCGCTACCATTGTTAAAGATGATTTTGTTCCAGTTGCCTGAAACAGAGTATGACCAGAGGCCGTCACTGCCCTTTGTCATCTGAACACCGGGCCAACCCTGGTTTTCTGTGCCGTCGCCCCACATATAGCAATATACGGAGCCCCAGCCTGCGGCGTCTTCACAGTAAACTGTGTCGCCTGCTGCGGCTGATGTGCTGAATGTACCAACTGCCATAACGCTTAAAAGCATCATAACTGCAAGTACTAAAGCCATCAGTCTGCTTCTTTTACTTACCATAAAAAATTCCTCCTTTACCTTATTAAAGGTAATTTTTTATGCGAAAAGTACATAATTTCGCATATTTTCTCACATATAAAATTTTATTACAATTTGTCAACTTTATTTTTCTTGTATAGAATAATGCAGATTGATTATTGCACAATCTTTCGTTATCTTTATAGGCGGAATGCATAGTCATTTTTTATCTTGCCTTAGCCACGTAGGGCGATTCGCCTCCATAAACCTTTTCTCTTAATCAAACTCTTCGGGAGGGTGACCCCTTCCCTACAACAAATCCGTATTATCCAATACGTCAGCGTGCCACCGCACATCTTCACTCTTCACTAAAAAAGGTTCCTCATCAAGAGGAACCTTTTTTAACTTTATCCCAGTACGCTTTATACGCCTGTTCGTTTTTATTATCGCCGTAAATATAGTACTTGGCGTTTTTTATGCTGTCGGGCAAATACTGCTGGTTACAGTAATGGTCAGGGTAATCGTGGGGGTATTTATAAAACTGGCCTTTATTCTGATTATCCTCGCCGTCAAAGTGCATATTCTGAAGCTGTCGGGGTATTCCCAATGCTTTACCGCTTTCCAAATCCGCCTCAGCACGGGCTATGGCATCGTGGGCAGAATTTGACTTTGGCGAAGTTGCCACAAGGACTACCGCATCCGCCAAAGGAAGCCTTGCCTCGGGAAGTCCCACCGCCTGTGCCATATCAACACATGCCTTTACAATAGGCAAAATCTGCGGATGTGCAAGTCCTACGTCCTCGGCGGCACAAACCATAAGCCGACGGCAGGCACTGGCTAAATCTCCTGCTTTTAAAAGCCTTGCAAGATAATGCAACGCCGCATCAGGGTCTGAGCCACGCATACTTTTTTGGTAGGCTGAAACTATATCGTAATGCTCGTCGCCGTCTCTGTCATATCTTACGGCACTTTTCTGGGTAAGCTCTGTAACGTGCTCATCAAGGACTTGCTTTACGCCGTCCTTTAAATCTGCTGACACCACCGCAAGTTCAAGGGCGTTTAAGGCTTTTCGCACATCTCCCCCACAAGCTGTGGCAATATGCATTACGGCTTTGTCAGAAATTTCGATGTTTAGCTCCTGTTCCTGCTCAAGGATTTTAACTCCTCTGCGTACCGCCTGAGCCAAATCTGCAGGCTCAACAGGCTTGAACTCAAACACCGTGCTACGGCTTAAAATAGCATTATATACATAGAAATAAGGGTTTTCGGTAGTGGAAGCAATAAGGGTAATTCTGCCGTCCTCAATATATTCAAGGAGGGTCTGCTGTTGCTTTTTATTGAAATACTGAATCTCGTCGAGGTAAAGAAGTATTCCGTTCATACCTGCAAAGGTATTAAGCTCAGCCACAATCTCCTTAATATCGGCAGTAGAAGCAGTTGTACCATTAAGCTTCTTTAAGGTTTTGTTAGTCTTTTTTGCAATGTAGGTTGCCAAAGTGGTTTTACCCACGCCTGAGGGACCGTAAAAAATAAGGTTGGGAATATAGCCGCTCTCAATAATTTTTCTTAAAGGCTTATTTTCGCCGATAAGATGCTTCTGCCCTACAATATCGTCAATGGTATTTGGACGGATTCTGTCTGCAAGTGGAGATGACATATAAACACAACCTTTCTTTTTTAATTAAGGGGCGATAAAAAATCGCCCCTCGCAAATTATGTATTCAGAAATCTTATTTGTAAAGAGGGTACTTCTGGCAGATTGCGTCAACCTCAGCAATAACCTTTTCCTTGTTGCCCTCAAAGTCCTCGATAACCATAGCAATAAGCTCGGCAATCTTGTCCATTTCCTCAACACCTAAGCCTCTGGTTGTAACTGCGGCTGTACCGATACGAATACCGCTTGTAACAAAGGGGCTTCTGGGCTCGTTGGGAACTGTGTTCTTGTTAACTGTAATTCTTACCTCGTCAAGACGATTCTCAAGCTCTTTGCCTGTAATCTCCATATCTCTTAAATCCATAAGAAGGAGGTGGTTGTCTGTACCTCCGCTAACAAGCTTAAGTCCACGCTTTGTAAGACCCTCAGCTAAAGCCGCACAGTTTTCTACAACTTTTCTGCCGTACTCTTTGAAGTCATCAGAAAGAGCCTCGCCGAAGCAAACAGCCTTAGCGGCAATAATGTGCATTAAGGGGCCGCCCTGAGTACCGGGGAAAATAGCCTTGTCGATATCCTTAGCATACTTCTCCTTGCAAAGGATAAGACCGCCACGGGGACCTCTGAGAGTTTTATGAGTAGTAGAAGTAACGAAATCGCAGTAAGGAACAGGGCTTTCGTGAGCACCTGCGGCAACTAAGCCTGCAATGTGAGCCATATCTACCATAAGGTAAGCGCCAACCTCGTCAGCAATCTCACGGAACTTTTTGAAGTCGATTGCTCTGGGATATGCAGAAGCACCTGCAACAATCATCTTAGGCTTGCACTCTAAAGCAATCTGTCTTACTGTATCGTAGTTGATGCGGTGAGTTTCACCATCAATACCATAAGGAACGAAGTTGTAGTATTTACCTGACATATTAACAGGTGAACCGTGAGTAAGGTGACCGCCCTCGGAAAGGTTCATACCCATAATTGTGTCGCCGGGGTTGAGCATTGCAAAGTAAACTGCAAGGTTAGCCTGAGCACCTGAGTGAGGCTGAACGTTTGCATGCTCAGCACCGAAGAGCTTACATGCGCGGTCTCTTGCGATATTTTCAACGATATCTACCTTTTCGCAACCGCCGTAGTAACGCTTTGCAGGGTAGCCTTCTGCGTACTTATTTGTAAGCAAAGTGCCCATTGCAGCCATAACTGCAGGAGAAGCAATGTTCTCACTGGCAATAAGCTCAATATTCTGCTGCTGACGTGTCTGCTCTAAGAGCATAGCCTCGCCAACCTCAGCGTCAAATTCTTTTACAAAATCAATTGTCTTCATCATTTCCATGTTCTTTACTCCTTACTCTGTTTCAAAAGATTCCTTTATATTCTGAGCTCTCAGAACTCGTTTAACCAAATCAGAAAACTCATTAAGGGTTTCAAGTCTGCCTGCTTCATTTCTGAAGGCGGCGGCATTTTTAAAGCCCTTTAAGTACCAGGATATATGCTTTCTTGCTTCACGCATACCTGCCTTTTCGCCTTTGTAAAGGCAGATTGCAGAAACGTGGCGAAGCATTGTGGCAGCCTTGATAACAGCCGTTGGTTTAGGCGGAACCTTGTCCGTGTAAAAATAACTGTTAATCTCAGAGAATATCCAGGGATTACCCAAGGCACCTCTGCCTACCATTATCATATCACAGCCTGTGTGCTCGTAAAGATTAGCGGCATCATAAGCGGAAAAAACATCACCGTTGCCGATAACAGGCACAGAAACTGCCCTTTTTACATCTCTAATAATGTCCCAGTCAGCAGTAGGAGCATACATCTGCTCTCTGGTTCTGCCGTGAACCGTAATAGCTGCGGCCCCTGCCTGCTCGCAGGCAATGGCAACATCAACAGCGTTTACGTGGTCTTTATCAATACCCTTGCGGATTTTAACCGTAACGGGAACATCACTTGCCTCAACCGAAGCTTTTACAATTTCGGCACATAATTTCGGATTTGTCATCAGCTGGCATCCGCAACCGTTGGAGTTAACCTTAGGCACGGGGCAGCCCATATTAATATCAATTATATCAGGCTTATACTGCATTGCAAAACGCACTGCCTCAGCCATAACATCAGGCTCACTGCCGAAAAGCTGAATTGCACAGGGTCTTTCGGCATCGCTTATTTCCATAAGCTCGGCACTTTTTTTGCTTCCGTAGGTGATGCCCTTGGCACTTACCATTTCGGTGACTGAATAATCCGCACCAAAGCTCATACAAAGCTCCCTGAACGCCCTGTCGGCAACTCCCGCCATAGGAGCTAAAGCGGCAACACCATTAATTTCTACATTACCAATTTTCATATTTATCTGCGTTTTCTCTTATCGTAATAATCCTGAGGCAAAAGCTTCTTTTTGCCTGAAATTTTGTCGGTGTTAGAATATCTGTCCCTGCCGCCGCGGTAGGTTTTAGCCTTGGTAGAAAGCACCACCGCAAACACAACCGCCACACCTACGCCTATAAGTATCCAAGAAACAAAACCCCAGAAAAGCGAAGGCTCTTCCCTTTCTTCTATCTGACCTACAACAGTAGGCGGTACTATCTCAGTATTTTCCACCTCAGGCAAAGGAGCACGGTAAGTAGGCTCAGGCTCTGTAGCAGTAGTCTGCGCTACAGTAGTTTTCTCTTCGTCATCGGTTGCAACATAAGACTCTATAGCATAGGTTTCATCAGGCTCTGCAAAAACAGAAAAAGCCGAAAATGATCCTAAAACTACCACAGCCGTAAGCACAGCCAAAAGAAATTTAATTGTGATTTTACCTTTATTCATCTGTAAAACTCCAAAAACTTCCCAATTATAAAGTTATTATATCAAATTATCCTTCGCTTTGCAATACCCTTGCAAGCACATTGCCCAGTAATTTTCCTGTATACTGAGCCTCTGAGACTGTATTTACGTCTGTACCTACCTCAATAAGCAATGAGCCGCGGCTTATAGGCATATTATATGCAAAATAACCGAAATAAAGCGGCCGAGTCATACCGGGATACATATCCTCTGCATACTTCTGAAGCTTTAAAGCAAACCTCAGGTTATACTCCCAATCGGGAAATCCCATTTCATTTAAAGGGTCGTAGCCGGCCATTATCATAATCTGGGCAGCTTTTTTGCCCTCAACCTCAAAGGTAGGCTTAAATTTACTGCCGCCGTCCCCTGCAATGGAATCGCGGTGGATATCAAGCACCACTTTAATGCTTGGGTACTGCTCTATATATTTTGTAATTGTTTCCCACGAACGGTCATAAGCCCCTGTGTACTCGGGGGAGTCGTGTATCTCGCGTGCATGAATTACTCCTATGCCCTGTTTTCTTAAAGACTCTGCCAACTTCTCGCCTACGCTTACCATATTCTTTGAACTGTCCGAATTTCTGGGGTAAAAGCTTTCGTGATAATAGCCTTCGTCATATTCCAAGTAGCTTTCTGTAGTGTGAGTGTGAAAAATAAGCACCTGAGGCTCCTTGGTGTTTTCCATTTCAAAGCCTAAGGGTAGCTCTAAAAGAGAATCAAAATCCGTATCCTCACCTACGGTATCCTTTATGTAAAAATTACTGCAGCTTACACCGCTTTCTCCGTACTGAGAGGTTATAACAGGAAAATGAACCTCGTCCTCGTGTAAATCTACAGGCTCCGAAGGATTGGCAGCTTCGTCGTCGGTTGCAATGGTACTATTGGTTTGAGGAAAAGTTTCTTCGCTGTCGGGAGATGCTTCATCAATAACGGCTCTTGAATCTCTGACCCCTGCCTCAGGCATTACAAAAGCCGCGGCGGCAAGGGTTAAATCATTAGTAAAACCGTCGCATTGCTGTGCTCTTTTCAAAACAGATGCAATTCCCAATGCACCTAAAAATACTGCTAAGGTTGCACATAATACGGATTTCACCTTGCCTTTTTTCATATTAAATCCCCCGTAGAATGAGTGGGGTTATCCGAATCAGATTTTTGAGGGATAATTTTTGCTCACTCATTGTTAAAATACTCGTGAACCCGCCAGGGTTCCCTGCGTTTTTGTCGCGATTGAGTCAAAAATCCTCTCCTAAAAAATTCTTTGATTTAGGCTGGTTTGGATATATTTGACTCACTCTAAACAAGCTATAGTAAGTATATGAGGGTAAATTGAGGCATATTCCACCAAAAATTCTATGTTTTAAGCTTAAAAACTCTTTACATATTGCATAAAAAATGTTAATATATAATCGGAAAATTAGTGAGGTGTATGTAATGAAGAGAAAATTTTTCATTTTTTTGCTTATCACCACCTTGATTTTGAGTTCTTTTATAATCAACAGTAGTGCCAAAGAGCTTGACTCTCTGGCTGAAATAGCCGCTGTAAGCAAGCTTGAGCCTGTAGGTAGCGAAAGATTAAATGCCTACACACAGCTTTCTGAAGTTAAAGCAGGAGCTTTGCCCTCCAGCTACAGCTCAAGGGATTTAGGCCACACAACCCCTGTAAGACAGCAAACTGCAAATATCTGCTGGGCATACGGTTCCCTTGCGTGTCTTGAAACCTTGCTTTTGAAAAACGGTGAAACTGTGGAGCATTTCTCTCCTGAGCATATGAATGTATGGGGCTCTGTAGAGGATTCAGGTCTTGGCTGGCAACGTGACGACTTAAATTCCGACGGCGGATATTCCTACATTCCTATGGGTTATCTTACATCCTGGAGCGGCCCTTTGCTTGATGACCAGCTTCCCTACGGCTCTGTATCAGGCACAGCCTCAACACCACCCTATGACAAAACCGCTTATATCGATGCCAATGCAAAATATTCAGCAGGTTACGGCGTAACGGGAATCAAGTACATTACCCGAGAAACCCCTATAGAAACCGTTAAATCCTATATTATGGATTATGGTTCTGTTATGGCTAACTTCAATGCTGATACCGTTAATTACCTCAACAAATCATCCGACGGCTTCTACTGCTCTGACGGCTCTCTGGCTTCCAGCGAGCTTTACGGTCACGCAGTAAGCATTGTAGGTTGGAACGACAATTATCCTAAAGAAAACTTTTCAACCTCCTATTCAGGCGATACTCCTGAGAATAACGGTGCATGGCTCATTAAAAACAGTTGGGGCGACCGTGTAAACTCCAACGGCGGTTACTTCTGGATTTCTTACGAAGACCAGTGGCTTTTCCACGAAATTTTCGGACCCAGTTTCGCGATTTCAGATTTTGAAAAGCTTGACAGCTCAAAGGATATTTATCAGAACGAAGTAGACGGTGCCACCGCACAATTCAGCTATCTCACCGATGAAAGTATAGTTCCTGCCGACTCTATCACCTACATCAACGTTTTTGATTTTGACGGTGAGGACTCTGAGCTTGACAAAGTTATATTCGAAAGCACCTCCTTTGGTGCTGACTACACAGCCTATTATATTCCTGTATTTGGCAACAAGCCTACTCAGGAATCTGCACTCTGGACTGAGCTTGGCGCTGGAGTTATTGACTACACAGGTTACATCTCAGTTGATACTGATGATTTTGCCCTTCCTGAGGGTAAGGGTGCTATAGGCATCACTATTGACAACACAGACACTTACAACGCAAATAAAAACAAAGCAGATTACGAGTATATCCCCAATAGCCTTGGTGTTTGCGAGTGGCTTGCCTTTAAAGGCGGTTACTACTTCAAGAATCAGGGCGAAAAAGGCGAAAGCTTTGTTATGTACAAAGAATTCGGTCAGACACAGACCTACGACTTAATGGATTTGTACATGGAGTTCTTTGACGATTCAATGGGTGCTACTTTTGTTATCAAGGCTATTACAAACAACCCTGATTCTATACCTGAACCCACTGCTTCTCAACCTGTAGAAACTACCCCTACCGAGAGCACGCCTTCCACTCATCCCAACACAATCTCTTTGGGTATTACCCTTGAATATATAGGCAACAACAAGCTTACCGTTATTGCTGAGGCAACAGGCGGTACTGGCGACTATGAATACGAGTTTTACTGTAACGACCAGATTGCTAAGTCCTATTCCAAGGAAGACTACTGCTCAATTTTCTTCGATACAGACGGAGTTTATACACTTAAGGTTTCTGCAAAAGACAACAGCGGCAGGGTTATTACAACCCAGTCTGTGGTTGAGGTCAGAAACGGCAGTCTGTTAAAACCGGGCGAAACTGTCCCTACCAACCCCATTACAACTGCCACCGCACCTACAGAGCCTACAGAAACCACCACAACTCCCCAGGCTACAAAGGCATATATAATGGGCGACACAGACCATAACAATAATATTGGTATTAAGGATGCTACTTTAATCAGAAAACACCTTGCCAAAATCATTGAGTTTGATGCCGTTACCCTTACTCTTTCCGATGTAGACGGCTCAGGCGGTTGCACAATTAAGGATGCAACCCTTATCCAGAAATATATAGCACTTATCGAAGCTCCATCTAATGTAGGCAGAACGGTAATGCTGTATGAATAATTAAGAATTTTACACACATCTCTTAACATAAGAAGCCCTGTAACTGACAACCACAGTTACAGGGCTTCTTAACGTTAGTCACGCATTAAATATTAATTTTAAAAAGCTTTGCCGCATTCTTAAACATTATATTCTCAAAAGTCTCCTCACTTACCATAGTACGGAACTCATTGAAATATTCCTGATAAAGACTTCTGTCACCTTTAAAGTTAAAGGCGTAGGTATCTTTGCCGTCAATGGGGCTGTCAGAGCCAAACATAAGCTTTTCGGAACCGCATTTGTCTATAAACTCAAGGGCACTTTTTACGCTTACCCAAGTAGTATCGCCATAAAGATTTTGCTGAGTATGGCAAAGCTCAATTGCCTCTTTGTTGTCAGAACCCAGGCCAAGGTGCACCATAACAAAAGGTGTTTCGGGGTACTTTTTAGCCATTTCAAAAAGACGCTTAGGATTATCGTCAAACTCTGTGCCTGTGTGGCTTATTACAGGTAAGCCGTATTCCACCGCAAGCCTTACATATTTTTCACAGCTTTCGTCAGTAAAAGCAACACCTGCGTGATAAGGGTGAAACTTAATGCCCCTTATAACGTCAAGATTTGCTTCAATAAGCTCTTTAAGCTCAGGAGTAACATCCTCCATAGGCTTTACCCAATGCTGAAGGTAGATTTTACCAGGGTTTTCCCTTGCAAATTTAAGGGAACGCTTAAGGCAGTCAATTCCACTTACCTGCATAATTTCGGGCAGAAGCTTTCTTTCGTGATCATGCGAAGCCGCCTCGCAGTTGGAAACCACAGCTACATCAATGCCGTATTTTTCAAGAGAATACAGCACGTGCTCTTCCTTCATATCAAAGTTAAGACTTGTGCCAATATGCACGTGGGTGTCAATAATCATAGTAATACCCCTTTCAAAAAATCCTTGTAAATATTGTACCACAAATACCCGCACACCTCAATTTTTATTTTTTACTAAAAGGACTTGAAATTCAAAAAAGAATATGGTATTATATTTAGGTCGTAAATTTAACATGCTGGTATAGCTCAGGAGGTAGAGCGCATCCTTGGTAAGGATGAGGTCAGCGGTTCAAATCCGCTTATCAGCTCCAAGAAGAGAGAACAAGTTTTTTGATTTGTTCTCTCTTTTTTTACTGTTGCACAACAAAAAACAATATCCTTCGTCCCAATACTTAACCAATTATCCCAATTTGTTGCATTTAAAAATCTGGTATGATACGATTAAGCCACAGTCAAGAAAACGACTGAATACATCAAAAAAGTATACAATACTTAAAAAGAATTCTGGAGGAATTTATAATGAAAATCAAAATGTTAATCCCAATAGCACTTATTCTTTGCTTAGCATTCTCTCTTTGTGCTTGTGGCAACGAAGCAAAAACTGACGCAACAACAACTGCTCCCGCTACATCCGTAGCAACAACAGCAGCAAATACTGAGGCAACTACTACAGCTCCTGCTGAAACAAAAGCAGAAACAGAAACTTCAGCTGATACTGCTGAGTTCACAGAAGAGGATGCTCTTGAATTAGTAAAGAGCACCTACGATTTCAGCGACGAATACTTCTTCTATGTAAGAGGCACTGAAGAAATCGACGGCGTAAACTACTATGCTGTTGATTTAAGAAAGAGCCTCGAAGTAAACACAACATACATTTCAACTTACTTTGTAACAACAGACGGTTCTGAAATCGTTGAAGGCTACTACGCAGGTGGCGAGGCCTTCCTTAGCGAAAAAGAAACTCTCAGCTTTACTGAAGAAGATGCTATTGCAATGGTAGAAGGCGAATATCCCTGCTCTGACAGTTACTACTACCATGTAAGAGAAATTTCAGAAATTGACGGCGAAACCTATTATGGTGTTGATTTAATGAGAAATCTTGAGGACCACTCTACATATATTTCAACTTATTTTGTAAAAACCGATGGTTCTGAAATCGTTAAAGGCAGTTACTTGGGCGGTGAGCCTTCATTCAGCGATGGTGATGTAAAACCTTCTTTTGAAATCAATGAAGAGAATGCTATAAAGGTAGTAAATGCTGCATACGACTTTGACGAGAACGAATATCTCGTATTAAGAGGCATTGAAGAAATCGACGGTGTTAACTATTATGCTGTTGATTTAAGAAAAAGCTTTAACGACCACTCCACATATCTTTCCACTTTCTTCGTAAATGAGGACGGTACAAAAATCGTTGAAGGCTACTACATGGGCGGCGTTCCTTATTTAGCTGAGTAATAACATTATCAATAAACTCAAAGGGCTTCTGAAGAAGCCCTTTTTTCTTATTACACATTCAAAATAGCCCCTCTCCTACACTTTGGCAAGGAAACGGGTTTACGGTAAAGTTGCTTTTGGCAAAAGAGTGGATTTACCCGTTGATTCAGTTTCAGCAATTTCAAGCATAAGCTTGTTCAGAGGTGTTTCCGTTTCTACTTCTTCAGGTAAAATCAGCTTCCTTGTTATAAAAAATTCAAATATCTTCTCGACTCAGGTGTAATTACACAAGAAGAGTTTGATGTAAAGAAAAAACAGTTGCTTGATTTATAATATAGTAATATACAAAACACCCCACAGAAGAAAAATCTGCGGGGTGAAGCTGTTCTTATATCTAATTATCTTACATTACCAACGGTTCTGGGGTAGAGGATAAGGTCGCGGATATTGGAGATACCTGTTACGTACATAAGGATTCTCACAAAGCCGAGACCGAAGCCTGAGTGGGGAACGGAACCGAACTTTCTAAGCTCGATGTAATCCACGTAGTCCTCTTCTCTCATACCTCTTGCCTTCATAGCATCCAAGAGCTTATCAAGGTCTGCCTCACGCTCGCTGCAGCCGATAATCTCGCCAACGCCGGGAACAAGAAGGTCAGTAGCGGCAACTGTCTTGCCGTCAGGGTTCTGCTTCATATAGAAGGACTTGATATCCTTGGGATAGTTGATGATAAACACCGGCTTGTTGAAAACTTCCTCTGTAATATATCTTTCGTGCTCGGTCTGAAGGTCGCTGCCCCACTCTACAGGGTAAACGAACTCCTTGCCGCTTTCCTTAAGAATTTCGATAGCCTTTGTATAGTCAAGAACCTCGAATTTATCACTGAGAATCTTGTTGAGCTTGTCAATAAGACCCTTCTCGAAGTGCTTGTCGAAGAATGCGATTTCCTCAGGGCAAGCATCCATAGTGTCCTTGATAATTGTCTTAATCATATCTTCTGCAATCTCGATAATGTCAGGAAGCTCTGCAAAAGCAACCTCAGGCTCAACGTGCCAGAACTCGGCAACGTGGCGGGGAGTGTTGCTGTTTTCAGCTCTGAAAGAAGGGCCAAAGGTGTAAATCTTGCCGAAAGCCATAGCAGCAACTTCGCCCTCAAGCTGACCTGAAACTGAAAGGCCTGCCTTCTTGCCGAAGAAGTCGTTCTCGTAATACTCTTCCTCAGTCTTAAACTCGTGGTTATAGGGATGGGTTGTAACTCTGAACATCTCACCTGCACCCTCACAGTCTGAACCTGTGATAATGGGAGCATTTACGTAAGTGTAGTTTCTTGTCTGGAAGTACTTGTGAATAGCACCTGCCATAACAGAACGAACTCTGAACACAGCGTTAAATGTGTTTGTACGTGTTCTTAAATGAGGAATTGTTCTTAAAAACTCAAGGGTGTGACGCTTTTTCTGCAAAGGATAATCAAGAGGACACTCGCCTAAAATCTCGATAACCTCAGCGTTAATCTCAACGCCGCCCTGACGAGCCTCAACAACTGTACCCTCTACCTTAAGAGCTGTACCAAGGCGAAGCGCAGTTGCGGGATATTCAAGGTTTTCTCTGTCAATAACAATCTGAAGGTGTTTGAGGCTTGTGCCGTCGTTAAGCTCGGCAAAAGCCATAGTCTTGGACTCACGGCTTGTTCTAACCCAACCGCAAACGGTTACTTTCTCGCCGATATATTTTGCTTCTTCAAATAAACATTTAATGTCGATATGTTGCATTTTATTGCCTCCGATTTTTAATCTGTTTTGCTATTTATATGTAAGATTTAATAATTCCTGCTATTTTTTTCTGAATAATCGTAGCGTCTGCTACTGAAATTCTACCGTCACCGTTAATGTCGGCACACTTCAAACTACTATCTGACATAGAGCCGATTTTTGCAAGGTGCTTCTGTATAACTGTAGCATCTGCAATGGAAATTTTGCCGTCGCCGTTGGCATCACCCACCAGAATATCTGTTTCTGCCTCATCAAAGGTAGCAGGTGCCGAGCTTTCGGGCTCTGTGGATTCAGGAGATTCTGCAGGTTCTGTTACAACCTCATCAAAGGTTGCTTCGTCAAAGGTTGCCTCATCAAAAGTCGACGGCAAACTCTCGGAAGGTTCAGTAACAGGCGGTGCCGTTGTAGGCGGCTGAGTAACAGGTGGCGTTACAGGTTGAGTTACAGGGGGTGCCACCGTTGGAGTCTTGTGCTTGTACACAAGGTCTGCAAAGTCCAGAACACACCAACCCTTGTATCCGTCGTAAGAAGTTTTGCCCCAGGTGTATCCCTCTGCCTTTTTAGTATCGGTTACTACAATCTCGGTGCCGTCAGGAATAGCTGTAAGAGTTGAATAGCTTGTCCCTGCTCCTTTTCTCAGATTAATTCCGTCATAGGAGTCAACCTTATAAACATCTCCGCCAAGAGACTGATAGTAATCTTCTTTACTCTGACCCTCGGTGATATAAATATAACCCTTGAAAACCCAAGTGGAATTGTATATTCCGCCGTTAGAAGCGTCAGTATCAGCATAAGTCAGGTAAAAGGTTTTACCACCGTAAGCTGAATTTGAAAAAGTGATTTCTCCACCTTCAATTTTTTCAACAACTGCCACGTGACCGCCGCCTGTAGTGTAATTCCAGCAAGCAACAGCACCAAGCTTTGGAGTCTTTCCATAGGGATAGCTTTTGTGTTCTTTATTATAGTCCCACCAGGTGTCGGCATCGTTAAGGCTCAAATCAGGCTCATAGCCCATAATCTCATAA
Organism: Ruminococcus sp.; assembly: GCA_045635685.1. Taxonomy (GTDB): domain Bacteria; phylum Bacillota; class Clostridia; order Oscillospirales; family Acutalibacteraceae; genus Ruminococcoides. The sequence goes on from JAZTWD010000035.1 coordinate 38,258, forward strand.
GCTCTGCCCCAGGCATAGGCTGTGCAGTTAGGCATACCGTAGCCGAATCTTTCGTACTTGTTAAGGTCACTATAATAATATTTATTTGATTTTGATGGTGCCGTAAGCCTTGGAACAAAGGTGCCCTTTGCACCAATCTCGGCCTGCGGAGCCTCTACAGCAGACACAACTGCTACAGGGGCTATCACCATAATTAACATAAGAAATAGTGCAACTAATCTTTTTGCCAACATAACCACTCCTGAAAACCTGCTATTTTATAGGGTTCTTTCCCCAAACCCTTATTAAAATACGCACATTCATATATATTTTAGCACAACTCGCAGAAAATGACAACACCTGATTTTTATAAAACGAAAACAGCCCTGTGCCACTCTGCACAAGGCTGTTTTCCCCGATTTTTTCCTGTTTATTCATATACATCCAAATTAAACCTCAGGCTCAGGTTACAATTCAATTGTACACAATTATTTGTCCCAAAAAACTCCCACTGGCTTATAAGATTTTCTTGTTTATATAGAAGCTATATGATATAATTTGATAAAAGGAGGATTTTCTATGGCAAATAAGAAATTCATAAATGAAAAGGATCAACAAATCAGCGATGCCCTCAGTATAACATTTGATGCACTAAAGGAGAAGGGCTACGAGCCAATCAACCAGCTCACAGGCTTTATCCTGAGCAATGATGATCACTATTTAACTTTCCACAAAAATGCACGTCAGATTATGCGTACTCAGGACCACGAGGAAATTCTGAAGCATCTTCTTAGATACTATTTCGAAAACTGAAAACTATATAAAATGCCCTCTGCAAAATGCAGAGGGCATTGTGTTTTAACTTAGTTCAATTACTTGATTACGCCAACCTTGTGGAGAATTGCAATAACAACGCCGCCTGTTGCGTACACACCAAACAAGTAAGAAAGTGTGCTGAAGAGCCAACCAATGTAAGGAATAAAAGTCATAAAACCGAAGATTAAACCTACTACAAATGCAGCTACGAAATAAAGAATAATTGTCCATACAAACTGCTTTGTTGTCTCAAATTTGAAAGAGAAGGGGAAAAACTTTTTTAAAAAATTCATTTTAACTACTCCTGTCTTTAATAAAATATATATATGAAACCGAGCAAAACCATATTTCCGTTATGGGAAATCCGCAAAGCTTTTGCTCGGCGATTTTATTATAAATTTTACGTCGAATAAAGTCAATGTGAATAGTTTATGAGATATAACCCGCAATTTTTGCGATTTTATCTTATTTTTCTAAAGAAGTTACGTCAAAAAACAGGAATCTGTGAGCAATAAATTAACTCTACATATATTAAAACTCGCTGTCAATACAGACAGCGAGTTTTATAATTATTATCAGTCTTAAAAAGGATTACGCCTATGGTGCAATTACACTTATGGTTTTCGCAACAACATCATTTTTGTCAAAGTTTTTGCCGACAAATACTCTGGCGTATTTTGCCATTTCTTTCTTTTTTTCATAAGAAAACAAAATGAAAGCTTTTATCTGATGATATAAGTCCTCACCGTTTTTCACTTCAAACAGGAGGCCGTTTTTGCCTTCATCCACCGCTTCAAGACATCCGTGAATATTACTTGCTATTATTGGGCGACCCATAGAGCAAGCCTCCAGCAAAGTATTTGACATACCCTCGTGATATGAGGGTTGAATAATGCAATGGGCATTCTGAATAAACGGCTTAACATTTTTTTGAAAACCGTGGAATTTTATTAATTCTTCAGCTTGCAGTTTTTCAACGATTTCGCGGTAATCATCCTCATACCAACCGATAAAGTCAAAGGTTGTATCAGGAAATTCCTGCTTTATCTTTTTTATTGCGTAAAAAAGCTCGTCAACGCCTTTTTCTTTCATTATGCGACCAACATTCAAAAAATGAACGCAACCGTCATCTTCAGGATACTCACTATAAGGGAACTCATCAAGATTAACACCGGCACCTGCCATTACAACGGCTTGCTCGGGACGTATTATTTTCGAGTTAACAAGCACATCTCTGTTGCCCACATTCTCAAAAAATATCTTTTCGGCTTTGTTCATAGAAATCTTGTATAAGAAAGAAACCAAAGCACGCATCAAGCCGCCATCAGCCATAAATGCTGAACCCAAGCCCGTTACGTTACAAAAATGCGGTATTTTTTCAGCTTTACAGGCTATTGAACCATAAATATTCGGCTTGATTGTATAATTAATAACCTTATCAGGCTTAACTTCTCTCAACAATCGTTTGTAGGCTTTTATCAGCTGCATATCTTTTATGGGATTCATTCCCCTGCGCTGCATTTCGTCAGTAATAATAACACTTGCACCATAAGATACAAGATTATCAATCTCTTCCTGCTCACAAGAAGGAATGGAAATTATTACCTCGTGGCCAAGCTCAACCAACTTTTTAATAAGCTCCCTGCGAAAAATTCTGAGGGTGTTATAGTGATTGGCTAAAATTAATATCTTACTCACTTAAAACCTCTGTTATTCTTTCGATTATTTTTCCTTCGCTGATTCCATACTGGTCACGCAGATAATTCTGGTCGCCAACCTTGGTACAGTAACTATCATTGATTCCAAGTCGTACAAGCTTAGCTTTACAAGCACATTCAGCCATAACTTCGGCTACAGCCGAGCCGAAACCGCCTATAATGTTATGCTCTTCTATAGTAAAGATATAGTCAAACTTATCAGCGCATGCCTTGATTGTCTCAGCGTCAATAGGCTTAACTGTGGGGAAACTGTACTGCTCAACACCGATATTCTTTGCCTCAAGACTATCGCAAGCTGCACTTACTTCTCTAAGGATTGCACCTGTTGAGAAAACAGCAATTTTTACATCAGCGTCCTTGGCCCCTCGGATATTGATTGCCTTGCCTGCTTTGAAATCTATGTTTTCAAAGACTCTGCCCTCGCCGCCTCTGCCAAGGCGGATGTAGCAGGTGCCGTTAATCTCAGCAGCCGCTTTTACACATTCCTCAGCTTCAGTTACGTCACCGGGACAAAACACGGTAACATCGGGCAATGCTCTTAACATTGCAATATCTTCGGTTGCGTGATGGCTCATACCCAGTGAGCCGTATACAAAACCACCGCCAACACAAATAACATTTACGTTAGCATTGTGATATGCACAGTCATTTCTTATCTGCTCAATGCAACGCAGGGTGGGAAAATTACCGATAGAATATGTAAACACCTTTTTGCCTTCTAATGCCATACCTGCGGCAACGGCTGTCATATTCTGCTCTGCAATACCTGCGTTGACAAACTGATTTGGAAGTTCCTGCCAGAAAGGAGCAAGAACGCCAAATCCCAGGTCACCTGTTATAAGGTTAATGTCCTTATCGGACTTTCCTAATTCAATTAAGACTTTAATTGCACTATCTCTCATTATTCAATGCCTCCCATTCTGTAGTCGGGCTTGAAGGTTTGACACATAGTATGGTCGGAGTTTTCAGGCTGTGGCTGAGTTTCAGGGCAACCATCGGGAGTATAGGGGTCAACCACTCCATCAGGAATAGCTTTGTGCAACTCATTAACCGCACAGTTGTACTCCCAACCTTCATGGGGGAAGCGATAATGCCACAGAATATCCATCTCCATAAAGCTAATACCCTTACCCTTAACTGTATTTGCAATAATAGCAGTAGGCTTGTCTTCATTTAATGCAGACATAGCTTCTCTAAGGGCATCGTGGTCATGACCATCAATATCAATAACATTCCAGCCAAAAGCCTCAAAGCGTTTTGCCATAGAGCCAACTTCAAGGGTTCTGCTGCAATAATCCAAACTCTGCATTTTGTTGTGGTCTACAATAGCCACAAGATTATTAAGTCTGAAATGGTTGGCAAACTCAGCAGCCTCCCACACAGAGCCTTCGTTACATTCACCGTCGCCTAAAACCGTAAAAACACGACTTTGGGTATTGTTATTCTGCTTAAGTGCAAAAGCCATACCAGCACCAACAGAAAGTCCGTGACCCAAGGAACCGGTGGACAAATCCACACCGGGTAAATGATGGGAAACGTGGCCTGAAAGCCTGCTGCCGTTCTGATAATGGGTTTTAAGCTCTTCTACAGGGAAAAAGCCGTTTTCAGCCAAAGCCGCATAAATAGAAGCTCCTGCGTGACCTTTGCTAAGAATAAAACGGTCTCTTTTATCACATTTGGGTTCATTTGCATCAAAACGCATAATATCGGTATAAAGTACTGCAACAATATCTGCTACCGATAAAATAGCACCAATATGAGACCCGCCTGAAAGATGGGTCATCTCTACTGCGTGTCGTCTTATTTTCCACGCAAGCTCTTTACTGGTCATAACCGCACATCCTTAATCTATGTTAGAAATCTCTATAAGTTCTTTAATTTCCTCAGGCTGAAGCTTCCAGTCACATCCGAGGATATTATCCAAAGCCTGCTTAGGCCTCTTGATACCGCAGATAACAACCGAGTCATCCAGATGGTCAAGAATAAACCTGAGTGCTACTGCAGAAACAGGCTTCTGGTGCTTTTCGGCAATACCTTTCATAACTTCCACAATCTCTAAATTGCGGAGTAATTTTTCACCGTGAAAATTAACATAGATATCACGGCTTCTGCGGTCATCAGCACCAAAAGCTACATTTTTATCATATTTACCTGTTAATATTCCCTGACCTAAACTGCCCCAGGTCAAAGGAGTCATATTATAATCCTGAGAAAGGGTTAAAATATCGTTTTCATACTTTTTGCAAGCTAAGCTGTACTCATTCTGAAAGCTTACGAACTTGTTCTCACAGCCTTTCAGTTCTTCTGCATCTTTAAGGTACAAATTACTTAAGCCAAAAGCACGAATAAGCCCTTTTTTCTTTAAATCCTCCAAGGTTTCAACAACCACACCTATAGGCGTTACGCCGTCACGATAATGCACCTGATACAGGTCGATATAATCTGTACCAAGTCTTTTAAGACTTGCCTCTAAAGCTTCTTTAATCCACTGGGGGCTGTTATCGTACACAGTTTTGCCGTTCATAACCCTAACGCCGAACTTAGAAGCAACTACCACATCCTTGCGGTGACTTCCCAAAGCTTTGCCTAAGGTAATTTCAGACTGGCCTAACCCATATGTATCGGCAGTATCAAAAAAAGTAATGCCATTATCAAGAGCGGTATGCACAGCGTCAATCAATTCTGTTTCCTGTACATCGCCCCAGCCGTAGCCGCCCATAGGACAGCCGCCCATACACAAACGTGATACTGTTATGTCGGAATTTTTAAGTTTAATATATTCCATTATCTTACTTCCTTATACCTTACTCTGAGACTTTTTGCCAAATATTACCTTTAAAGCTTTTTTAATTACGTTGCCTATGGTTGCAAAAAAGAGATACATATCCGTTGCAAAGGAAACCTTTGAAACATACATAAGTCTGAGATTGTTTTTGGTCTTGAGAACATACTTTTCGTACATTTCGTCAGCATTCTCAGCACCTACAACCTCGTCAAGATTAATAAACTTCAAAGAGCTGTAGTCAGTAATGCCGGGACGAACCTTTAATATGTATTTTTCTTTTTCGTCATAAGCGTCGGTATATCTGAGAAGCTCAGGCCTGGGGCCGATAAAACTCATAGAACCGTTGATAATATTAAAAAGCTGAGGGATTTCGTCAAGCTTTGTCTTTCTGAGGAATGAACCAACCTTGGTAATACGGCTGTCGTTAAGGGAAGTTGTGCCTCCACCGATTTTATCGGCATCCTTTACCATTGAACGGAACTTGAAAATACGGAAAGGTTTACCTTTATATCCGCCACGCTGGGCTCTGTAAAACACAGGGAAGCCTGTTTCTGCTACAACTACCACAGCCAATACAAGGTAAACAGGTGCAAGCAAAACCGCAATAATAATTGCCAGAACAAAGTCTGTAGCACGCTTAACACATCGGTTATAAAAGCCGTTACATCTTTTTAAAAGTGCTTTTTCATCAAAAATATATTCCTCATGCTCAGCTACGTGTATTGCTTCCATAAATAACTCCCCTACACCCATATCTTAAGCCAAAAACCAATTAGCATATTTATACATCCATTATATTATAACATATACTTTTTTGTCAAGCAAAGGCAGAAAAAGCCCCGATTTTTTAGTATTTTTTATATAAATACCACATATTCTGATACAAAAAGCTCGCTTCAGCTTAATCTACCTCTTACGCAAAAATCCCTCTGCCGATTTCTCGACAGAGGGATGATTTTATATATGAGCTATACTATTGTATATAACTTCCTTACGGATTAGCCCTTGATGGCTGCCTGAGCTGCTGCGAGGCGAGCGATGGGAACACGGAAGGGAGAGCAAGATACATAGTCGAGGCCGATCTTGTGGCAGAACTCAACAGATACGGGGTCGCCGCCGTGCTCACCGCAGATACCGCAGTGAATCTCAGGACGAGTTGCCTTACCCTTAGCGATAGCCATCTCCATGAGCTGGCCAACACCTGTCTGGTCGAGCTTTGCGAAGGGATCGTTCTCATAAATCTTTGTATCATAGTAAGCAGAGAGGAACTTACCAGCATCGTCACGGCTGAAGCCGAATGTCATCTGAGTAAGGTCGTTTGTACCGAAGCAGAAGAACTCAGCCTCTGTAGCAATCTGATCTGCTGTAAGGCAAGCTCTAGGAAACTCCATCATAGTACCAACTTCGTACTTGAGCTCTACGCCTGCTGCTGCGATTTCTGCATCAGCTGTAGCAACAACTACGTCCTTAACGAACTTCATTTCCTTAACCTCACCTGTGAGGGGGATCATGATTTCGGGAACGATTGTCCAGTCTGCGTGTGCCTTCTTAACGTTGATAGCTGCACGGATAACAGCCTTTGTCTGCATCTTTGCAATTTCAGGATATGTTACTGCAAGACGGCAGCCACGGTGACCCATCATGGGGTTGAACTCGTGGAGAGAAGCGATAAGAGCCTTAATGTCTGCAACAGACTTGCCCTGAGCCTCTGCTAAAGCTGCAATGTCAGCTTCCTCTGTGGGAACGAACTCGTGGAGAGGAGGATCGAGGAAACGGATGCAAACGGGGTTACCTTCAAGAGCCTCATAGAGAGCCTCGAAGTCGCCCTGCTGATAAGGAAGAATCTTATCAAGAGCTGCTTCTCTTGCTTCTACTGTATCTGCACAGATCATCTCTCTGAATGCTGCAATTCTGTCAGCCTCGAAGAACATGTGTTCTGTACGGCAAAGACCGATACCCTCAGCGCCGAGCTCACGAGCCTTCTTAGCGTCTGCAGGTGTATCTGCATTTGTTCTAACCTTAAGTGTTCTGAACTCATCAGCCCAAGCCATGATTCTGCCGAACTCG
>JAZTWD010000036.1:0-3552 GCA_045635685.1 Ruminococcus sp.
CATATAAAACACCTCACAGTAAATTATAAACTGAATTATAGAAAATATTATAAAGTAAAATTTCGCCCTTTGCAATATTTTTTTGTGATAAAATTCGGGGTTTTTCGTCTTTCTCTATTTGTAATTTTTGTTGATTTTTAATATATGGTGTGTTAGAATAAATTAAATTATTATGTCTTGAGGTGACAAATATGAATAATATATGGCACGATATCTCTGAAGAGCGTATTTCTGCCGAGGATTTTATAGCTGTTGTTGAAATTTCAAAGGGCAGTAAAAATAAATATGAGCTTGATAAGGAAACAGGCCTTATTATGCTTGACCGTATTCTTTATACATCTACCCATTATCCTGCAAACTACGGCTTTATTCCCCGTACATACGGCGATGATAAAGACCCTCTTGACGTGCTTCTTATTTGTGCTGAGGAGATTCAGCCTCTTACTCTGGTGCACGCTTATCCCATAGGTGTTATTGATATGGTTGATAACGGTGCCCACGACGAAAAGATTATCGCAATTCCTTTCGGCGACCCTAACTACAATATGTTTAAGGAAATTGATGAGTTGCCTGAGCATATCTTTCAGGAAATGACCCACTTCTTCTCGGTTTACAAAAACCTTGAAGGTACGGATACAAAGGTTGATTCCGTAAGAGGCAGAAAGGCGGCTGTTAAGGTTATTAATGCGGCAATCGAAAACTACAAAAAGTGCTTTTGCGGCGGCTGATTTTTAAATTTTAAAATATTAAAACTTAAGCCCGATTAACTCGGGCTGTTTTTGTAGGTGCATTTATGATTGATTTAATAGAATATCTGGGAAGAGAAGTCAATGTTGTTATCGACAGACCCTTAGGTTCAACTCATCCTAAGCACGACGATATTATTTATCCTGTTAATTACGGTTATATTCAGAATACGGTAAGCGGTGACGGTGAAGAGATTGACGTTTATTTATTAGGTGTTTCTGTGCCTGTAAGGGATTTTTCGTGCAGAATAATCGCGGTTATAGAAAGACTTGACGATGATGAGAATAAGCTTGTAGGTGCACCTGTTGGCGTGGGATTTACCAAAGAAGAAATCGAAAGTCTCACAAACTTTCAGGAGCAGTATTTTGATACAAAAATTATTACAGAGGTCTGAAAATGCCAAACAAAGCTTATCTTGAAATAACAAATGTATGCAACCTCAGTTGCAGTTTTTGCCACGGAACAATTCGTGAACCTAAGTTTATTTCTGTTGGAGAATTTAAAACTGCCGCAGAAAAGCTCAGACCTTTTGCCGATTACCTTTACTTTCATCTTTTGGGCGAGCCTTTACTTCATCCCGATTTGGCTAAGTTTCTGGAAATTGCAGAGGAACTTGGCTTTAAAGTGAACATCACCACCAACGGCACCTTGCTGAAAGAAAGGGAAGAGGAGCTTTTAAATGCAAAGTCATTAAGGAAAATCAGCATCTCCCTGCATTCCTACGAGGTGAACGCAATAGGGATGAGCCTTGACGATTACCTTGAAATGTGTTTTGGTTTTTGCAAAAAGGCGGCTGAAAATAAAAAGATTGCCGTAATGCGACTTTGGAACAAAGGTGGTTACGATAGCCTTAATGCCGAGATTTTAGAAAAAATGCACAGAGCTTTTACAGGAGAGTGGCAGGAGCTTTACTCAGGCTATAAGCTTTGCGAGTATGTTTTCCTTGAGTGGGGTGAGCTTTTTGGCTGGCCTGACGTAAACGGCGAAGATATAGGAAGTAATCATTCCTGCTACGGATTGCGTGACCAGATTGGAGTATTGGCAGACGGAACCGTGGTGCCCTGTTGCTTAGATGCTGAGGGTACCATAAATTTAGGAAATATTTTTGAAAAAGACCTTTCAGAAATTCTTGCGTCAGAAAGAGCCGAAAACCTGAAAAAATCCTTCCAAACCCGAAGTGTTACGGAAGAACTCTGCCGAAGATGCGGTTATGCAAAAAGGTTTATACGATAAAATAATAAGAGGACAACTATTTGGTTAGTTGTCCTCTTTTGCATCTTTAGTCTGTAAGTTTAAGTATGGATGCTTACTTGATTTCCTGTTCCAAGGTTTTGAAGGTTTCGGTATTAAAGAAATCATAGAGTGAAATTTCTAAACCGTCACAGAGCTTTTTGATTGTTACTATTCCAGCGTTTTTACTTCCGCCATTGATTATATTTTTCAGAGTAGAAGGTGGCACGGCAGAAATTCTTGCTAAAGCATTAATAGATAAATTCTTATCTTCACATAATTCGAGCAATCTTCTTGCAATCGCTTGGCGTGTGTCCATATAATCACCTCAAAATGTATTCCTATAATAAGTGTATACATTTTCAACGAAGAATAACGACCATATATGGACTTTGTGGCCCATATATGGTATATTGTTGTATGAGGTGATAGTATGATTATTGATATAACAGGAATTGAGTTAACGCCCGGAAATAATGGCGAGAATTGTAAAGGTAATGGAAAACACTTTGATGAAGTTGGTAATCCCATTGAATGTTGTTGTGATGAATGTAACTTTCTCATTTGCTGTACTAAAGGAAATTTCAATTGTGACGAGTGTACGGATACGGAGTGTATCAGAAAAATGAATCTCTAAGAATATAAAAGACTGTACAGAATAGTTATCTGTACAGTCTTCTTGCTGATTACTTAATCTTCCTCGCCGAGTAAGGGCACATTTACCGAAAAAGTTTCTATGGGGATATTATTTGTTTCAACTGCTTTAAGGTGGCGGTTGATTGCACGTGTTCGAACTCCAACCAGCTTATCAAGCTCAGAATTTGCCTGCTCAAGGCGTTTCTGAGTTGCATCAATAACATCGCCGAATTTTTCAAATTCATTTTTAACAGAGCCGAGAACCTTCCACACCTCTGCACTTCGTTTCTGAACTGCCAGGGTCTTAAAGCCCATCTGCAGTGAATTTAAAAGTGCCGCCATTGTACTGGGGCCTGCAAGGTTTACCTTGTATTCTCGCTGTAAAACTTCAATCATACCGCGGTTTACCGCCTCACAGTAAAGGCCCTCGGTGGGCAAAAACATAATGGCAAACTCGGTGGTGTAGGGGGGCTCTATGTATTTGTCGTGAATGTCCTTGGCTTCTTTTTTTAGAGTAGTTAAAAGCAGCTTAGCCGCCGCTTCAACCTGTGCGGCATCTGCACTTTCGTAGGCGTTCTGCAAAGCCATATAAGTGTCGGCAGGGAACTTTGAGTCAATAGGCAGGTAGATAAATCCGTCGTCCTCAGCAGGAAGCTTAACAGCAAATTCAACTCGCTCAGTACCCTTGGATTTGGTAACCACATTTTCCTCATACTGTTCTGTTGCCAGGATTTCTTTAAGGATTGCACCAAGCTGAATTTCGCCTAAAATGCCCCTTGTCTTAACGTTTGAAAGCACCTTTTTAAGGTCGCCAACGCCTACGGCTAAGTTCTGCATTTCGCCAAGGCCTTTGTAAACCTGCTCAAGCCTTTCGTTAACTAAACCGAAGGACTGTTGCATTGTGCTTTCTAAGGTTTTCTGAAGCTTTTCGTCAACGGT
>JAZTWD010000037.1:0-39408 GCA_045635685.1 Ruminococcus sp.
AAAAACATCGGCAACTTCTGAGATAGTTACAAAAGCTTTTGGGTCTATTTTATGGATAATGGAACGCATTTTTGAAATCTGAAAGCGGTTTACAACGAAGTAGATAATAGTTTTCTCAGCGTTGGAATAACCGCCTGTAGCGTCGATTTTGGTAGTTCCGCACTCAAAGGCGTTCATTAAAGCTTCGCTTATTTCCTCAGCCTTATCGATTACAATCATAACCTCTTTGCTTCTGTCAAAGCCTTCAACCACAAAATCCACGGTTTTAAGTCCTGCGGCGTAGGTTACTATTGAGTAAAGAGGCAGAATCCAGCTTTTAAGCATAACACCGCAAATGATATAGAGAATTACGTTATAAATCATAACAAAGGTGCCAACGGTGATGTTAAGCTTCTTTGCAAATATAACCGCCATAACCTCTACTCCGTCAATAGCACCGCCATAGCGGATTGTAAGGCCACTGCCCACACCCGAAATTATACCGCCAAACAAAGCACACAACAGCAAATCCTCACCTGCTAAAGGAGAGGCAATGCTTACATCCACAGGCAAAATGTCGGAAATAAGCCATGAACCTATGGAGTAAACCGCAACAGTAAAAAGCGAATACACCGTAAAAGCGGCACCTTGCTTTCTGAGTCCTATTAAAAACAGAGGGATATTAAGAATAAGGAGCCAGATTGACAGGCTCATATACTCAGGGGTAACCTGAGAAAGCAAGATTGATGTACCCGAAATGCCAGAGTCGTAAAGCTTAACAGGAGCCAGAAAAGCGGTAACGCCAAAGGCGTTAATGCATCCTGCAAAGAAAAGCATTATAAAGTTCTGCCAACGTAAATTTTTAAGGTCTGCCAAGAAATTTTTCAAATAATATCACCTTCCATACATTCAATAAATGTATTATAGCATAAAAAATGCTTCATAACAATCAAACTCCCCGAAATATTTCGGGGAGAAAGGTTTTTATTTCTTTTGGTTTTTAAAGTAAAGTACGATTTCTTCTACGCCTAACAAAATCCACAGGCTGGTAACAACGAAACCCTCGGTGAGGATATACTCCTGAGGCGAAAACTTAGGGTCAGCTAAACCGCAGACGGTTGGTATAATAAGCAGTAAAGCCGAAAGCAGACCTAAGTAAATCAGCTTGGTTTTAGTATGAATTTTCACCTTGCCCATAATAAGCATTACAAAAAGAAACGCAAAGCCTAAAAAGGAAACTGTACTTACACAGGAGTCCAGCACCTGCCATACCTTTACCAAGTTCCAATGAGCCTGCCATTCAAAAGGCGGCTCTCCCTGAAAGCTATCGACCAAAGGAAAATATACATTTGCCGAAAGGTAAGAAATCGAGCCAAGAATAACAAAAGCCACAAGCAATACAAAAAGGATTTTGGCAACTAATTTTATACGGCGGTTTACTTTAAGCTCCTTATCGGCACCATAAATCAGGCTTTCAAGCTCTACGCCGTAAACCTCAGAAAATTTTACAAGGGTATCAATATCAGGTCTGGTTCTGCCTGACTCGTAGCTTGAAATGGTCTGGCGGGTAACGTTTAATTTTTCAGCAACCTGCTCTTGGGTCAGGCTCCGACTAATGCGAAGCTCGCGAAGATTATCATTGATTTTCATATTTATCACCTCTGGGCTCAGCATAGTAGAACATCAGTAAAAAGTCAAGCAACAATCTGTTGCACCGCATTGCAATGGGATTTTTACTTAGTCGGCAGTTTTAACTCTACCAATACAATCTCAGGGCGGTTACCTATTCTGAAAGGGAAAAGGCTGTTGCCTATACCTCGGCTGACTATCATATTTGTGCCGTCCTCAGTATAAAGCCCTGCATCATATTCAGGAAAGAACCATTGGTTAGGAGCATACAAACCGCCTACAAAAGGAAGGCGGAACTGACCGCCGTGAGCGTGGCCTGTAAGCACCAAATCCACATCGAAATCTTCATAAACCTCAAAAAGCTCGGGGCGGTGGGATAAAAGCAGATTAAAGCTTTCTTTATCCGTCATAAGTTCATTAAGATGATGCCTCATAACACCCTCGGTATCGCCGAAAAGATAGTCGGTTTCAAAACCCGGGTCGGAAACACCTATAATATTAATGGTCTCATTTCCCCTTGTTAAGGTTAAAGTTTCATTATCAAGAACAACAACGCCGATTTCGTCAAAAGCCTCTAAAAGCTTGGCATAAGCCTCGGGGACTCTTTGCTCGTGGTTGCCATTTACATAGTAGCAAGGTGCAATCGCCACGGCTTTTTCGGCAAAGCTGATTGCCACATCTACATCTGTACGGTGGCAATCGAAAATATCCCCTGTTATGGCTATAATATCGGGGTGGGTATTTTTTAATAAAGAAATAAGTTTATGGTTATCCTTGCCAAATGTGTCATTATGCAAGTCAGAAACGTGGGCAATCTTAAAACCCTCAAAGCTCTGGGGAATCTTTTGGCTTTCTATTGTAATTTCGCTTACCATAAGTGCCTTGTTGCCCCAAGCTATGAAGCCTGCAAGCAGAGCAACAATAAGCACAACCGAAGATAAAATTATTAAAACTTTCTTTTTCTTTTTAGTCATTTTTATCACCGCCGATTATTGTAACACAGCTCAACCGCCTTTGCAATAAATTCAAAGGGCTTTTGCAAAACTTCACATTTTGCTTTCTATTTCTTTAAATATCCTATCCTCTAAATCTGAAGGAACTTCTGCTTCGGCAGTTTTTACTCGCTCCTCAATTTCCTTAACCGACATTCCCGACGTACTGAAATTGTGCCCTGTGTTGGTTTTTAACACTAACGACTTTCTCTGTATCATCTGAATTAACAGGCAAGCTACACTTAAAAACAACGCAACGGCAATGGCGATATAGATATAAATAAAGTAAGAGCGGTTGCTTTTGCTTTCGGGAACAACAGTATAATGAACCGCCGGCATATCCTCAACTTTAAGTATATCTTCTGTCGTTATACCGTCAACATACTTAACTACAAAGATTTCTCCGTATTGTGCTTTGATTTCTTCAAGCTTTTTTAAAGCAACGGGGTCGTTCTTTTTATCTTTTAATATCCCAAGCTCGATACGGCTTTTATCGTCAAGAAAGGCGGTATAAGACAATCCAAGCTCCTGAAACGTTTCGTAAGTAAAGCTTTCTTTAACGTCTATAAGATAATTTCTGCTGTAGTCTCCATAGGTAAAGGTAACACTTGAATCGACCTCGATTAAATCAAGAATTTCCTGCTTACCAAGGTTACCTTCCTCGGTGTTAAGCACGGCAACAACAAGGTTATTGAGGCTTCCTGTTTCTGTCCAAACCCCACAAAACCAGTCGGGATAAGCGTCATTCAATGCCCAATAATTATTAAGGTCTTTCATTTTTTCAAATTTTTCTTCTGCGGCCGTGGCATTAACAGCAAAAGTGCTGATTAAAAATACAGCAAGTAAAATCGAAATCAATTTTTTCATAAGGCACCTCCGTCTAAAATTACGCGTAGGGTTTTCAAAGCCTTGCGGTATCTTCGGTATGTAGATGACAGCGACAAGCCACAGATAGAGCTAATCTCATTAAATTTAAGTCCGCCGTTTAGGTGGAGGGTTAAAACCTGCCGTTCTGTTTCGGAAAGCTTTTTGATTGCCGCTTCCAAATCAAGGCGATCAGCAATATCTTTGCAGGTATCGTCAGCTTTAAACTCTAAATCGTCAATACTGAGACTTTGCTTTTTCCTCAGGGCATCGATTGACAAATTGCGCGCTATCTGAAAAATCCATGCCCTTATGTTTTTAACTGAGGAGTCGGGCGGCAACACAAACAATCTGACGAAAACCTCCTGAGTGATATCTTCTGCAGTAAGACTATCACCTACAATTCGGCAAACAACAGTAACCACAGGTTTTTTAAGGTCGTTATATACAAGGCTGAATGCTTCTTTGTTGCCGTTTCGGATTTTTTGAAAATTTTCTTTCAGTTCTTTATTGTTCATGGCTCTCGCCTCCTTTCACTGACTATGACGATTTAAATCTTAAGTTTTTTCGCTTTTTATTATTTTTATTTTAACATAAAAAGCTGCCTCGAAAAAGAGACAGCTTAAACTTATTTATTCATCGCCGAGAAAAGCCGAGTAGGTATCGATTTCTTCAGTTGCTTCCTTTAAAAACCCAAGGCACAATTCGTCTTTTGCTAAAATTTTGCCCACCTTTTTAAGCGCTTTGAAAAATCGCTTATCAAATATAATTTCATCACTATGAGTAATAAGCGGACAAAGCCTTGCACCGCGAAAGTCAGGCTCTACAAAGACCTTTCCTTTTTCATCTACTGTGGGAAAGAAAGGAAAAATCCGACAGGCTAAGGGGCGTTTGTCTCTATCGCATTCGCCTGAACATACCACAAGACGGACTCCGTTTTCTAAAATTTTTACGGGAAGCTCACTTTCCTCAAAAGGAAAAAGCCTCATACCTGTGTTTTCATCCCCTTTACAGCAGGCATGTGAGCAAAGGGCACCACAGTCAGCCTTTAAAGGAGTTAAGTCCCCCATTATCTTAAAAATTTTATTATACATTTTAGTGTAGTCGGTGTTACTCATAAACTCACCTCGGAAATATAATAGCACAAATAAACCTGCACCGCAACAAAAACACAAAAGGCAGATACCTCGAAATTACCGAAGCATCTGCCCTATTATATATTTATTCTAAGATTACTCAACCTCAACAATGCCGTCAGGCTTTACGGTGATTTTCATTCCGTCTTTAACATAGCTTAAGAACTCGTCGCCTAAAGAATCAACAACCGGCATTGTAACGCCCTCTACCCACACATCTGCCAAAACTGCACCTGCGGCGGCTAAAGAGTCGATATGACCTGAGAAAAGCATACAAGCAGGATTTTTCTCCATAGCACAGGCACAGTAAAGAACTAAACCGCCTGTGGTAGAGCCGATTGTCTGAGGCAGACAAAGTGCCTTATTAATAAGGGGCTTGCCGTGAAGCTCCTTGTTATTCTGGTCTCCGCACTTTACCTCTTTGTCGCCAAACTGCAGAGCCATCTGAAAGGAGGCAAGGGTATTAAAGCCTTCGGTGGTTACAACTGCCTCGGCAGTAACCTCGCCGGGGGTAACAACTCTTCCTTTGAACTGCTTCATTACTTTTTACCTCCTGTTATGATTGTAAGGATTTCTGCATCTGTGTAGTACCTTGCACTTGTATATGTTCTGAGCTTGTTGGAAGATGTGATTACAGGCATCTTCTTGCAAAGGGGATTGTTCATATACATAAGCGGACAGATATAGGATGTAATAACGCCTGTAGCCTTAAGTCTTTCTGCATAATCAGTTTTATTAAATGCTTCAAGCACCTTGGGAGCTGCTGTGAAAACAGTAGGTACAGTTACCTTTTTCTTACCTGACTTTGCAAGAGCTTTTTCGATATCAATTGTCCAGGCTTTAAGCTGCTCTAAAGAAAGGTGTGGACAGCCTACGAAGCAAAGTTTAGGTACAGCGTCGGCATTTTTCCACATTACAGGGTAGTTATCCTGAACTCTTTTAAGCTCGGCATCATCTATAACATATTCCTTTGCACCCTCTGCAATAAGCTTTTCGCCCATTTCTACTGCTTCGGGGGTAAGATTTTCAATATGATAAAGGCCAACAGCACCATTAGAGGCAGTAGCCGCACCGAAGTCCTTGAGATAAGCACAGGCTGAGTCTGTAAGCTCAGTACCAATCCACTTATCAAGGCCTACAACAAAGGGTACGTCTTCCATTACCTTCATACCGATTGCAGAGCCTAAAAGCTGAGCCTCTGGCTTTTTGGTGGTTTTAATCTTTACAACCCATGTAGCCTTTCTGCCTTCGTCGGTAAGAAGTCCGAAATAAGGCACATAGCCGACAATAGAGCCCATAATGTCAATAATACCTGAGTTACGGTTACATCTTGCACCCAGCACGGAGTTTGCATAAACAACAGCACTTGACTCTGCCCAGGAAAGCACGTCGCCTTTCTTAGGCTTGTTACCTACTTCGTCCATATAGCAGGCACAGGTAAAGGCATCTTCATTCATAAGTCCAAGCTTATTAAGCTGGTCTTCGTAAAAGCTCTGCTTGGTGTACATAAATTTATTGAAAACTAAATTCTGCAAAAAGTTTGCAGGAACGTTTTTATCAATGGGACGTGGGTCAACCGAAAACTTCTGCCCTGACATTACCCCTGCATCAAGAAGCTGCTGCATAAGGTCATAAACAGGAGACATTACCTTAAGGCCGAAAGAAGTTACAAGGTGGTTGTATTCAGATGTAATGGGAACAAGCTTTTCGGCTTCGAAAGCGTCACCATACATTACAAGGGTTTTCATAACCTTTGCTAAGGTTTCGCCCTGCTCGCCGTTTAATATAGCCTGCTGTTCTTTTGTAAGTATCATAATGTCAAATCTCCTTATCTATCAGAGTTTCATACAGGTGTCCCAAGCGCCCCAGATAACGGTACGCAGGTTGCCTACCTCAACGGCATCACCAATAACGTGGATGTGTCTGCCTTTTTTAGCAAGAGGTGCAGGGGTATAGCCAACAGAAAGGATTACGGAGTCAGCATCAACCTTAAAGGTCTTGCCCTCTTTGTCCTTAAGTTCAGCATAGCCGTCGCAAATTTCAGCAAGTGAAGTTTCAAGATAAACGGGAACTTTATTGGTTTTAAAGAAGTCACGGAGGTAGCTTGTGTTTGCAAGGCAGATACCGGGTGTTGTAATAAGGTCGTCCTGCATTTCAACAATAGAGGGCTTCTTTCCCTTAAGGTAAAGCTCATAGGCAATTTCACAACCTGTAAGTCCGCCGCCAACTACTAAAACATTTTCGCCAACCTGCTTTTCACCAAGAAGGTAATCAACAGCTTCAACGGCCTTTTCTGCACCCTTTACAGGAATCTTCTTGGCTGCTGCACCCGTTGCCACAATAACCTCGTCGGCATTTAAGGACTTAAGGTCCTTTACCTCTGTATTCATTTTAACATCAATAGGATGTTTCTTAAGCTCGCGGATGTACCAAGCAATAAGGTCTTTATCCTTTTCTTTAAACTCAGGAGCAGCCGCCGCAACAAACACACCGCCTAAAGTACCGCTCTTTTCGTAAAGGGTTACCTTGTGGCCACGCTTCGCTAAGAGAATTGCCGCTTCCATACCGCCGATACCGCCGCCGATAACAGCAATGTTCTTTGCTTTTTTGGCAGGCTTTATGCTGTATTTTTTAGACTGCATTGTTTCAGGATTAAGTGCACAGCGGGAAAGTCCCATAGTATCTGTAAGGTCCTGAGTATTTGCGTGACCCTTGGAGGATGAGAAGTTAAAACAAGCACTATGACAGCAGATACAAGGCTTTATATCCTCAAGTCTGTCCTCAATAAGCTTGGTTACCCACTGAGGGTCAACCAAAAACTGACGTGCAACGCCAACACCATCGATTTTGCCTTCGGCAACTGCTTTAGCACCAACCTCGGCATCCATTCTGCCTGCACAAACCACAGGAATATCAACAAACTTTTTAATATGAGCAACGCTATCAAGGTTGCAGTTTTCGGGCATATACATAGGCGGATGTGCCCAGTACCAGGAGTCGTATGTACCGTTATCTGCATTGAGCATATCGTAGCCTGCATCCTGCAGATACTTTGCGGCTTCTTCGGATTCTTCCATATTTCTGCCAACTTCAACGTAATCCTCACCGGGCATTGCACCTTCACAGAAGCCCTTCATCTTGGATTCAACTGAATAACGTAAAGAAACAGGATATTCATCACCGCAAGCCTTTTTAATCTCCTTTACCACCTCAGCGGCAAAGCGATAGCGGTTTTCGAAGCTTCCGCCGTATTCGTCCTCACGCTTATTGAAAAACTCAATAGCAAACTGGTCAAGAAGATAACCTTCGTGAACAGCGTGAACCTCAACACCGTCAACGCCTGCATCCTTACAAAGCTTTGCGGTTTTTGCAAAAGCTTCGATAATCTCATGAATCTGCTCTTTTGTCATTTCAGGGCACTCAATATCATGAGCCCAGCGGGAAGGCTGAGGCGACGGAGAAGCCAGCTCGTGAGAGGTATCTATAATAGGCTTAACAATAGCTCGGGTAAATTTATTTTTATGAAGAGGTGCTACAAGCTCGGTAATAGCCCAGGAACGGCCCATACCTGCTGTAAGCTGAATAAAAAGCTTTGCGCCGGTTTTATGAATCTCATCCATAAACACTTTAAGGTCCTCAAACATCTTAGGATTCTGCCAAAGCCATTTGCCCCAGAAAGTATCGCGAAGAGGTGCAATTCCGGGAATAATAAGACCTACGTTATTCTTTGCACGCTCTAAGAAAAGCCCTGCCGCCTCTTTGTCAAAATGGCAACCTGTAAGTTCGAACCAACCGAAAAGTGATGTACCGCCCATAGGACACATTACTATGCGGTTTTTAATCTCCACATTGCCAATTTTCCAAGGAGTAAACAGAGCCTTGTACTTATCATTTACATTGTTCATTAATATACATCCTTTCTGAAAAATTTCCGTTTTTCATCTGATTATAGTATGCCATAATTACGTTGACGTGTCAACAATCTTAGGCTAAAAATGACAAATGTTAAACAAAAAAGTCACAGCGTCCACACTTAATTTTCTTGACTAAGGAGTCCTTTGAATGTATGATTATTGTATTAAGATTAAGGAGTGTTTATTATGCACAAAACCACACGCAAACAGTTTTTCTCGTTAATCCTTACTGTTATTATGCTGGTTTGTATTATCCCCCTTACAAACGCCACAGCCCTTACAGGCGAAACTGCCGAAGGAGTTGTTTATGACATTTTAGAAAGCGAAATCCGCATTGCAGGATACAAAGGCACAGCTTCAGAGCTGAGTATTCCCGCTGAAATTGAAGGCAAAGCCGTTACAACAATCGGCGAAAGCGCATTCTGGGGATGCAATACACTTGAAAGCGTTACCCTGCCTGAAAGCCTGAAAATCATAGAAGACTCTGCATTTAACGCCTGTACAAGCCTTAAAAGCATCAGCATTCCCGAGGGTGTAGAAAAAATCGGTATTCACGCTTTTATTTACTGCTCCGCTCTTGAAAGCATTACACTCCCCTCCACCATTGAAATTATCGACAAAGATGCTTTTAAAGACACCGCGTTTTATAACAACGAAAGCAACTGGGAAAACGATGTTCTTTATAAAGGCAATATTCTTTTAAACGCAAAAACTTCAATTACAGGCGATTACAAAATTAAAGACGGCACATCAATAATCGCCAACACCGCCTTTGCCAACTGCAAGTCTCTTACCTCCGTTACAATCCCCGAGGGCATTACAAATCTGAGCGACTATGCATTCTACTACTGCACCAACCTTAAAAGCGTTTCTGTTCCCAAAAGTGTTACACGCATCGGTGAATGGGCATTTTACAGTTGCGAAGAACTTGAAGCCATTGAAATTCCCTACGGTGTAACCTTCATTGGAAATCGTGCATTCTTAGACTGCAGAAAACTTAAAACCGCAAATGTTCCCGATACAGTAACTTTCATCGGCGAGGTTGCCTTTACCAATTGTTCAGCCCTTGAAAGCATCAACATTCCCTACGGAATAACAGAAATCGGAAACAGATTGCTTGAGGGTTGCCAAACTCTTAAGAATGTTGAAATTCCTCAGAGCGTTACTAAAATCGGTGACTATGCATTTTACTACTGCACAAATCTTGAGGAAATTGTTATCCCCGAAAGTGTTACATCCGTTGGCATTGATGCATTTTACCATTGCACATCCCTTAAAAATGTTACCCTCTCCCCTAATACTGCTGAACTCAGCGAGGGTATGTTCTATGCTTGCAGTAGCCTTGAGGAAGTAATCATTCCCGAAGGGGTAGTTTCTATAGGCCCCAGTGCATTTGAGGAATGTACTGCAATTACAAGCATTCAGATTCCCTCAACGGTTAAAAGCATCGGCTTGGTTGCTTTCCGCAACTGTCCAAACCTTAAGTCCGTAAATATTCCAAATGGTGTTGAGCTTATCGGTGAAAGCTTATTTTACAACTGCTCAGCCCTTGAAGAAATACACATCCCCAAAAGCGTTAAATTAATCGGTAACTGGGCTTTTGTAAACTGCTCAAGCCTCAGTAATGTTTATTACGGTGGCACTGAAGAAAGTTTCAATGAAATCAGAATCGGCAAAGATAACGATGTTATATTAAACGCAACGGTTCACTACCTGAATTTACCCGATGAAAAACCCAGCGAACCTGCAGAAACTACCATCCCTGATGAAACTACTATTCCCGCCGAAACAACTATCCCCGAAAATCTTACAACAGCCCCAAATCAGAACACAGAACCTCAGATTATTTATATTGTGGGCGATGCTAACTCTGACGGTAAAATCAACATCAGAGATGCAACTCAGATTCAAAAATTCATAGCTAATCTGACAGAGCTTGATAATACTCAGAAAACTTCTGCTGATGCTGATATCAACGGAAAAATCAATATCAAAGACGCCACCGCAATCCAGAAATTTGTAGCAGGAATTGCAACAAACATGCCAATCGGTGAGGAACGAGTAAAATAATAAACCAAATATCCAAACAAAAAGGCAGATGCTAAAAAAAGCATCTGCCTTTAATGTTTTCCATATAATCACTCTTTGTTTTCGGTTTCTGCCTCTTCCTCTGTCATAAGCTGAGGAATAAACTTTTCGGCAAACTTGCCTTTATTTCTGCCGATAATATAGAAGTAACCGATAACCGAGAACACCACTGCACCAATAAGGTTTACAAGCAAATCTTTCATTGTGTCGATAATGCCGATGTCAAGGTATCCGCCCTCAAAAACGTGAACTGTGCCGTCTTTTAAAGTAACTGCGGTGCTTTCTATATCCTTGATAATTATGGTGTCGTTAAGACCTGAGGGGTTAATAAGAACCGAAGAAATATCGGTAATCATTCTGTCTTTTTGCATATCTGTAAGAGCAAAATAATCCATAAAGAACTCAAAGAATTCCCACACAACACCCACTGTCATAGAAAAGCAGAATGCCACAAAGGCTACAAACAGCGGTGACATTGTAATATGAAACTTTGGAGAATTATTGAGGATATCAATAAGTGCAAAGCCGATTGCCGCCATTAAAAAGCCGTTAAGGGTATGAAGCATTGTGTCCCACCAAGGAATGTGAGTGTAGAACGAGCCGATTTCACCCAGAATCTCTGCCGAGAAAATAAAAAGCAGAATTATAGACTCAAGCACCACGGGAAGGTCAACCTTAAGCCAGTTTTCAACCAGATAAGGAATGTTGAAAAGTGCAAGGGTAAGAACACACAAAAATACCGAATAATAATCACCGCGGATAAACTTAAGCACCGCAACACCTAATACCAGAATACTGAGAATTATGTTTATAATGCTCTTGGCTTTCCAGCGGTTTCTTAAACCATATTTCATAGTAAACCTCCTGCTGATATAAATTTATACCAATTAAATTATACATATTATCAAAGCAAAAGCAAGAAGAAAAGCAGATGTTCTGAATTAAACTTCAGTGCTTCTGCCTTGATTTTTATTTAAGATTGTTAAACTTAATCTGCTCTCTCGCAAATTACACGATAGCGGTGGGTGTTACTGCCGTAAGGATAGCAGGATAAAAAGCACACACGACTGCCACAAGCAAAATCACCGTCATAATTCTGAAAAAACTCTTTCTTTTCATTAAACCACCGAAAACATCAATCAGGATAGTCTTCTTTCTTGGACTTCTTGGAAGCGTAGTTGTCGTCGTTAATATAGACCTTTGTGTTTTCAGCAAAGGCATCTGCCTAAACCTTAACGTCAAAGCCCTGCATCATAAGTAAATTTTTACCAAATCAGGAAATTATTATACTGCACAAAGCCATTCATCACACTTATTTAAATCAACCAAAATTTATTCCGAATTTTAGAATCAGAAATACTCCAAAAGTAAAAATCCCCGCAACTTTTGTTACGAGGATTATAGCTTTATAAAACGATTAAATTATGATTTTATCTTTTGCTTTTAAGCTTTCTTGAAGCCGAAGCGTTTTTAACTTCTCTTACTACCAGTCCCGAAAGAGCAACTATGGCAATTACGTTGGGGATAACCATAAGCTGGTTAAAGGTATCGGTAAGCTCCCACACCAAATCATTAGAAAGCACAGAGCCTAAAAACACAAAAACAGTTGCAAGAACAGAATAAATAATATCCGAGTGCTTGCCAAAAAGATAGTTCATATTAATTCTGCCGAAAAGATTCCAGCTGATTATTGTTGAAAAAGCAAAGAACAGCAAACAAACAGCCACAAATCCGTTACCCAGAGCACTGCCGAATATAGACGAAAACGCAAGCTGAACCATATTGCTTTTATCAACCCCTGACTCAGCACCGTCAGCAAGAACTCCGCCGCCTGCATAAAGGGTTGAAATAACCACCAGAGCTGTAATAGTAAGCACTACAAAGGTATCAATAAACACACCGACCATAGCCACAACGCCCTGCTGATGAGGATTCTTTACATTTGCCATAGCGTGAGCATGAGGTGTAGAACCCATACCTGCCTCGTTAGAAAATAGACCACGCTTAGCACCCTGACTTATGGCCTGCTTAAGTGCATAGCCGATACTGCCGCCGATAATAGCATCAGGCATAAAAGCATATTTAAAAATCATAGCAAAGGTTTCGGGCACAAACTTTATACGGACGCATATAACGGCAACGCAGCCTACTATGTAAAGAAGCGCCATAATGGGCACAATCTTTTCGGTAACTGTGCCAAGTCGCTTTACGCCGCCGATAAATACAAATGCCGCCAAAGCCGCAACTACAAGACCCACAACCCAGGTCGGAACGTTAAATGCTGTGTTGCAAGCCGCACTTATGGAGTTAGACTGAACCATAGCACCCATAAATCCAAGTGCAAGAACTGCCGCAACAGCAAAAAAACCTGCAAGTATTTTTCCGAACTTTCCGCTGAAAGCTGTTTTTATGTAATACACAGGACCGCCCGAAATGGTACCGTCTTCCCCGATTTTTCTTGTTTTCTGAGCAAGAACTGCCTCGGCATAAATTGTAGCCATACCGAAGAAAGCGATTACCCACATCCAGAAAATAGCACCGGGACCGCCGATAAGAATAGCTCCGCTGGCTCCCACCAAATTACCTGTTCCTACCTGTGCGGCAACCGCCGCTGTAAGAGCCTGAAAAGAGCTTAGCCCGCTTTCCTGTTGCTTACCTTTAAGAGAAAAATCACCGAACACCTGCTTCATACCTTCGCCAAAGCATCTTACCTGAACAAACTTTGTACGAATGGTAAAGAAGATACCTGTGCCAAGTAACAAAATCATCAATATATAATCGGACAAATACATATTGATTGTCTGCACAATATTCAACATCTGATCCAAACCATACACCCTCCTAAAAATTAAAAAACCGCTATCAAGGATAGCGGCATAATATACTAAATATACATCCAAACAAAAACTATCCCTTTGTCCTTTTGCCTGAGAGTTTCACGCTTTTAAGCGTTTGCACCTTCGGCACTCAAATAAATGAGATTCTCCAAAGTTCTATATGCTTGCAGTCATTACCCGAAAACGGGCACCTGTGAGCGTTACTCCGTAGGTTGCACCTGCATTTTCTGCAAACATTCGGTTTATCTTATTAAGTTCTAAAGCATTATAACATATCTTTTTAAAATTGCAATAGCAAAAGGCTATTTTTACTATTACCTATTATTACAGACAGAAAAGTAAAAAACCCCATAACTTTCGTTACGAGGTTTTTTGACCGTTGTAAACCATTATGATACCGCTTAAATTTCGTCTTTAAGCAGTCGGTTTGGTTTAAACACCATATTATTTAAAAATCTTTTCATACATTTTGCCGTAGTCGGCGCCATACATAATCTGACCTCAGTTAATTCTCACATAACCGCTTTCTTCAATAAGCCTCTGACCTTCTTCAGAAAGAATCCAGTCAATTAGAACCGAAACGTTTTCGTTTTTATTGTCTGCTCGGCAAACAGCATAAAACTCCGCAACAACAGGATAGCTTCCGTTTCTGATATTTTCCCCATCAGGGTAAACTCCACTTAAAGAAAGCATCTTTACATTTTGGTTTTCAACAATACCGTCCAGATAGTAGCGGAAAGAAAAGCCGATAGAACCGCCCACAATGGCAAACGGCGACTTAGGAGCTATCTTACTGTCTCCCATAAAAGCCTCCATAGCCGACTGACTTCCGCTCCCCTCAAGACGAGTAACGGGGTTTATAACTCGGTTTACACCGCCAACCTCAGACCAGTTTTTGATTTCACCGCTGTAGATTTTGCGGATTTCCTCTGCAGTAAGATTGTCAACAGGGTTATCTTCATTTACAAAAAACACAAACGCATCAAGTCCAACGGGTATATAAACAAGCTCTACTCCCTTATCCTTGGCATACTGTTTTTGCTCGTCACTTGGCGCGGCAGAGAAAAATATATCCGTTTCACCGTCAACTATAGCTTTGTAGCCTCTTACAGTATTTTTATACTGCATTTTGCTGTCAGGAGCAAAATTTTCACCGTAAAAATTATCGTCAGAAAAGCTGCCGCCTTCAAAGGTAACCGAGCCTTCGGGATAAACAGAATCTATTATCGACGCGTATACGGGTACTAAAGCCGCTGCTCCGTCTAAGACAGGCAGGTTTTCAGTCAGCTTAAGCGAAGATTCTATTCGAGCTAAATCAGACTCAGGCTCAAAAGGCAAGTAGCTTTTGACATCAATCATTTTAGATTGGGATGCAGAGCTGAAATTATTGGAAAGTCTTCGGGTTAAAAGCACATATACACTGCCGTTAATGCCGACAAAAAGTACCACTACCAGAAGAATTATCAAAATCTGCTTAACAGTGGTGTTTCGTTGATTCATATCACCACAGCTCCTTAGCTATAAACTGAATTATAGAACTGTGCTGATAAGCGTAAACTGCATAAACCATATGCAGTATTGTAAGAACAACACACAGTAACGTTATCGTAATAAGCACAGCATAAAAAGTTTTAGCTTTCATTTTATCACCTTACATATAAGCAACTGCCATAGAAAGCAAGATTACAAATGAAATTATCATAGACAAAATAACTCCTGCAACAACTGATGAAATAATCAAAAGAAGCAACCGTGTTTTAATCTGACTTTCGCTGTATTTTCCGGGGGTACGCTTGTTGTTGCTTTTCGCAATTAAAAAAGAAGCAAGACTTACCACAAAAAAGATTACCGCCGCAATAGGCACGGTATAATACAAAATAGAAATAAAATATCCGCCCATAACTTGAACTCCTCTACTTTTTATTCAATTATATTATAACTTGAAAACAAGTGCAACCTCAATTTGTACGGTTCACATACACCAAAACCGTTCACTATTATTTATTACTTCCAAAAAGCCTTGTAAAAACTTAATTAAGGTAAGAGTGAAGAAGAAACAGTAAAAAAGTAAAAATCCCCGTAACTTTCGTTACGAGGATTTTTGGTGGGAGAAGGTGGATTCGAACCACCGAAGTCGTTGACAACAGATTTACAGTCTGCCCCCTTTGGCCGCTCGGGAATTCTCCCATATGAAAGACCTGCTATAAAGCAGGTCTCTTGTTGGAGCTGGTGGACGGACTTGAACCCCCGACCTGCTGATTACAAATCAGCTGCTCTACCAACTGAGCTACACCAGCGTAGATTGCTTAGGCTTTACTTTTGTATCGCCAACAGTTAGAAATTATAGCAGAGAGTTATATAAATGTCAATAGATTTTTGAAAAAATTTTTAAATCTTTTTGAAACAATGTGTATATCCCTGTCTTAAGGCGTTCATTTACATTTTATTTTGTATCCAAATTACACAGTTTATCGGGAAAAAGCCCTTTGTTTCTCGGCTTTCCTACAAAACTTTACAGATAACTTGACACTTGTAAACCCCAAACTGTATAATAAACAGGATTTATATTAGAAGTATAAGGACGATTTTATGAGAAACCGAATTGAAGCTCTTAAAAAAGAAAACAACGCTTGCATTATGGCTCATTACTATGCACCTGCTGAGGCACAGGAAATTGCCGATTTTGTAGGTGACTCCTTTTACCTTGCAAAGGTTGCCAAGGAAAGCACCGCCGACGTGATTGTTTTCTGCGGTGTTAACTTTATGGGTGAAAGTGCAAAAATCCTCTGCCCCGACAAAAAGGTTCTGATGCCGGACCTTACCGCCGACTGCCCCATGGCTCATATGGTTAAGGAGGGTAAAATTAATCAAATGCGCGAAAGCTTTGATGACCTTGCCGTTGCCTGCTACATAAACTCCACAGCAGAGCTTAAGTGCCAGAGTGACGTTTGCGTTACCTCCTCAAACGCTGTTAAAATCGTAAAGGCATTGCCTAACAAGAACATCTTCTTTATTCCCGACAGAAATTTAGGCAGATTTGTGGCGTCAGCGGTGCCTGAGAAAAATATTATTTTAAACGACGGTTGCTGTCCTATCCACGCAGATGTAACCGCCGCTTCGGTTAAAACTGTTATGGAAAATCACAAGGATGCTTTGGTGCTTTGCCATCCCGAGTGTGAGCCTGAAATTTTAGAGCTTGCTGATTTCAGCGGAAGCACCGCTGAGATTATCGACTTCGCAAAGGAAAGCGACAAAAAGGAATTTATCATCTGCACCGAAGAGGGCGTTGCCTTTAAACTGAGAAGTGATAATCCCGACAAAAAGTTTTACTTCCCCTCTCCCTGCCCTGTTTGCAAGGATATGAAGTTAAACACATTGGAAAACATACTCAGAGTTTTGGAAAATGACGAAAATCAGGTAGAAGTTGCTGAAGACATCCGTACAGGTGCACTTTTACCCCTTGACAGAATGTTGGAGCTTGGAAAATAAAATGAAAACTGACATTATTATTGTAGGTTGCGGTGTGGCAGGTCTTTACTGTGCACTTAACCTGCCTGAGGACAAACAGATAGTTATAGTAACTAAGAACAAAGCAAGGCGTAGCGACTCTTATCTTGCTCAGGGCGGTATTTGTGTTCTGAGGGATGAAGAGGATTTCTCAGATTTCTATGAAGACACAATGCGAGCAGGCCACTATGAAAATGACCCTGACTCCGTTGAAATTATGATTCGCTCTTCTCAGGAAGTAATCAGCGACCTTTTGTCTTTCGGTGTTCACTTTGAGAAAAACGGCAAGGAATTTGTATACACCCGTGAGGGTGCACATTCCAGACCCAGAATTCTTTTTCACGAGGATGAAACAGGCAAGGAGATTACATCCAACCTTCTTGAAACCGCACGAAATAAAAAAAATATAACCTTAATAGAGAATTTCACAATGATTGACCTTATAGTTGAGAACAATCTCTGCAAAGGCATTGTGGGTCACTATAACGAGGGCGAGTATATAAGCATTACCGCCGACTATACCGTGCTTGCTACAGGCGGTATTGGCGGACTTTTCAAGCACTCTACAAACTATCCCCACCTTACAGGCGACTCCCTTGCTTTGGCTCTTAAATACGGCATAAAGCTTCAGGATATAGACTACATTCAGATTCACCCCACAACTTTATTTACCAAAAAGCACGGTCGTGAGTTTCTTATTTCCGAGTCAGTCCGCGGCGAAGGTGCTGTGCTTTTAAACTCCAAGGGCGAAAGGTTTGTAAACGAGCTTTTACCCCGTGACGTTGTGGCCAATGCTATTTTTGATGAAATGAAAAAGGAAGGCACAGAGCACGTTTGGCTTTCTCTTGCGGCTATTGAAAAAGAAGAAATCAAAAGCCACTTTCCCAATATCTACAGGCATTGCCTTGAAGAAGGCTACGACATAACAAAAGAACCTATTCCCGTTGTGCCAAGCCAGCATTACTTTATGGGTGGTATAGAGGTTGACACTCACAGTCTGACTTCTATGCAAAGACTTTACGCTGTTGGCGAAACCGCCTGTAACGGTGTTCACGGCAAAAACAGACTTGCAAGCAACTCCCTTTTGGAAAGTCTGGTTTTTGCAAAGCGTGCCGCTGAGCACATTACGGAAGATTACACAGCTTTAACCGATAAAGCTGATTTTGACGTAAACAAAACCCTGTATAAAAATTATCAGGAAAAGTATAAAGAAATGGTATTAAATGCAATAGAAAAGGAGAAGAAAAATCGTGAATAATATTACAATGTTAATGAACGCTGACGAAATGATTTTAAGTGCCTTAAGAGAGGACATTACATCAGAAGATATCACAACAAACTCCGTTATGCCTGAGTACGCTTTGGGTGAAGTTGACCTTATCTGCAAGCAGGAAGGTGTTATTGCAGGCTTAGGCGTATTTAAGCGTGTTTTTGAGCTTTTAGACAAAGAGACTGAGGTTACATTCTTTGCAAAAGATGGCGACAAGGTAGAAAACGGACAGCTTTTAGGCAAAGTAAAGGGCGACATCCGCGTGCTTCTTTCAGGCGAAAGGACTGCCCTTAACTACTTACAGCGTATGAGCGGTATCGCAACCTACACAAGAGGCATTGCAGACCTTCTTAAGGGCACCGATACAAAGCTTCTTGATACCCGTAAAACTACTCCTAATATGAGAGTTTTCGAAAAGTACGCAGTTAAGGTTGGCGGCGGATATAATCACCGCTTCAACTTAAGCGACGGCGTGCTTCTTAAGGATAACCACATCGGTGCCGCAGGCTCTGTTCAAGAGGCTGTAAGAATGGCAAAAGAATACTGCCCCTTTGTTCGTAAAATCGAGATTGAGGTTGAAAACCTTACTATGCTCAAAGAAGCATTAGAAGCAGGTGCCGACATTATTATGCTTGACAATATGAGCGTTGAAGATATGAAAGAAGCAGTTAAGCTTTGCAAAGGCAAAGCGGAAACCGAGTGCAGCGGCAACGTTACCAAAGAAAATGTAGCAAGACTTGTAAGCATTGGTGTTGACTATATTTCCAGCGGTGCTTTAACTCACTCCTCCCCTATTCTTGACCTTTCTCTCAAAAATCTTCACGCAATTTAAGGTGCAATTATGAAAGCAACAGACAGACGAAAGGAAATTGCCGCTGTTCTTACCACCTCACCTAATCCTGTTTCGGGCAGCATGCTGTCAGAAAAATTCGGCGTATCAAGGCAGATAATAGTGCAGGATATTTCTTTGCTTAAAGCCGCAGGGTATGAAATTCTTTCTACCCACCACGGCTACATTGTGCAAAGCTCGCCTTTAAAAGAAAGGGTTTTTAAGCTTAAGCACACCACCGAGCAAACCGAGGATGAGCTTACCACCATTGTTGATTTAGGCGGTACGGTTGCAGATGTGTTTGTATGGCACAAGGTTTACGGCAAAGTTGAGGCTAAAATGAACATTTTCTCACGGATGCATGTCAGACAGTTTCTTGAAGGTGTACGAAGCGGTAAATCCACCGAGCTTATGAACATTACAGGGGGCTACCACTACCACACAGTAACTGCCGAAAGCGACGAAATCCTTGATGAAATAGAAAAAGCTCTCGATGCAAAAGGCTTTATAGTGCCCGAAATTTGATTGACAATTTCCCGCAATTAATATAAAATCAAACAAACTGCCACCGGGTAGTGAATGTTTTATTCAAAACTAAAGCATTCGTTTGTACATCGTTAGGTCTTTGAAGATGTGCACACGAATGCTTATTTTTTAGAGGACTTATGAAAAGGCTTAAAAACTATTTTTCTAAATTCGAAATATACCTTTGGATAACCTCGGTAATTCTCATTACCATTTCATTTCTTATATTCGACAGAGAAAGCTATCTGACTCTTGCCGCGTCGATTTTAGGCGTTACTGCAATTCTTTTAAACGCAAAGGGTAACCCTATAGGTCAGGGGCTTATGGTGATTTTCAGCATAATTTACGGCGTAATCTCCTTTGGCTTTGCCTACTACGGCGAGATGATAACATATCTTGGTATGACAATGCCTATGGCGGTAATTGCACTTATAGCCTGGCTTAAAAATCCCTTTAAAGGCAACTTTGCAGAGGTTAAGGTAAACAGAATCAGCAAAAGAGAAACCCTGCTTATGTTTATGCTTACGATTGTGATAACAATTATATTTTTCTTTATTTTAAGGCACTTCGGCACAGCAAATCTTATTCCCTCAACTTTGTCGGTAACCACAAGCTTTGCGGCGGTTTACCTTACCTTTCGCCGAAGCCCTTACTTCTCCCTGCTATATGCATTTAATGACATTGTGCTTATTGTATTGTGGATTTTGGCATCAATTTCCGACCTGAGCTACATCTCAGTTACGGTGTGCTTTTTGATGTTCCTTATAAATGATATGTATGCTTTTATAAGCTGGCGTAAAATGGAAATCAGGCAACGAGCAATTGACTAAAATGGTAATATATGGTATTATTAACAAAACAGTATGAAAGGAATTGTGTAAAATGGCAAGTAATAGTTTAAGAATAAAGTGTAACTGCGGTCATGTTCAGGACGCTTTCGCAGGTGGCGTTTGCCCCCAGTGCAAACAGCCCCTTAACTTTCCTCAGGGCGGTATGATTCACCTTTACCGCAAAGGCTCACCTTTAGGGGTTGCAGGCGGTTTCGGTATTTATATCAACAATGTTCCCCTTGGCCACATCGGCAACAAGCAGACAGTTAACATTCCTGTAAGCTACGGTACATACACACTCCACGTTGCAGTAGGTATGAGCCGCAAGTGCAAGGATTTAACCTTTAACATCACTCCCGAAAATCCCATCGGCTATGCAAAGGTTTATATGAAGCCCGGCTTCTGGGCAAACTCTTTTGTAATCGAGACTTCCACAAAAGAAGAAATGCCCCTCTGATTGCCGTTAGCCACTGCCAGGGCATTCCGCCTTTTGGTAAAAATGAAACATCTTCTACGGTGGTGTAGAAAACTTTATTTATCCGAAACATTTCGGCGGCACGCTATGGATGGGATTACAAAATCATCAAAAAAAGAGAGCAAGCATCAAAATCTTGACTGCTTGCTCTTTTTTTATAAGATTAAATTTATTATTCGTTCCAATAATCGGTTTTTTCTTTTAATCCGATGTTTTTAGCAATAAATACAGGCTCTTTGCCCTCTTTACGCTGTTTTACATAGTCATTAAGTGCACGGTAGGCGTATCTTCCCAAAATCAGAATTACAGGGATATTTATTAAAGTCATACCACCCATAAGCACATCAGAAATATTCCATAAAAGATCAGCACTTAAGCCTGCACCTACAAAAATAAGAAGTGCGGCAACAATATGGTAAATCGCCATAAACACCTTGCCGGGCTCTCTACCGAAAACAAACTTAATAGCCTTGTCAACATAGAAAAGGTTGCCAATAAGGGTTGTAAATGCGAAAAGCACCATAGCAACGGTAATGAATATGGGGCCAAAGTCGCCAAGAGTTGCTTCAAGGGAAAGCTGAACATACTGAGCACCTGAGATTTCAGCAGTAGGTGTAACCCCGGAGCACATGCACATAAATGCTGTAGCTGTACAAATAAGTAATGTATCAATAAATACAGAAAGAATCTGAACCAAGCCCTGCTTTACAGGATGACTTACATGAGCAGAAGCAGAAGCATTAGGAGCTGACCCTACACCGGCTTCGTTAGAGAAAAGACCTCTCTTAATACCATACATTACACAGGAGCCGCTGAAACCGCCGAAGATTGCCTCGAAATTAAATGCCTCGGTAAAAATTCTTGAGAATACAGAAGGAAGCTGAGGAATGTTGATAAGTGTAATAATAAGTGCCACAAGAATATAAGCAATGCCCATTACAGGAACAATAAAGGTTGTGGCGTTTACGATTCTCTTACCGCCGCCGAAAAGGCAGAATGCAACCAAGCCTGCAATTACAAGACCGATAAGCCAGGGCATAGCGTTAAATGCAACATCATTGCCGAAAAGATTAAAGCTTACGTTCATATTGTAAAACTCATAAGCAGAAAATGTTGACTGCAGATTGTAGGAAGCAAGCATATTAAAGCCTACGCCATAGGTAAGAATAAGGAAAACAGAAAACACAACTGCAAGCCATCTGCTTTTTAAAGCAGAGCTTATGTAATAAGCAGGGCCGCCGTAGCTTTCACCGTCACTGCCCTTTTTCTTAAAAATCTGAGCCAATGTGCTTTCTACAAAAGCCGAAGCACTGCCAACAATGGCGATAACCCACATCCAGAAAACCGAGCCGAAACCGCCAAGGCAAATAGCGGTGGAAACACCGATAATGTTACCTGTGCCAACTCGGGACGCGGTAGAAACCATTAACGCCTGAAATGATGAAATTGCACCCTTTTTGTCAGGCTTTTCGCTTACACAGCGAATCTGCTCTTTAAAAAGCCTGAACTGAACAAACTTAGTTCTTATGGTAAAGAAAATACCGCCAAGAACAAGAACGATAATCAGTATGTAGCTGTATAGAGCATCATTTAAGAAACCGATAATCTGATCTAACATCTTATCCCCTCACTATGAAAAAATTATAAAATTATTATAGCTTATTATGGTAAAAGTGTCAAATTTTATAAAAAAATATACCCCACAAAAGCTGTGAGGTATATTTTATAATTCTTATAAAAGCTGAGCACGAAGCTCTTCGGGAGTTTTCATACTTAAAAGTGCAGGCGGAACATCAAAAACCGTTTTGCATCCTGCCTCGCCCTTGTTTGCCATTCTTACGGCAGCTCTTGCAAAGGCAACAATAACAGAAGCGGTGAACTCAGGGTTTGAGTCAAGCTTTAAGCTGTACTCAACAACGTGGTTATTCTCTTTATTTGCACCTGTTTTGCCTGTACGGATAACAAAACCGCCGTGGGGAATTCCGCTGTGATCTCTTTTTAATTCTTCCATAGAAATAAAGTGAACAGTAGTATCATAATCTGCAAAGTAGTTGGGCATTTCTTTGATTGTTTTTTCAATCAAAGCTTTGTCAGCATCCTCAGCAGCTACCACAAAGCATTCACGTGTGTGCTTTTCTCTTGTAGAAAGCTTAGGTGCAGAGCCGCTTCTTACGGCCTCAAGCGCAGCCTCAACAGGGATTGTGTACTGCTTTGCGTCAAGTACGCCATCAATACGGCGGATAGCATCACTGTGACCCTGACTTACACCCTTACCCCAGAAGGTGTAATCCTCACCCTCAGGAAGTACCGCAGAAGCGTAAAGGCGGTTGAGGGAAAACATACCGGGGTCCCAACCTGAAGAAATAATGGCAACATTATTTCCCTCTTTAGCAGCTTTGTCAACATTATCAAAATGCTCAGGGATTCTTGCGTGGGTATCGAAGCTGTCAACAACTGTGAACATTTTTGCAAGCTCGGGAGTCTGCTCAGGTAAATCTGTAGCAGAGCCGCCGCAAAGAATCATAACGTCAATTTTATCTGTATAATTTACGGCGTCGCTTACGTGTTTAACCTCTACGCCCTTTGTGCCGATTGTAAGGCTTTCGGGGGCACGGCGGGTAAACACCGCAATAAGCTCCATATCAGGATTCTGGCGGATGGAATTCTCAATGCCTCTGCCAAGGTTGCCGTAACCGTAAATACCTACTCTTATACTCATAAAAAATCATCCTTTCAGGATATAAAAATAAATATGAGTTTATTTTACCCAAATCGGCACAACTTGTAAATAGTATGAGGAGAAAAAACACTTATATTTTTAAAAAAAATTATGTTTTAAATTAACAAATCCCCTTGTATTTTGTCTAACATCATAGTATATTTAATGTAGAGGTGGTTTTATGAAAAAAGTATTTGTAACTGGAATAAGTCTTTTAATTGTTTTAGTTTCCGTTTTAAGCGTTAGTGCTGTAACAGACCCTGACGATATATATTACATAGAGGAATTGGGAATTACTGTTGAGACGCCTTATTATACCGCCGCAACCAGAGTTGTTAATAACCTTGATATTTCTGAGGCGGAGTATAAAGAAATGCTTGATGACTTTGAAGCAGGTGATATTTATTATTACGGCTACAGCACTTCTTATGCCTGGTACGGACACGTTACAGAGCTTTTTATTTACGGTGAAGAAACTGATACACGTTCCCTTTCAACTATTTCTGATTTCGCTATGGAGAAAACCATAGAAAATCAAAACAAAGGTTGGGAAGACGCAGGCGTTACCGTTTCCAAAAGCGAAGTTTACGAAAGCCACAACGCCAAATACATCCTTACCCATTTTACCGATGAAGAGAACAATTATGCCATAAATTACTACACAGTAGAAAACTATAAAAGCATTGATATAGTTATGTGGTCTTACGGTGGTGAACCTTCCGCAAGCGAAAAGCAACATCTGGTAAGCTTAATCAACACCATAGAATTTGACGAATCTACTGCCTCAGAAGATTTGGAAAACATCCTCACTTTCAGTATTGCAGAAAACGGCAAGCTTACTCCCTTAGGCGAGGCTATAATTACAGCAGGTGTGGTAATTTTAATCAATATTATTGCAGGTATTGTAGTCGCCATTATTCTTGTAAAGAAAGCGAAAAAACGCAGGCATACGGCTTTATCAGCACAGCCTCCTCAGCCTGAGAATAAGTTCTGCATTTTCTGCGGAACTCAGCTTAACGCAAAAGACTCTTTCTGCCACAAATGCGGCAAAAACCAGAATACTGCAGAAAACACAGAAAACTAAAACACCAACTAATAAGAAAAGGACTTGAGTTTTACATTAACTCAAGTCCTTTTGTGCGTTTAAGTAATATCAAGCAAGAGCAATAAGCATAATAAAGAAATAAAGGCCCCAGAAAATAGTAAAGCCGATACCAAAACCGAAGCCGATTCTGCCAAGGATAGAACCTGTTTTTGCCTTACCGAAAATCTGACCACCGTTTTCAGCCATAAACTGAGCAGCCATTCTCTTAGCCATAGAGCCTAAGATAAGACCTGCGATACCTGTCCAGCAAAGTGCAATTGCAAGAATACCCTTAATCATAAGAGAACCTGCATCAACGCTCTGTGCGGGAGCTGAGTTGTAAGTAGGTGCCTGCTGGTAAGCAGGTGCCTGATATGTAGGTGCATAAACATTCTCGTTCTGGGGTGCTGCAGGAGCAACAGGCTCAGCCACAGGAGCTGCTACCTCAACAGGAGCCTCAACTACAGGAGCTGCTACCTCAACAGGTGCCTCAACTACAGGTGTTGCCTCTACTTTTAAAGCGTTACCGCAGTTAGCGCAGAAAGCTGCACCCTCTGCAACTTGTGTTCCACATTTACTACAAAACATAATTAATTCTCCTCATCTGTAAATTAGTAAAAATATATTTAAATTTTTACATAAATATGTTACCATAATCTCACACTTAGTTCAACAGTTTAGAAAAACTTTATAAATTCCGCACAAAAAGTAAAATTTTGTTTGCTAAAAATCAAGGAGAAATGCGTATATGAAGCTGGATTTTTCTTTCTTTAACCGCCCCTGCCTTGAGGTTTCCAGAGATTTGGTGGGCAAAGTTCTGGTACGCAAAACCGAAAATGGCGAAATACGCTTAAGAATCACCGAAACCGAAAGCTACATCGGCGAGTCAGACACCGCCTGCCACGCTCACAAGGGCAGAACCAAACGCACCGAGGTTATGTATATGAAGGCAGGCGTAATCTACGTTTACCTTTGCTATGGTATGCATTGGCTTCTGAATATTGTTACAGGAGAAGAAGAAAATCCTCAGGCGGTTTTAATAAGAGCCTGTGAAGATTACGAAGGCCCTGCAAAGCTTACCAAAAAGCTTATGATAACAGGGGATTTTAACCGCAAGGATATTACAGCCTGCGAAGATTTTTACATTGAAGATGACGGCTTTAAGTGCGAAATTGTTACCGCCAAGCGTGTAGGCATTGCTTACGCCTCTGAAGAAGACCAAGAAAAGCTCTGGCGGTTTATTATGAAAAGATAGCGAAAAAGCGTCGGCTTTTCTGCCGACGCTTTTGTTTATTTTTTTAGCCATTTTATAATGGGGTTTAACCAACTGCTACACTTTGTGCAAGGATAAAGAATATAATCAAAAGGCTTAAGCGAAAGCACAAAAGTAAGCACCAGAGACATCATAAACAATACAGGTAAAACCAGATTTTCGGGAAGAATTGCTACTAACGGCACCATAAAAGTATACTGAAAGGCATACTGAACCTGCCTGTGGAGTGCGTAAACCGTAAGGGTTTTGGAGCCGACTTTAGTAAGCACAGGCACATTTTTTACAGGCACTATACTCAAAACCGCAAGGCTTACCATAGAGCTTACAATATAGCATCCTATGCGAAGCAAAATCCCAAAAGGAGCCCAGTCCTCACCAAATTCGTTGTAGGGATTGTTGCCGGTAAGCGCATAGCGGATACTGAAAATACTGTCGCCTAAATAAAATATCATAAAGGTAAATATTGCAATTACGGCTACAGATAAAATACGAACGTAAACTTTGCTTATAAAGGCAAGGAGCTTTTCTCGTTCCAGCATAAAGCCGAGGAAAAAGTAGGGATAGTAAACAAAAATTCTGGAAAGCATAAAGGTATCGCCGATTTCCTTAATATACCCTGCCAGAAGAGCAAGTAAAACAACAACCGCAAAAACCTTTTTGTGGTTAAATCTTTTTAAAAGGTAGGTTACGGTCATAAAAACTGCCGTTACAAATATATACCAAGGCACTCCGCCTTCGCTTATCCATTTAAAACTTCCCCAGCTTCGAATAATACCTAAAGTAAGGTGAATTGTAAGCTTCATAAAGAAATACAAAAGCACGTAAGAGGCGATTTTCATATAATTAAACTTAGGTGCATTAACAAAGCTTTTTGAAAAAAGTCCTGTTAAAAACATAAACAAAGGCATATGAAAAGCCGTAATCCACAAAAACACACTGCGGATTATTTCTCCGTCAGAAATAAAAGGCGTAATTGCGTGGCCAAAAACAACAAGAAAAATAAGTATTGCCTTAGTGTTGTCCCATTTTGCAACACGGGCTTTTAAATTGCTCATAAATTTTCCTCCTTGTACTGACACATTATAGCCTAATTAAAGCTTATTAGCAATAGAAAATGTGATTATTTGAAAAACTGTTGGTAATAATAAAATTGATAGGTTAATTCTTTGCTATCAGAATATTATATTAAGGAGAAAACTTATGAAAAAAATAATTGCACTTTTTCTTGTGGCTATTCTTGCCTTTTCGCTTGTAGCCTGCTCTATGGGTAAGGATAAGAACAACTCAGGCTCTACCTCAGGCAACTCAGACAACTCAAGCAACAATGCAGGCAGTGCAAACGGCACAAGCAATAATTCAGGCGGCAATTCAGGTAACGGTAGTAACTCAGGTAACTCCGGCGGCTCAGGTAATTCCGGTAACTCAGGCGGTTCAGGTAACACCAAAAGCACAGAAAATATGCTTGAAAGCATTATTCCTGACATCAGCACAAACGTAAGCACTGAGGGCCAGCAATAATTACCGACATAAAGGGAAGCGTGTAAAATTCGCTTCCCTTTTAATTTTTAAAAATCTGTTGTATTTATTTTAAAAAGGTGTATAATATGAAACAATAATAGGGGTAATATGATTTAATTTGCCCTTAGAAAAAGAGGCGTTTATTTATATGAACATTACAGTTGTAGGCTGCGGAAAAATAGGCCATTCTATTGTTGCAAGCTTATTAAGCGAGGGTCACAACGTTGTTGTAATCGACAAAGATGAGGAAATAATTGCCGAGGTTACCAATATTTATGACGTTATCGGCGTATGCGGCATCGGCACAGACTGCGAGGTTTTAACCGAGGCAGGTGCCAATAAGGCAGATATTTTCATAGCTGTAACAGGCTCTGACGAGCTTAATATGCTTTCCTGCTATATTGCCAAAACTCTTGGTGCCGAAAACACAATTGCCCGAATCCGTAACCGCGAATATAACGAAAAGAGCTTAGGCTTTTTACAGCACGAGCTTGGGCTTTCTATGTCAATTAACCCTGAGTTTTTTGCAGCTCACGACATTTATAACGTACTTAAGCTTCCTTCAGCCGCACACATTGAAACCTTCTCAACACGAAATTTTGAGATTATCGAGCTGGTTTTAAGGGCCGACTCTCCCCTTTCAGGTGTTAAGATTATAGATTTAAGACGTCAGAACAAGGCTAAATTCCTTATCTGCGCTGTATGCCGAGAAGGTAAGGTTTACATCCCCGACGGTAACTTTGAGCTTAAAAGCGGCGACAAAATCGCCCTTACAGCCGCACCTTCTGAGATTATCAAGCTTCTTAAATCTCTTAAGATTACACAGCGCTCTGCAAAGAAGGTTATGATTTTAGGTGCCAGCCGCACAGGCTACTACCTTGCCAGAATGCTTCTTTTAACAGGTTGCTCTGTTGTTATTATTGATAAAGACCCTAAAAAATGTCAGGAAATCTGCGAAGCTCTGCCAAATGCCACTGTTATTTTAGGTGACGGTGCCCAGCAGGAGCTTTTAAGGGAAGAAGGCTTAGGCGATACTGACGCATTTATCTCTCTTACAGGTATGGATGAACAGAATATACTTATCTCCTACTTTGCCCAGAGTCAGAATGTTCCCAAGGTTATTACCAAGGTAAACCGCCCTGAGTTTGTTCCCCTTGCTACAGGTATGGGGCTTGACACAATTGTATCTCCACGCAGAACCATTACCGACGTTATTTTACGATATGTAAGAGCACTTACAAACTCCGTAGGCAGTAATGTTGAAAAACTTTACAAAATTATGGATGGAAACGCCGAGGCTCTTAAATTCAATGTTCGTGAGGATTTCAAATACATTGATACTCCTCTTAAGGACATCAGCTTTAAGTCAAACATCCTTATCGCAGGAATACTGAGAAACCGCAAGGCTATGGTGCCTACAGGTGACAGCGTAATTCTTCCCGGCGATAAGGTTATTGTAATCAGTGCCGAGCACAGGCTTTATGACCTTGCAGACATTATCAAGTAAGAGGTTTTTATGAATCGCAGAATGGTACTAAACACTGTGGGTCACATTATTCTTGCAGAAGCCGCACTGCTTCTTCTGCCTGCCATAGTGTCAGTTATTTATTTAGAAGAGTGTGTATGGTCATTCCTTATTACCATCGGAATTGCTCTTGCATCAGGTCTTATCTTAAAATTCGCCGCACGTCCCGACACAAAGCTTATTTACGCCAAGGAAGGCTTTGTTATTGTTACATATGCCTGGGTGCTTATGTCTGTTATCGGTGCTTTGCCTTTCTTTTTAAGCGGTGAGATTCCCAACTATGCAGACGCTTTCTTCGAAACAGTTTCGGGATTTACCACCACCGGTGCTTCTATCCTTACTGACGTTGAAGCTATGAGCAAGGGTCTGCTTTTCTGGCGAAGCTTTACCCATTGGATTGGCGGTATGGGTGTTATTGTTTTTGTAATGGCAATTATTCCCAACATTGCTGACCGTTCAATGCATATTATGAAGGCAGAGGTTCCCGGCCCTACCGTTGGCAAACTGGTTCCCAAAGCAAGGGAAACCGCAAGAATCCTTTACCTTATTTACATTGCAATGACAATCGTTATGATTTTAATGCTCTTTCTTGGCGGTATGTCGTTTTTTGACAGCGTTGTTCATACCTTCGGTACTGCGGGTACCGGTGGTTTTGGTATTAAAGCTTCAAGCTTAGGCGGCTACAACGCCTATTGCCAATGGGTAATTACTGTATTTATGCTTTTGTTCTCTCTTAACTTTAACCTTTACTACCTTATTCTTTTAAGAAAGTTCAAAGCAGTTTTAAAGAGCACAGAACTTTGGTTCTTCTTAGGTCTTGTTGTGGTGAGTATTGCTGTTATCACCTTTGACATCTCCCCTATGTACACAAGCTTTTCGGAAACAATCAGAACCTCATCTTTTCAGGTTGCAACGATTATTTCCACCACAGGCTATGCTACCGCTAACTTCAACACCTGGCCCAGTCTTTCCAAGGCAATACTTCTTATGCTTATGTTTATAGGCGGATGTGCAGGCTCTACCGCAGGCGGACTTAAAAACGCAAGAGTTGTGATGCTTATCAAAACTGTTCACCGCGAGCTTAAAAAG
Source organism: Ruminococcus sp. (assembly GCA_045635685.1). Lineage (GTDB taxonomy): Bacteria > Bacillota > Clostridia > Oscillospirales > Acutalibacteraceae > Ruminococcoides. The sequence goes on from JAZTWD010000037.1 coordinate 30,084, forward strand.
CTTTTACATCCACGCTCTGTAAGAGCCGTAAGTATGGAAAGCAAGCGTGTTGACGAGCAGACCTTAAGCGGTGTAACCTCTTACTTTGCAGTTTACGCTATGTGCGTTATGGGTATTTTCGTACTCTTAAGCATCGAGCCTTTCGGTATTGAAACAAACCTTTCAGCAACAGTTGCTTGCTTTAATAACGTAGGCCCGGGTTTTGGTGCCGTAGGCCCCATTGGAAGCTATGCCGAATACTCGGTATTTTCAAAGCTTCTGCTGTCTATTGCAATGCTTTTAGGCCGACTTGAGATATTCCCCCTTATTTTAGGACTCAACCCCTTGGTTTGGAAAAGAAGATAATAAATAAAAAGGAAATGTTATGAGTAAAAACGGAATTTTATTTGACTTAGACGGCACATTGTGGGATTCCTGCGTAGCTATTATGCCTTCCTGGCAGAGGGTTATGGAAGCTCACGGCATTAAAAGACCTCCTGTAACTCAGGAGGAAATGAACTCATATATGGGCAAAACCGTTGAGCAGATTGCTCCTCTTATGCTCCCTGAGGTTAGCCTTCAGGAAGCGGTTAACATTATGAAAGAGGGCTGTGTGGAAGAGCTTGAAGAATTAAGACGCAACGGCGCCACCCTTTACGAGGGCATTATCGAAACCCTTAAAGAGCTTTCAAAGGACTATAACCTTTACATTGTAAGCAACTGCGAGGACGGCTACATTCAGACTTTTATAGAGCACTATGAACTTCATGATATTATCAAAGACTTTGAATGTGCAGGCAGAACACGCAAATCCAAGGGCAACAACATCAGTATGGTGATTGAGCGTAACGGCATCACAAAAGCCTTTTTCGTAGGCGATACTATATTGGACTTCGAAGCAGCACAGAAAGCCAACATTCCCTTTGTTCTTGCAAACTACGGCTTTGGCGAAGTTAAAACCCCTGACTATATAATCGAAAAGCCAACAGACTTAATAAATATTGCAAAAGAATATTTCAACTAACCGCTTGCCACGGTGGGCAACTCCGACCGCTTGCCGCGGTGGGCAACTCCCGCCTTCGAATAACTATAATCTACTCAAAACCTCGCCAAGAGGCGGAGCTTTGTTTTACAAAAATAGACAGCTGATTAAAATCAGCTGTCTTTTTATTAGTATTCAAACTTTTCAAAACCTAAATCTTTAAGAGTTACAGGAAGATTTGACTCGTTGATTTCATAAGCCGCAAAAGCTGTGCCTATGTAATCAAGAGTCAGCTTTTCTGCCGCAGACTCGCTGTAATCATCAAAGAAGTAGAACACAATATCATCAATAGTTTTTACATCACGGGAAAACTTGCTGATTTCATAAGTACCTATGCTCTCAAATTTTTCGTGATAGTACATATAAAATCCAAACACAGGTTCCTTAGGAGTAATTGCTACAGAAACAACACCTGGAATATCTTTATAATAACCCGAATAGCCGAAGCCGATTGCGTTTTCTGCTTCGTTATAAAGCAAGGTTGCCGCATCGGTGCTGTAACCTGTGTCAAGCATTATAAAGTAGCTGCCGGTTTCTTTCTCAACGCTACCGTTAGCTTTCAGATAGTTTTTAAGGACGTCAAAGCTTTTGATGTTGCAAACTTTACACGCACCGTTTTCGTATTTATGAACACCTGTTGCGTTTGTATGTTTATCCTTATAGGTGTAATTGCAATTTTTGCAAGAGTAAAGTGTGTAGCCTTTATCTACGCAAGTGGGGTCAACTTTCTTTGTATTATAATCGTGGCCCTTAGCCTTTACCACATTTTCCATTGACGCATCACCGCAGATGCAGCTTCTCAAGGTGTAGCCGTCGGTTTCGCACTTAACCTCTACTGTTTCCTCAACATAGCTGTGATTATGAGTTCCTGTTTCATAAAGCAGATGCCATACCACAGACTCCACCTTCATACCTGCAAGGTATTTCTGAATAGCCGTGGCATCTCTTACGTTAAGCTTCTCATTATTGTCAGCATCAGCAAGAAGCTTTGCCTGCTCATTAAGGAGAGTATATTTTGCGAGGTACTTCTGAATTGCAGTACAGTCCTTGATGTTGATTTTGTCGTCAAGGTTGCTGTCACCGATATAGCCGATAATTGTACCGCTTACTGAGCTTGCCTCAACCTTAGGCTCACTTGACATAACAAGCTTTGCTTCGTCATTTGTAGCTTCGTCTGCAGTTGCCGCAACCTCGGCAATTTCCTCTGCAGATGCACTAAAGCCTGCAATGCTTATAACCGACAAAATGGTAATTAAAGCAAGCACTATGCTCAGGGTTTTCTTAATCATAAAATCTCCTCTTTCCCATAAACCAAAAAGTTTATTTTATTAGTCTCGTCTACATTTTACCATATACAAATATTTTGTCAACACCTTTAGACAAAAAAGCCTTATGAAGTATTTATAACTTCATAAGGCTTAATTTTTAGAATAAACTTTTTATCCAACCAAAAATTGTGAAGTTGTCGGCAAACTCATAATTCAGAATTCCCACAATAAAAATATAAATAATTACACTAGGAAGCACGTAGGTAAGGTAAGGCTTCATCCACATTTTAAGCTTAAGACCCTTACCTGTATTGGCTTCCGCAAAGAAGTTATCAAAACCCCAGCCCATTTTGCTTACGCAGAAAATCACGTAGCAAACAGAGCCAATCGGAAGAAGAATGTTAGTAACAAGGAAATCTTCCAAATCAAGAATTGAAGAACCCTCTGCAAATGGTGTAAAGCCTGACCAGAGGTTAAAACCGAGAGCACAGGGAGTAGCAAGAATAAGGATAGCAACGCCTAAGATTACGCAAGCTTTAATTCTGCTCCAGCCTGTAATCTCCTTGACGCAAGCTAAAATATTCTCGAACACCGCAATAACGGTGGACATTGCCGCAAAGAACATAAAAAGAAAGAACAGGCTTCCCCATATTCTTCCCCCTGCCATATTATTGAAAACCTTTGCCATAGCTACAAAAAGAAGCTTAGGCCCTGCAGTAGGCTCAACGTCAAAAGTATAGCAGGCAGGGAAAATAATAAGTCCTGCGGTAATAGCAACAAAGGTATCAAGTATAAGAATGTTTATGCTCTCACCCATCAACGTGCGTTCTTTGCCGATGTAGCTTCCGAAAATCGCCATAGAACCTGCACCCAGACTCAGCGTAAAGAACGCCTGATTCATAGCACCAACAATAACACTGCCGTTAATCTTAGTAAGGTCGGGTTTTAAGTAAAATGTAAGACCTTCCTTAGCTCCGCTTAGCGTAAAGCTGTTAACAGCAAGCACCACCATAAGACCAAGCAAAACAATCATCATGTATTTGGTAACTCTTTCAACGCCCTTTTGAACGCCAAAGGAAAGAATCAGAAAACCAAGCACCACCACAATCGCCATAAAGCCTACGGTAATATATGGGCTTGAAAGCATGCTATCAAAAAGCTTCGCAGAGGCTTCATTAGTAATCCCCGTCATATCGCCTTTTAAAAAGCTTATGAAGTAGTAAAGAATCCAACCTGCCACCGAAGTGTAGAACATTACCAAAAGCACATTTGCCGCCAAAGCACCGTAACCATGAATATGCCACTTTTGCCCGGGTTTCTGGAGCTTCTGATAAAGTCTTACCGGGCTTGCCTGGCTGGCTCGGCCTAAGGAAAATTCCATTATCATTACAGGAAGTCCAAGTAAAAATAAAAAGAATAAATACACCAACACAAAGGCTCCGCCGCCGTACTGACCTGCCATCCAAGGAAATTTCCATACATTTCCTACGCCAATGGCACAACCAGCGCTAAGGAGAATAAACCCAAGGCGGCTACCTAAACGTTCACGTTCCATAATATCACCTAATAAAAAATATAGGTTTATTTTATCAAAAAAACGAACTGCCGTCAATGTATATTAAAAGTAATTTCAAAAGACAACATTATGTGTTAAAATAAAAATATATTTTTCTGTTGCACTTTTTATAGCAGTTCCAATTGTATTAATAGTGAAAGGGGGAGAAAATTTTGGAAGAATACAGAATAAAAGAACGCGCTGAAAAAATCATCATACAACACGCAGATATGATTTATCGTATTGCTTTACATAATCTGAAAAACACAAGTGATGCTGAGGATATTTTTCAGGATGTCTGCCTGACTCTGCTGACCAAAAATGCTCCTCTCTTTGATGATTTGCATATCAAAAATTGGTTAATACGCGTAACAATCAACAAATGTAAAAATTTCAAAAAATCTCATTGGCAAAGCAAAACCGAGGCTTTGGATTTTTCTGCAGAAAATCCTGAGGTAACTCAAAACCACATTCCCGAGCTTGTGTATTCCCTGCCTCAGAAGTACCGAAATATAGTATACCTTTACTACTATGAGGAATACACCGTTCCTGAAATTGCAAAAATCCTCGGTGAAAATAAAAACACAGTCAACTCCAGACTACAGCGTGCACGCAAAAAACTTAAAGAAATTCTTGAAGAAGGTGATAGCCTATGAAAAGAAATTTTTACACAAAAGCTATTGAGAACATCAAGGCGCCAAAATCCCTGATAGAAAAGTCTATAAACAGTATTTACGGCGCCGCAACCGAAAATGAGGTGAAAATTATGAAGAAAACAAATCATTTTAAATTAAAGCTTACTGCTGCAATTGCGGCTTCTCTGGTATTGATTCTTGTGCTGAGTATGGTTATGTTTAAAGGTAACGGCGAATCCCCTACCCCCGACAATGACCCCGTATCTCATCCATTTATACTATCCGTTCAGGCGGCTGACTATATTGATGATATGTCTACGATGGACGAGATAAACAAAGATGCCTACGTAAAAATAAACAAAATCAAAAACTTTGGGCAAGGTTTTGGAACAACAGTATCTTACAATGAAAACGGAGAATACGAGTACGAGCAGATTTTTGAAGTAAGCAAAGAATTCACTCTTGAGTTAGACTGCAGCGGTGACAATATAGAAACCGTTACCTATACAGCTCACAACACATATCTTACTTATATGCCGAGCTACGAAGGATTAATCGAGGCGGTTGACCTTACCGAAGAAGAAAGAGAAAAATTCAACGCTTATTCATCTATTGATAGATTCGGTTGGGCTTCCTCTTGTACTTTTGACTATAACTGTCAACCCAAAAGCACTCTTACCTTTGAGCTTCCCGAAGACAGCCTCGACGGCACAATTCCTTTAAGAATTGCTTTTAACTTTAAACTTGAAGATAGTAAATATATCACCACCTCTCCTGACAACGTTGACGTTAAAACGATTTTTGAAGAGGAGTTTAACGCACGTTCCGATAATTATGCCTTAGATGTAACCGCTAACTTTGCAGACGGCACCTCTACCACTAAAACTTTAAAATTCAAATGCGAAAATGACGGAACACATTTGTATTTATGTGCAATTGAAGATATTTCCTGATTTACAATCTCTAAATAAAATTCACGGGTCGGCAGAAAGTTTCTGCCGACCCGTGGGCTTTTATTGTTAAGAATAAACTATTCCACAAAAATGTAAATACAATACCTTCTGCTAAAAGCTGACTTTCACCGCTATCAATCAGGTACAACTGCTTACTACTTACACTTTACGATAATTTTTAAATGATTCAGCATAATTATTTAAGCTTTGCGTTAAGTACACCTTCAGTTGCAGCTTTAAAATCTTGTACTGTCTTTTCACGCCACTGGGTTTCGGTGGGATAGAAAAGCTCATAGTAATTTTCTTTTACTATCTCATCGGTAATACTATTATCAGTTGGGTACCAATTATTTCGATTTTCGTCAACTGTATATTTAAGGGAAAGAATGGTATCAAAAAAGCTATCGCCGATTGTGCCAAACTCAAAGCAGGTAGAAAACAACTCTTTATCGGTATTTTTGCTTTCTGCAAGGCGGTAAAAGTAGTCGGTGGTATCGCCTGTAGTAGCATAGAACGACTCTGAATCGTGAGAAATAACGTAGTCATAACCAAAAGCCGCTTTAGTTTCAGCCTCGGTCATAGTCTCGTAAACAGAATTGAAAATAACCATATTATAACGGGGGCCGTAACCTGAGTGAATATCAATATGAACTATATTTTCGTATTCGCCATCAAGGCAATCGTTAAACACACCTTTGAGATAAGCGGTTGAAACTTCGTCGCCATTTCCGCCGTAGTAAACGCCCTCAGGGTACTCATACTGACCGGTAAGAAGTGCGTCTGAAACTTTATCAGCACCCTTGAATATTGCCTCTTTAGCAAGACTTAAATAAAAGCCAACCTCGTGCCAAAAAGCATTGCGGATTTTACCCTCAGGCTGCAAAAATTCTTTAACCTCAGGGTAATCTTTATTTGAAGCAAGGTCAAAATTATCCCAATCAATAATGAAATTGCGGTTAAGGTCAACGTTATTTTCGTTATAACGACGCATATATTTCATTCCGTAGGGGTTAACGTTTGCAACAATCATCACACCTGTGGACTCAGTGTCAAGAGTGGGATAAATTTCCTCAAAGAAAACATCAAGCATTACAGAGCCGATGTACCCCTCCATACCATGAACAGCAGTTGTAAGAACAATAAGGTTTTTATTTTCCTTCTCAGCAGGCAGATAAATATTATCGATATAAAGATTATCACTTTCATCAACTGCATATTCACTTACTTCAACAGTAACACCACTTGCTTTAAGAGCCTCTGTGCGTTCTTTAATATGAGTGCGGATTTCATCGTAACTATTGTAAAAATATTCGCTATAGGCGTAATTTTCTTCTACTGCAGGCTGACGTGCTCCTGCAAGCACCATATAAGGACCTGCTATAGTAAGAACAATAACCGCAACAAGAATTACACAGATAGCAATAATTAAACCTTTAAGCTTTCTATTCATATTATCACTCCTTGATTCATTTCTCTACAATTGGTGTAACAACAGGCTTGCCGTCTTTATCTAACAAAACTGTTAATCCACCTGAATACCCGCTTGAATGATAAAGATAATTTACACCTGTTTCTTTATCTACCCAGATTTCAGTAGAGCTCATATTCTGACTATATACTTTTTCAAACCTGTTATTTTTAGCCAATATAATAACCTCACTAACTAAATTTTATTAGCTTGATTATATCATAAATTCACAAGTGTTTCAATTATAATAAGAATAAAATAAAAAAGACACGCAATAGCGTGTCTTTTTCTGGCTCCCCCAGTTGGACTCGAACCAACGACAACTCGGTTAACAGCCGAGTGCTCTCGGCTGCGTATTGATATATACCCTAATTTAAGGGTTTTCTTAATTCCCATTAATTATGTTAGAAACTGCTCATAGGATGAGTCCATAAGAATTTCTATCTTATAACCCTTCCCCACTGTAATCTCTTTGAAGAGTCTACAGATTATCATTTTCTTTCTCTCAAGTGATGCTGTGTCAAATTCATCAGCCCAGCTAACGAACTCCTCGTAATAGACATCGATGTTTTTCAGTTCAACTTCAGTGTTCTTAAGTTTGCTCTGTTTCTCCGATATCTTCTTTGCATTTTCCGCTATCTTGGTTTTTGTGTTCTCAATCGCCATAGATAACACATCGGGAGTAAACTTACTGTCACCTATCAAGGCATTTGCGATTTCCTCTGTAAGTTCACCGAGCTTTCTTTTCAGCGTTTCGGATTCCTTTTCAAGCTTCTTAATCTCCTGCCTTATCTGTGATAACTGAGTTCTGAATTTCTTTTCGATTGCAGCATCTTTGGGAGTAGCTTTGATCCTCTCGAAACATTTGTGCAGGACTTCAACAACATAGTCATCAACTATCTGAGCCGAGTATACTGATTGTCCGTCACATTCATTTCTTTTCATAGCTTTTCCTGAACATAAGTATCTGTATTTTCTTGTGCTGTTATGTACGACACCATCTTTTGTTCTGTATGTGTCCATACTGCTGTTAGCACATAATCGTTGACCGCAATGAGCACAGTAAATATTACCACCTATCATTGTTGAGGACTTTGACCTTTGACTCATTTGTGTTCTCTCATCGTTCTTGAGTTTTCTTTGATCAAGTATTCTTTGAGCTTGTTCGAACAACGAATCGCTGATTATTTGCAGTTCTGCGATTCGTTTGGATTTTACTCCACCTCTTACATAGAAGCCACAGTATTGAGGATTCTGTAAGATTCGCTTAATAGTATTTGACTGGAATTTAGAACCATTATGTGTTCGTATTCCCATACTATTAATATACTCTGCCATAACATAAGAACCCAAGCCCTCTTTTACGGTCTTTTCAAATATAAGTTTGACAATCTCCGCCTCATCGGGATCGAACTCTAAAGTCATAAGTTCCTTTCCCTTTTTATTCACAACACCGCTTTTTACAAGTCGGTATCCGAAAGGAGCACATCCGCCTGTATAGAATCCATCTTCAACTAACTGATGGAGGCGAGTCTTTACACGCATTGATGTCTTTTGACTTTCACCGTTGGCCTGCCAGAATCTTATGTAGTTCATAAGCTTGTCAACATGGCTGTCCATTCTCTGTTCGCCCTCGTTGACACTCCATACTTCTATACCATGCTGAATGAACCACTCAACAACGAACGGGGTTTCATTGTCGATTCGTCCTATTCTGTCAAACATAAATACGAGAAGTATATCGAACTCTTTGTTTTCCGCAGCAGTTTTCAGTTCCTGAACAGCATCTCGGTCATTGGCTGATACTTTATATCCCGAAACGCCTTGTTCTTGGTATTCTTTCTTAATCACCCATCCGGGGTGTTGAGCTGCAAATTCTCTGCAAGCCTGCTTCTGCATTGGAATGTCATTCTTATCAACCTGTCCTTTGGTTGATACTCTATAAAGACAGTTGACAATCTTTGTTTCTACAAGTGGCGGCACAATTGCCGGAAATATTGTCGGTACGGTTGAGCCCATTTTTACCTCGCTTTCATAATGTAAGTACCGACACTATTCTGAGTCGAGAGAGTTTTCTCTCACTTAGTATTATATAACAATAATACTAATAAAGCCAGATAATATCGGTACTTTAGGTTATAAAGTTTTACACATTCTGTTTTCATAAGCATCCAGTAAAAGTTCTTCAACTTCTTTTAATGCTTTCGAAGTACTTTCTTTCAAAAAATAGACCGTAACATTACCACCTTCAAGGGTTATTGTATGTTCCTGATCTATATTTTCTCTGTGTCGCATAGATTTCATATTATTTCTCCATTCATTATGAAAAATATTCATCAAACTTTACTGATTGCATAAACTCTGATACTTCTTCTATTGTTCTTATGACAGGATATTTTGCCATTGCTTTGAATACTTTGCCTGT
>JAZTWD010000038.1:0-8642 GCA_045635685.1 Ruminococcus sp.
ACAACAATGTACGATAAGGCACCTTATTTCTACGGTACAGGCAGAAGAAAGAGCTCAGTTGCTCGTGTTCGCCTCTATCAGGGTACAGGCAAAATCACAATCAACGACAGAGACATCGACGATTACTTCGGTCTCGAAACACTCAAACTCATTGTTCGTCAGCCTCTTGAGCTTACAGAGACAGGCGCAAAGTTTGACGTAGTTTGCAGAGTTGCAGGCGGCGGCGTTACAGGTCAGGCTGGTGCAATCCGTCACGGCATCTCCAGAGCACTTCTCCAGTACGACAGCGAGGCACTCCGTGCTACTCTTAAGAAGGCTGGCTTCCTCACACGTGATCCCAGAATGAAAGAGCGTAAAAAGCCCGGTCTCAAGGGCGCAAGAAGAGCTCCCCAGTTCTCCAAGAGATAATTTTATATTTCTCATATTCACAAGCTCCGTTTATACGGGGCTTGTTTTGTTTTTTGTATAGACAAGAACTTTAAAGAGCGAAAACACAATACAATAATTTTTGACCATATCATAGGAAATGCAGGATAATTTTCTGCATTTTTCTTTTTTACTGCAAAATTTAACCACAAATTGTTTAAGGCAAACCTCAATGTTTGGTACATAGTTTCATTGTTCGTAGCACTTTAATGTGATAAAATATACGGGTGATTTTATATTAAGTTTTGGAAAGGTGAGAAAAATGAAAAAACATTCTTTTATTAAAATCGCTTCGGTTTTAATGACACTTGTCTTGACGTTTGCCATTGTGCCGACTGCCAGTCCCGCGATAATTAATGTCGCTGCAGACTCTGAAACAGATAACATTTATATCCACAGCCCGCTCAATGATTTTATTTACCATATTGAAAACGAACGTGCTATAATTTACGAATATGTAGGCACCGACAAGGAGGTTATTATTCCCCACTATATCAATGACTGTCCTGTCAGAGAAATTAGTGTAAGTGCTTTTGAGGGCAACGATTACATTGAATCAGTAAAAATCCCAAAAACACTTGCCACCATTGGTGCCAGAGCTTTTGCAGACTGCCAAAATCTCAGCAAAATTTCCATTCCCAACCCAGCAACAACCATTAGCGGAAACGCCTTTGCAGGTACAGCTTACTATAACAACCTCGACAATTGGGAAAACGGCGTGCTATACACAGGCACTCACCTTTTAGCTTGCAACAAAAACTTTGAAGGTGTTTGTGTTTTAAAGGCAGGCACAAGTCATATTGCTCCAAATGCTTTTGAAAACTGCAAAAAGCTTACAGCGATTATTCTCTCAAAAGAGCTTTTAAGCATTGGTGCGTATGCCTTTAAGGGTTGTGAGAACCTTAAAACCGTAGGCACTCATCCCAATGTTACCAATATTGGAGAAAGTTGCTTTACAGGTTGTAATGAAAGCATCAGATTCTTTGGCATGACCGATGAAAACGGACTTTTCGAAACCTACTGCAACAACCGAGGCTACAGTTTCTACGGCTCTGAGCTTTTGGCAGATTACAACCTTTACTACACCTTAATCGACAACAAAGCAGTTATTACAGGCGGTAAAGATACTGAGAAACTTACAATCCCTAACAAAATTGATGGCAAAGAGGTCACTGAAATTATTGACGGTGCTTTCAAAGGAAATAAAACCTTAGAACAAGTTACCGTGCGTTACGGCATTGAAAGAATCGGCGAAAGTGCTTTTGAAGATTGCACATCTCTGTACAGCATAGAACTTCAGGGTTCTTCGTCCGTAGGCAGAAATGCAATAAAAAACACCGCCTTTTATAACAACGAGAAAAAATGGAAGAACGGGCTTCTTGTTGTCAGCGGTATATATGTTCTTGATGCAAAAGAGGATATTTCCGGCGTTGTCCGTGTACCCTATGCTATCCGTATAATCGGCGACAGTGCTTTTTCAGATTGCAAAAACATTGAGGGAATTTATCTCTACGACGAACTTTTTTATATAATCGGCGATTATGCTTTTGAAAACTGCGAAAACCTCAAGGGCGTAAAAATCCCTACAACTCTCGAAACCATGGGCCGTGATATTTTCAAAGGCTCTGAAAATGCTGAGGTTTATGCCGTTGAAGAAACCGACCTCATAAAGGAATTATGCAAATCCGAAAGCATCCCCCTTAATATAATCGGCAAATACTCCGTCTATGATGAAGAATGGGATATCACAATGTATGCTTATGATGATGTTAAATTCACCGTAGAAGAAATAACCTACACCGAAGAAGAACTCAAAAATCTGAAAGACAGCTTAAAGGGTATCAACATTGTAGGAAAAGCGTATAAAGTAAATATTTATGACCCTTTTGGCAATTACGATTTGAGTGAATATATTAACACTACCCTTAAGATTCCCTTTACGGGAGAAACTGTTGTTGAAATATATAAAAACACCAATGAAAGCGGCGATTATCTTTACAAAGCTTATCCCTTCTATGTAAACGAAATCAAAGACGGATATGCAGAAATAGATTATTCAGGCGATGATGTTATTGCAAACGTAAACTTTGATTACTACTCCACAACCGACGAGGCTGAGACTCTCTCACTTTCTCTGCCTGTACCCGCAAAGATAGCCTCCCTGCGTCATTACATACGCAACGAGGAAAACGACGAGGATTTTGAGCATGACATCGACAAAAACATTCCACAGGGCAAATCCTTCTCTTATGTTAATATAAAACCCGAATACTCCGATTATCTTCCCTATTTTCCCTCAAACATAGGTATCAAGGTTCAAATCCCCACAGAGTATGAGGAAAACGTTGCTTATGTTTATAATGTCTCAAATTCCAGCTTTTCACCTATTGAGTGTGAAACAAAGAATGGCTTTGCAGAGTTTACATATCCTTTCGGCAGTATTTACTATTACGGCTGTGCAGTTGCAGGTATAGAGGAAATCGAAATCACTACCGAGCCTATCGAGCCTACTGAGCCCGCTAAACCTACAGAACCTGTAGAAACAACTCCCACAAAACCTTCAACTTTTGACGAGCCTGTAACCACCGACCCCGTAAAAAATACAGACCCTACCGAGAACACAACCGAGGCTACAGAGCCTACTGAAAGCACAGCCGAAACAACCGAGGCTGTTACCACTCCCGACAAGAGCGAAACTCCCACAGCACCCACTACTCCCGATGAGGAAGAATTACTTCTCGGTGATGTTAACCGCGACGGTAAGCTTAATATCCGTGATGCAACACTTATTCAGAAACACCTTGCAAAGCTCGCAAGTCTTGATGACGAGCAGATGATTATTGCGGATATCACCTTGGATAAAAAGGTCAACATCAAGGATGCAACCACTATTCAGAAAAAAATCGCTAACCTTATTTAAGGAATAAGAATAAATATTTTTTGTTCTAATTGCTAAACAAGCTTCAAGAAAACTTCAGGTTCTGCGGTGTCTGTTACAATAGTGCTGGTGCTTATGTTTTTCCTTGCAGTGGCAAACATTGTTTTCCCTGTTATTTCAAAGAGGGTTTAAATTATTAATAAAATAAAATTCACCGCAGACCTTTGCTCTAAGGTCTGCGGTGTTTCTTTTAATATGTTATTAGTCGGTATCAAGCTTAAGCACGGCCATAAATGCCTCCTGAGGCACTTCAACGGTACCCAACTGACGCATTCGCTTTTTACCCTCTTTCTGCTTTTCAAGCAGCTTTTTCTTTCGGGTAATATCACCGCCGTAGCACTTGGCAAGAACGTCCTTACGCATAGCTTTAACGGTTTCTCTTGCAATAATCTTACCGCCGATACAAGCCTGAATGGGCACTTCGAAAAGCTGACGCGGAATTTTATCCTTAAGCTTTTCTGCCATTTTTCTGGCTCTGGGGTACGCTTTGTCGGCGTGGATAATAAATGAAAGTGCATCAACCACCTCGCCGTTAAGCATAATATCAAGCTTAACAAGTTTGCTTTCCTGATACTCTTTAAGCTCGTAGTCAAAGGAAGCATAACCACGTGTACGGGCTTTTAAGGTATCGAAGAAGTCGTAGATAATCTCGGCAAGAGGTAATTCGTAGTGGATGTCTACTCTTGACTCATCAATATAGGTCATACCCTTGAAGGTACCGCGTCTGTCCTGACAAAGCTCCATAATATTGCCTACGTACTCGGTAGGAGAATAGATGTGAGCATTTGTAACAGGCTCTTCGGTAGAAGCAATAAGTGCGGGGTCAGGATAGTTTGTGGGGTTGTCAATCATCTTAACAGTGCCGTCGGTAAAGGTAATGCGGTAGCTTACCGAGGGAGCTGTTGTAATAAGGTCAAGGTTAAACTCTCTTTCAAGTCGCTCCTGAATAATCTCCATATGAAGAAGACCGAGGAAACCGCAACGAAAGCCAAAGCCAAGAGCTACGGAAGTCTCAGCCTCATAGGTTAACGAAGCATCATTGAGCTTAAGCTTTTCAAGTGCATCTCTTAAATCGCCATAACGTGCACCGTCGGCAGGATAAACACCGCAGAAAACCATTGACTGAATTTCGCGGTAACCGGGAAGAGGTTCTTTTGCAGGATTTTCGGTTAATGTAACTGTGTCGCCAACCTTAGCATCGCCTAAAGTTTTGATAGAAGCGGTGATGTAGCCAACCTCGCCTGCCTTAAGTTCGCCTACAGGGTCGAGGCTTGTTGCAAGCATATGACCACACTCAACAACATTAAACACAGAGCCTGTCTGCATAAGCTTGAACTCGTCGCCAACCTTGATAGTACCCTCTTTAACTCGAACGTAAATAATAACGCCCTTGTAGGAATCGTAGTAGGAGTCGAAAATCATAGCCTTTAAGGGAGCATTCGCATCCCCTGTGGGAGCAGGAACTTCCCTTACAATCTGCTCTAAAACATCGTGGATGTTGATGTTAGCCTTTGCGGAAATTTCGGGGCAATCCTGAGCAGGAATGCCGATAATATCCTCAATCTCATTCTTAACCCTTTTAGGGTCTGCACTGGGAAGGTCAATTTTATTTACAACAGGCAAAATCTCTAAGCCTGTGTCAACAGCAAGGTAGGTGTTTGCCAATGTCTGGGCTTCAATGCCCTGAGATGCATCAACAACCAGCACAGCACCCTCGCAAGCCGCCAGAGAACGGCTAACTTCATAGTTAAAGTCAACGTGACCGGGGGTGTCGATAAGGTTAAAGAGGTAGTCCTCGCCGTCGTCGGCAGTATATCTTAAGGTAACCGCACGGGCTTTGATGGTAATGCCTCTTTCTCTCTCCAAATCCATATTGTCAAGAAGCTGGCTCTGCATGTCACGCTGGCTTACAGCAGAGGTGTGCTCCAGAATTCTGTCAGCAAGAGTAGATTTGCCGTGGTCAATGTGGGCAATAATGCTGAAATTTCTTATTTTATCCTGAGGAAAGTTCAAATTATCTCACCTATCCTATAAATTTTACTTATACCTAAAAATTATATCACAGAAAAATAAATTTAACAATATTTATTTTTAAGTAAAAAGCCTTGTATTCCTTGTATTTCGGAGCAAAATCTGTTATGATAGGAACAGAATATCCGCGAGGTGACCCATAATGAAATTTAAAGGTATTTTATCAATTATTCTTGTGCTTTGTATGCTTTTAACATTACATAACATTTCGGTTTTTGCAGAAGACACCGAAGAAGCAGAAAATATTGTTACACTTTTTGCCACTTTCAATGATTTTGAAGGCAATGATATGACAACTGAGGACAACAAAAACTTCGTTTTTAGTACAAACCTTAATGCAGGCAGTTATCAGTTTACAGTTGACGAAAACGGCACTCAGCTTAGCCACCCCACAACTGTTAAGGACATAACCGCTAAGATTTCTGCCAAGGGCCTTGAGCTCAGCGAAAATGTTGCTGCAAGGTGCACATTGCTTTCAACAGGCGGTAACTATACCTTTGAATACAACACAGATACCGACCTTCTTAAAATCAAAAAGGATGGCACAAGCAACCCTGCTGACAACGGTAATAACCTTAAAATCAAAACAAACAATCAGGAAATCACCGCAAATGTCGGCGACAAATTTACATACAAAGTTTATCTTAAGGCAGACGAAATATTTGAGGATATTCAGACAGTAATTAACTTTGACGAAAGCAAGCTTACCCTTACAAATACAACTGCCGAAACATGTTGCCCTGCACTTATTGACACATCATTCAACACAGATATCAAGGGTTTGGTTGCTTTAAACTCCTGTAATCTTGAGGGCTACGACTTTAAAGAAGAAAAACTTCTGCTTACTCTTGAATTTACAGCAACAGGCACAGGAGACGCTTACCTTGACTTTATAGTTCAGGATATGACCATTCTCAGCGGTGATAAATCCTACTTTTTCTTAAGTAAAGAAGAAAACACAGGTGCAATTTTCAGAGAAGTTGTGGAGCTTGATATTCCTGAAGTTCCCACCACAGCTACAACAGCTACAACAGCTTCAACAGAACCCTCTGAAACGTCTGCAACAACACCTGACATCACAACCTCCTCAATCCCTACCAATCCCACCGAAACAACTACAACCACAAATCCTTATGAAAGCACAGCTGCAACAGTTTCTACAGAGCCCTCTGAAACATCCGCCAATCCCACAGCCACTACAGCTCCCTCAGCAGGGTTTGAGCTTGGCGACGTTAACCGTGACAGCAAACTTAACATCCGTGATGCAACACTTATTCAGAAGGTTCTTGCAAAATTAGAGCAGTTTGATAACGAACAGCTTTATCTTGCTGACTACCTTACCGACGGCAAGGTAAACATCAAAGATGCAACACAGATTCAGAAAAAGCTTGCAAACATTATTTAATTAAATAAAACAAAAACCACCCGAACAGAAATTTAATCCTGTTCGGGTGGTAATTTTATTGTCAGATTTATTAAAGCAGTATATCAACCACAGATAACAACCCCGCCGTTGATGAAACTTCGCCTCTGAATAAACCTCTCCAAAGGCGGAACTGCCCACCATGGCTAGCGGTCGGAATTGCCCTGCTGTGGCTAACGACTACCAATTTGAAACCTTATAGTGACCGCTTGAATCTGTCTGAGAAAGCGGATAGAACTTAGCTTCGCCACCGCTGTAAGGAATATCCACGGTCTGACTTGAGCCGTTGTTAAAGATTATGTAAGTTGCACCCGCAGGCACCTCAAAGGTGTAAAGGGTCTCGCCAAACTCGTTGGTACCTGCTTTTGTCATAGCCTTACCGGGCCAGGTGGTCATATTCTTATTACTGTCGCTCCAATAATAGCAGGATATTGTACCGCCCCAATTAAAGGAGTTTGTAAAGGTAACCGTGTTTTTACCAACAGGCTTAGGCTCAGTGGGAACTATGGTTTCAGGCTCTGTTACAGGGGGAACATAGCCTATAGTTTCGCCTGCCTTGCCTGAACCCTGAACATTTGCAAGGTATTTTCTGATGCAGGTTGCATCTTTGATAGTAAGAACTTCGTTTGTGTCGCAGTCTGCAAACTCAGCCATAAACACAAAGTCCTGCTCTATGCCTGTAAGAGCTTTCTGAATTGCCGTTGCATCCTTAATGTTAACCTCGCCGTCACCGTTTGCATCACCGTAAAATGAATCTAAAACAGTAAATTTAGTGGTTTTTTCGGCATACTCGCCGTTGTTGTCGGTCTCAGAAATGGTAACTGTATAATCACCCTTTTTCTCAGGAGTCCAGTTAAAGTAAGCTATACTGTAACCATAGCTTGTGCTTCCGTTTGTAGGTTTAATGCTCTCCTCGTAGCAGACTTTACCGTTTGAATCTTTAATAACAACATCGTAGGAGTTTTTCATATATGCTATATGTTCAAAGCATGTACGGGCAGAGAAGTTTACCTCGTTGCCTACAAAAAGGTTACCGCCGTTCTCACCTGTAGCTGTAAGTTCTGAGAATTCAAAGGGAATATCAGTAACAGTTATAACCTTACTTAAGCTTACAACATCACCGGTCTGGTCTTTAATCTCAGCTGTTACCTTGTAATCACCGGCCTTATCAAAGTAATGCATAACCTTGTCAACTACTCTGAACTTTTCAACCTTTACGGTACCGCTTGCCAGATGCTCAAAGGTGTACTGCTGATAGTAAGGCTCGTGACCGCCTGAAAACTCAGCAAAAAAGTCCCTGTTTGTGCCTACATCAAAGATTGTGGGGCCATAGGTGAAATCTTTAATTGCCAGAGGCTCTCTTACACCCTTGGTACGGAAATAGTTAAGGCGTTCTTTTGCAACAAAGTAATTGCCTGAGTTGTCGTCCTTGTTACCGTTTTTGTCGGTAAAATAAACTTTTACTTCTCCGGGAAGTTCTTTTATTACATACTTATAATTATGGCCTAAGTGTTCCTCATTCTTCTCCATTTCGGCTTCTTTCCAGGTGCCGTTCTCAAGGTAATGAACTGTGGGCTCTTCGTAACCGATATAGTAAATAACCTTGTTATTGGTTTCGTGTGACTTCATATCCACCGTAAACTCTTTGCCGTCAAGGGTAGGAATACTTACTGAAGGCTTATAAGTTTTGCCTGTGTGCTCGTTTACAAGCTCAAGATTCTTTACTGTAAGAGGTTTTGAATCAGCTTTACTGTCTTGAATTGTAACAGAAAATGCGTACTCGTTGAAAGTCTCACTGTTAAGGTCAGGAGATACATTATCCAA
>JAZTWD010000039.1:0-4468 GCA_045635685.1 Ruminococcus sp.
CGCTTTGACGATTGCACAGCTTACAATGTTGGCGACATCGTAAAGGCTGACACTTTTGAGGCAGGCATGAAGGTAGACGTAACAGGTACCAGCAAAGGTAAGGGTTACGCAGGCGTTATCAAGCGCTGGAACTTCAGCAGATTAAAGGAAACTCACGGTTCAGGTCCTGTAGCACGTCACGGCGGCTCAATGGGTGCTTGTTCTTCTCCCTCCAGAGTATGGAAGGGCAAGAAGATGGCAGGTCACCTTGGCGCAGAGAAGGTTACAGTTAAGAACCTCAAAGTAGTTAAGGTTGATGTTGAGAACAACCTCGTTGCTATCAAGGGCGCTATTCCCGGTCCTAACGGCGGCACAGTTGTTATCAAGGACATCACTAAGGCTTGAGGAAGGAGGAATTCAGAATGCCTAATGTAGCAGTATTAGATATGCAGGGCAAGAAGGTTGGTACAATCGACCTTGCTGATGCAATTTTCGGAATCGAGCCCAATACATCAGTTATGCACCAGATGGTAGTTAGCTACCTCGCAAGCCAGAGACAGGGCACACAGTCCGCTCTTACACGTGCAGAAGTTTCCGGTGGCGGTAAAAAGCCTTGGAGACAGAAGGGCACAGGTAGAGCTCGTCAGGGTTCAACAAGAGCTCCTCAGTGGACTCACGGTGGTGTTGTATTTGCACCTAAGCCCAGAAACTATCGTTTCTCTGTAAACAAAAAGGTTAAGAGATTGGCTCTTAAGTCAGCTCTTTCTTCTAAGGCAGCTGCTGAGGAAATCATCGTAATCGATTCCATCACAATGGACGAGTACAAGACAAAGACAATGGTTTCCATGCTTAAGGCAGTAGGCGCCGAGGGTAAGGCTCTTATTGTTCTTCCCGAGGTTAACAACTTCGTTATCGCATCTGCATCCAACATCGAGGGCGTTAAGACAGCTCAGGTTAATACAATCAATGTATATGACCTCTTAAATGCTGACAAGCTCATCATCGCTAAGGATGCTGTGGCAAAAATCGAGGAGGTGTACGCATGATAGCTCAGGATATTATCATCAGACCTATTATCACTGAAAAGAGCATGATTGGTGCTACTCAGAAGAAGTACACATTCGAAGTTGCCAAGAATGCTGGAAAGATTGAGATTGCTCAGGCAGTTGAAAAGCTTTTCAAGGTAAAGGTAGCAAAAGTTAACACCCTGCATGTACGTGGTCAGTATCGTAGACAGGGCAGAAGCGAGGGTTACACAAGAAGCTGGAAAAAGGCTGTTGTTACTCTCACTGCTGACAGTAAGAACATTGAATTTTTTGAAGGCATGATGTAAGCCTGACAAAATAAATTATCAGGCAGAACGTATGGGGACGCCATTCCCCGCAAAGCCATCATGAGGAGAGTGAAACCAAATGGCTATTAAAGTATACAAGCCGACTACAAACGCTAGACGTAATAGCTCGGTTACAGATTATTCCATTCTTTCCAAGGTTGCACCCGAAAAGAGCTTACTTGCTCCTCTCAAGAAGAACTCCGGCCGTAACAGCTACGGTAGAATCACAGTTCGTCACAGAGGCGGCGGTAACCGCAGAAAGTATCGTATCATCGATTTCAAGCGTCAGAAGTTTGACGTAGAGGGCGTAGTTAGAACACTTGAGTATGATCCTAACCGCTCCGCATTTATCGCACTTGTTGAGTACACAGACGGCGAGAAGGCATATATCATCGCTCCTGAAGGACTCAAGGTAGGCGACAAGGTTATGGCAGGTGAGAATGCCGACATCAAGCCCGGCAACGCACTTCCCCTTTCCGCAATTCCCACAGGTACATTCATCCATAACGTAGAGCTTTATCCCGGCAGAGGTGCTCAGCTTGCACGTGCAGCCGGTAACATGGCTCAGCTTATGGCTAAAGAAGACGGTATGGCTCTTTTAAGACTTCCTTCCGGCGAGCTCAGAAAGGTTCCTGCAAACTGCATGGCTACAATCGGCCAGGTAGGTAACACAGACCACGAGAACGTTAAAATCGGTAAGGCTGGTAGAAAGCGCAACATGGGTTGGAGACCTACAGTTCGTGGTTCTGTAATGAACCCCTGTGACCATCCCCACGGTGGTGGTGAAGGTAAGTCCCCCGTTGGTCGTCCCGGTCCTGTTACTCCTTGGGGTAAGCCTGCACTTGGCTACAAGACCAGAAAGACACACAACCGCTCCGATAAGTATATCGTAAAGCGTAGAAATAGTAAGTAAGGCAGAGGAAAGGAGCTTATATAATGAGTAGAAGTACTAAAAAGGGTCCTTTTGTTCAGCCCGTACTGCTCAAAAGGGTTCAGGAAATGAACGCTTCAGGCGAAAAGAGAATCCTCAAGACTTGGTCTAGAAGTTCAACAATTTTCCCTGATTTTGTAGGTCACACATTTGCAGTCCATGACGGACGCAAGCACGTTCCTGTATATGTAACTGAAGATATGGTTGGTCACAAGCTCGGCGAGTTTGCTCCCACCAGAACATTCAAGGGTCATGCAGGTTCAAAGACCAGTAGATAAGCGGAAGGAGATTATTAGAATGGAAGCAAAGGCATATTTAAACTATGTCCGTATTTCGCCCCGTAAGGTTTGCATCGTTCTGGATCTTATCCGCGGTAAAGATGTTAAGCTTGCAAAGGCTATTCTCGAGCACACACCCAAGGCAGCATGTGAGCCTCTCTTAAAGCTCTTAAAGTCTGCTGTGGCAAATGCAGAGAACAATCACGATATGGACACCTCTAAGCTTTACGTTGCAGCTTGCAGCGTTAGCCAGGGCCCCACACTTAAGAGAATCAGACCCCGTGCACAGGGCAGAGCCTTCAGAATCGACAAGAAGACTTCCCACATCACACTGGTTCTCAAAGAGAAAGAATAAAGAAGGAGGTAATTAGTCATGGGTCAGAAAGTTAATCCCCACGGTTTACGTGTAGGCGTTATCAAGGACTGGGATTCCCGTTGGTTTGCTAACAAGGCAACATTCGGCGATACTCTTGTTGAGGACTATAACCTCCGTAACGCTCTTAAGAAGCAGCTCTACGGCGCAGGCGTTCCCAAGATTGAGATCGAGCGCTCAGGCGACAAGGTAAGAATCCACATTCACTGTGCAAAGCCCGGTATGATTATCGGTAAGGGCGGCGCAGAAATCGAGAAGCTCAGACTTCAGTGCGAGCAGATGCTCGGCGGCAAGACTGTTGCTATCAATATTATAGAGGTTAAGGCTCCCGACCTTAATGCTCAGCTCGTTGCTGAGAGCATCGCACAGCAGTTAGAGAAGAGAATCTCTTACAGACGTGCTATGAAGCAGGCAATCGGTCGTGCTATGAGAATGGGCGCTAGAGGTATCAAGACTCAGTGTTCCGGTCGTCTCGGCGGCGCAGAAATCGCAAGAAGCGAGCACTACCACGAGGGTACAATTCCCCTTCAGACACTCCGTGCTGATATCGATTATGGTTTTGCAGAGGCTAACACAACCTACGGCAAAATCGGCGTAAAGATTTGGCTTTACAGAGGCGAGGTTCTTAACGTTAGTCAGAACAGACAGCGTGAGAACAACCGTCCCAGAAGAAACAGAAGAGAAGGAGGCAACAAATAATGCTGATGCCCAAGCGCGTTAAGTACAGAAGAGTACACAGAGGCCGTTTGACAGGTAAAGCATACCGCGGTAACAAAGTTACTTACGGTGAGTATGGCCTTCAGGCTCTCGAACCCACATGGATTACATCTAACCAGATTGAGGCAGCTCGTATTGCAATCAACCGTTACTGCAAGAGATTTGGTAAGGTTTGGATCAAGATTTTCCCCGATAAGCCCGTAACAGCTAAGCCTGCTGAAACCCGAATGGGTTCCGGTAAAGGTTCACCCGAGTACTGGGTAGCAGTTGTTAAGCCCGGCAGAATTATGTTTGAGCTTGCAGGTGTTGACGAGAAGACAGCTCGCGAGGCTATGAGACTCGCAGCTAACAAGCTTCCCATCAAGTGCAAGTTCGTTAAGAAAGCAGATCAGGAGGTTGAGCAGTAATGACAGCAGCAGAACTTAAAAAATTATCTGTAGAAGAGCTTCAGAAGAAGCTCGGCGACCTCAAAGAGGAACTTTTCAACCTCAGATTCCAGCTTGCTATTAACCAGCTCGAGAACCCCATGCGTATTTCCGCAGTTAAGAAGGACATCGCAAGAGTTTCTACTGTTCTTCGTCAGTTCGAGCTTGAGAATACTAAGGCTTAAGGGGGACGCAACAGATGGATAGAAATATGAGAAAAACCACTATCGGTAAAGTAGTTAGCAACAAAATGGATAAAACCGTTGTTGTAGCTGTTGAGGATAGTGTAAGACACCCACTCTACAACAAGATTGTTAAGCGTACAAAGACATTCAAGGCTCACGATGAGAACAATGTTTGCGGCGTTGGCGACAGAGTAAAGGTTATGCAGACTCGCCCTCTTTCCAAGGATAAGAGATACAGAGTTGTTGA
>JAZTWD010000040.1:0-9663 GCA_045635685.1 Ruminococcus sp.
AAAAGATATTTTGTTTGAAAAAGGTAAGTACCACGAAGATGTCTTCTGGTCTTATCAGATATTTGGCAAAGCTAAGAAAGTATCTTTGATGCAGGAATCGTTTTATAACTATGTCCAACGAAGCGACAGTATAATGGGCGAGAGTTATTCTGCAAAGAGGCTTGATGCTTTAGATGCTATGCAGCAACGGTGTGAGTATGTTAAGGCTGAATACCCTGATTTGTATGATAAGGCACGGTATACATATGTCAGCAGCTGTATGTATCATTTGCAGTTAGCGATAAAATCGAAGCAGGATAAAGGTATTATTGATAACATTATCGGTAGAGTTGGCTACTGTAAAACGGGAAATTTCGCGATATACGCAAGTACAAAGAATAAGATATGGTTAAACTTGTTTTTGCGTTTTCCCCTTGCAGTATGTAAAACAAGAAATATGTTAAAAGTGGGTTTGTAAATGAAAAAAGTATTAGTAGTGTTTGGCACTCGGCCTGAAGCTATCAAAATGTGTCCTTTGGTCAACGAACTAAAGTCACGAGAAAACTTAATAACAAAAGTTTGTGTTACAGGACAGCATAGGCAAATGCTTGATCAGGTTTTGGAAGCTTTTAATGTAGTGCCTGATTACGACCTTTCTGTCATGAAGGATAAACAGACGCTGTTTGATATTACTACAAATATCTTAAATGGTATTAAAGAAATACTTGAGGCAGAGAAACCTGATGTTGTATTGGTGCACGGCGATACTTCGACTACCTTTGTTACAGCACTGGCGTGTTTTTATCTTCAGATACCTATCGGACATGTTGAGGCGGGTTTGCGTACATATAATGTGTATTCGCCCTATCCCGAAGAGTTTAATCGTCAGGCCGTAAGCATTGTTGCAAAATTTAACTTTGCACCTACTGAAATATCAAAAAATAATTTATTAAAAGAAGGCAAGAATCCTGATAGCATATTTGTTACAGGAAATACAGCTATTGACGCTCTTAAAACTACTGTCAGAGACGACTATTCTCATCCTGAGCTTGAGTGGGCGGAAGGCAGCAGGTTGATTTTGCTGACTGCACACAGAAGAGAGAATCTTGGTGCACCAATGCATAGTATGTTCAGAGCTATCAGAAGAATAGTTGAAGAGACACCTGATGTTAAAGTAATTTATCCTATACATATGAATCCTGTTGTACGTAAAGCGGCACAGGAGGAACTGGGAGATAATGACAGAATCAGGATAATAGAACCCCTTGATGTGCTTGATTTTCATAATTTTATGGACAGGAGTTATCTGATTCTGACAGATAGTGGCGGAATCCAGGAAGAAGCCCCTTCACTTGGTAAGCCTGTTCTGGTTATGCGCGACACAACAGAGCGTCCTGAGGGCATAAAGGCAGGCACATTAAAGCTTGTGGGTACTGACGAAGAAGTTATTTATAACGAGTTTAAAAAGTTGCTCACCATTCAAAGTGAGTATGACAAGATGAGTGAAGCATCAAATCCTTACGGTGATGGCTTTGCTTGTAAAAGAATAGCAGATATACTGGAGCAATAGTTTTTAGGGATGATATTATGAAAATTGCAGTAGCAGGAACTGGATATGTAGGACTTTCGATTGCGGTTCTGTTGGCTCAACACAATAAGGTTGTAGCCGTTGACATAATGCCGGAGAAAGTGGAGCTTATCAACAACAAAAAATCGCCGATTCAGGACGATTATATTGAAAAGTATCTGGCAGAAAAGGAGCTTGATTTAGAGGCTACCCTTGATGCTGAATATGCGTATAAAGATGCGGATTTTGTAGTTATTGCGGCACCAACAAACTATGACAGCAAGAAAAACTACTTTGATACATCTGCTGTTGAAAATGTTATTAAGTTGGTTATGCAGTATAACCCAAGTGCGATTATGGTTATCAAGAGTACTATACCGGTGGGTTATACAGAATCTATCAGAGAAAAAACAGGCTCAAAAAATATCATTTTCAGTCCTGAATTTCTGCGTGAATCAAAGGCTTTGTATGACAATCTTTACCCATCACGTATTATTGTTGGTACTGATGAAAGCGATGAAAAACTTTCAGAAGCTGCCCGTACATTTGCCGGGCTTTTGCAGCAGGGTGCTATCAAAGAGGGTATTGACACACTCTTTATGGGCTTTACTGAGGCTGAGGCAGTTAAGTTGTTTGCCAATACTTATCTGGCACTCAGA
This sequence comes from Ruminococcus sp., assembly GCA_045635685.1. GTDB lineage: Bacteria > Bacillota > Clostridia > Oscillospirales > Acutalibacteraceae > Ruminococcoides. Next base: position 2,206 of record JAZTWD010000040.1, read on the forward strand.
GTATCCTACTTTAATGAGCTTGATACATATGCAGAGATGAAGGGCCTCGATACGCAACAGATTATTAATGGTGTTTGTCTTGATCCGCGAATCGGCTCGCACTATAACAATCCGTCATTTGGCTACGGCGGCTACTGTTTGCCAAAGGACACAAAGCAGTTGCTTGCTAACTATGATGATGTACCCCAGAATATGATGAGTGCTATTGTTCAGTCAAATCGCACCAGAAAAGACTTTATAGCTGAGCGAGTGTTAATTAAAGCGGGCTACGATTTTGAAAATAACGGCACACAAAACCCTGTGACTATAGGCATCTACAGACTAACAATGAAGTCGAATTCTGATAATTTCAGACAGTCTTCTATACAGGGTGTTATGAAGCGTTTGAAATCCTATGGTGCAGAGGTCGTTATATATGAACCAACCTTAAAAGAAGATATGTTCTTTAACAGCAAGGTTATTAAGAGCTTCGATGATTTTTCAAAAATGTGCGCTGTTATTATTGCAAACCGCTTTGCTGATGAACTGAATATATGTAAGGATAAAGTGTACACAAGAGATATTTTCAAGAGGGATTAAATAGGAAGGATTACTATGTCGTATAAGTACAAAATCACATTGTTTACTCCAACATATAACAGAGCATATATTATCGAAAGATTATATAAATCAATTCAAAGACAAACATTCAGAGACTTTGAATGGATAATATATGATGACGGTTCGACAGATAACACCGAAGAGTTGGTTAACGGCTGGATCAAAGATGATAACGATTTTTCCATTCGTTTTTACAAGGGGAAAAACGGAGGTAAATGTCGTGCTACTAACCGTGCATTGGAAGTGGCTGATGGCGAAATATTTTTTACAATTGATTCTGACGACTATCTGACAGATGATGCCTGTGAAAAAATAAATGGCTGGATGGAATCTATAAGAGACCTGAAAGACTATTGCGGAATTGTTGCAAACAGAGGGCAGACTCCGACACAGACCAGAAACGCTACCTGGAGAGATGACCCAAGTAGTCCATGGTATAACAAGCCGTACAGAGACGCTACTTTTTTAGAAAGATACGAGGAAGCTACAGCGTATCCCATCGATGGTGAAAGAGCTGAAGTTTTCTGGACGGATGTATTTAAAAAATATCCTTATCCTGAATATGAGGATGAAAATTTTATAACACCATGCATTCCGTGGAACAGAATGGCCAATGATGGATATAAAATTCGAGTTTTTGAGGATATTATATGGATTTGGGAGTATCTGGAAGACGGTTTAACCATAAAAGGTGCCAATAACAGATTTTATAAAAATCCCAAGGGATACTTCCTGTCACATGTTGAAAAATGTAAGTTTTTAAAATATTCATTTAAAAAGCGATTTATGATGTACTATGGTTTTTATTGTGATTTTTATGATAAACTTACCATCAGGCAAATCGCCAAGTATTCTGATGTAAATATTATTTACTATATTATCTCGGCTGTATTATTTAAAATAAAACATTAATTAAGGTGATATTTTGCGTAACATTATAATAACCGGCGGAGAGCTGTTCAACAAAGGTGCCCAAGCTATGGTTTTTATAACTGTAGATGAGCTGAAAAAGAGGTATCCTGAGCATGATATCTATGTGTTGTCAGAGCTTGATTTAGAACGTCCGGAAAGTGAAAAAAATAAATATGCGTTTAAGTTTACAGGTTGGTATCCTATTAAGTACGCAAAAGCACAAAGCAACCCGTTGTTACGTTTGTTGTGTAAGATGCGCAACAATCAGGAGTATTCCGAGGCGTATAAGTTGTATTCAAATTGTGATTTGATGCTTGATGTAAGCGGTTATGCACTTGGTTCTAACTGGAGCTATGCTACATGTAACAGATATGTTGAACATCTGGAATTTGCGAAAGCTTTTAATATTCCTGTATACCTTATGCCACAGTCATTTGGGCCGTTTGATTTTTCCGGAGATAACGCTGAAGAATTAAACAATAGAGTGCGTAAGGCTTTATCGTATGCAAGTGCTGTCTGTGTAAGAGAAACTGATGGATATGAGCAACTTAAAGAAAAATATGCTCTTGATAATCTTGTTTTAAGCTATGATTTGGTGCTCAATAACAAAGGTGTTGACATTGATAATATCTTTAGCAGAAAGCCAAGCTTTGATATACCGGCGATTAAAGAAAACAGCGTTGGCATTGTGCCTAACGGAATGGTGCTGACTGTAAACGATAAAAAAGCTGTACTTGATATGTATTGTGATTTGATTTCTCATCTTGTTGATAAAGGTCACAATGTATATATACTAAGTCATTCATCAACTGATGCGATACTGTGTGATGAAATATACGCTGCGTGTAAAAATGATAATGTTTATTTACTGAAAAACGATTTTAGCTGTCTTGAATTTGATGAACTGGTAAAATCCTTTGAGTTTACCATTGCCTCAAGATTTCATTCTATTGTTCATGCATATAAAAATGGCGTGCCTTGTGTATTATTGGGATGGGCAGTAAAATACCGTCAATTATCAAGATTGTTTGAACAGGAAAAGTATTGCTTTGATATGAGAGAAGCTATTGATACACATAAAGTTTTGAGTATGATAGATGTTCTTGCCGATAATAAGGAAAGTGAAAAATCAAAGCTCAAGGAATTACTGAGTGATATTCAAAAAGACAATGTGTTTGATATTCTGCCAAAAGAGTTATAAGGTGTATTTATGAAAATAGAAAGAACAAAAAATACAGTCAGAAATATTGTTTTTGGCTCAGTACTTAAAATAGTCAACATAATATTACCGTTCATATCAAGAACGGTAATACTTTATGTTATGGGTGCACAGTATCTGGGACTTAACAGCTTATTCCATTCTGTATTGAGCTTTTTGAGTCTTGCCGAGCTGGGAGTTGGCGCTGCTATAACATATGCTATGTATAAACCCATAGCAGAAAACGATTTGACTACTCTCAAGGCTGTTTTGAATTTATATAAAAAATTATACAGAATTATAGGTATCGTTATACTGGCTGTCGGTATGTGTTTAATGCCGTTTCTTGACACTATTATCAAAGATGATGTGCCTAATGATACTAACATTTATATTTTGTATTTCTTGTATCTTATTAACACGGTTCTTACTTACTGGATGTTTGGATACAAGAACGCTGTTTTGCAGGCTTATCAGAGAAATGATATTGAAAGTAAAATAGGTATTTTTATTACTCCAGCCTCGTACATAGTGATGTTAGGATTTTTGGTAATTACAAAGAATTACTACGCATACATCATATGGCAGCCGATTTTTACTATTGTTACTAATATTATCCGTATGATAATAGTGGACAAACATTTCCCTGAGCTTAAGCCTGAGGGTAAAATCAGCAAAGAGATGAAGCAGTCCATTTTTAAGAAAGTAACAGCGCTTATCGGTGCAAAGCTCAACACCGTTGTTCTTAATGCGGCAGACAATATCGTTATGTCTGCGTTTTTAGGTCTTACTGTTATTGCGATATACGGCAACTACTATTACGTAATGAGTTCTATCTTTATGTTCCTGGGTATTATTTATTCGTCTATGACAGCGGGATTGGGCAATAGTTTGCAGACAGAAACACTTGAAAAAAACTATAAAGATTTTGAGAAATTCTCGTTTATGAACTCCTGGCTTGTTGGTTGGTGCACGGTTTGCCTGGTGTGCTTGTATCAGCCTTTTATGAAAATATGGGTACAGGACGAAAGTCTGATGTTTCCGTTTTATGTTGTCCTGGAGTTGGGATTGTACTTCTATATCTATCAGATAAGGAAGATTCCTGTTGTATACAAAGATGCCGCAGGCGTCTGGTGGGAGGACAGATTCAGACCGTATGTATGTATGATAGTTAACGTCGGACTGAATATTTTGTTGGTACAGTTTATCGGTGTATCAGGCGTTATTCTTTCTACTGTGTTTTCTTTATGTATTTCTATACCTTGGGAAAATTATACTATATTTAAGTATATCTTCCACTGTAGCAGTAAAAAGTATTATTTAAAAATGTTTGTATTTGTGTTGACTATGGCAGTAGGCGGAGGTGCGACATACCTGCTTTGCAGTTTGTTTAGTGACGGAATACTGCAGTTGTTGGTGCGTGCTGTTATTTGCCTGATAGTGCCTAATGTGATATTTGCTTTATTCAACTATAAAAGGCCTGAGTTTAAAGATACTGTTGCTTTAGCAAGGCAGATATTTAAACGATAAGTGTAATTTTACAGGAGTTTTTATGAGCAGTAATACTATTGAGCTTACAAAAGAATCAGGACTTTGCTGCTCTTGTGGTATATGCAAGGGTGTATGTCCGAAATCGTGTATTGAATATAAAAAGACAGACGGTATGTACTATCCTGTAATTAACAGCACCCAGTGTATTAATTGCGGTATTTGTTATGATGTTTGCCCGGGAGTATCGCACGATTATAAATATGCTGATGCAGTAAAAGCCGTTATAGGGGACAACTTTTGTTCTGTTAACGCATTCAGTAAAAATGATTCTCTGAGGCATGTGAGTGCATCAGGCGGTTGCGTATCAACACTTATAGCTCAACTGATAGGTAAAAACGTGTATGATGCAGCCACTACAGTTAATACATATCATTATAGAGAACAGATAAAATCAACGCTGATAACTGCGGATTCGGTTTCTCTCAATTACAGTGAAACTTCTTATCCGAAATCCAGATATTTGCCTGTATCTCATGAGGATATCATCAGGTATATTTTGAATAACAGAGATAAGAAAATTGTATTTATTGGCACATCATGTGCTATACGCGGCTTTCTTAGTGTTGTAGATAAATTTAAGCTCAACAGAGATAACTACCTGTTAATCGGATTGTTTTGTGACAAAATATTCAATTACAATATATATGATTATTATTGTACCTTTGCTGATGGCAAAGAACTGACAGCACTACACTTTAAAAACAAGGACAGTGGTGGCTGGCCGGGAAATATGAAGCTTATGTTTTCTGATGGAACATACAAGTATCTGAATTCCTCAGAAAGAGCAAAAATGAAAGAGTTTTTTATGCCTGAGCGATGCCTGTATTGTGTGGATAAGCTGAATGTTCAAGCCGATATATCCATAGGTGATAACTTTACTGACTATTATTCGTCAAATAAAGGCAGCAACTCTGTTATTATCCGTACACAAAGAGGACTTGACGCCTGGAACAGTGTTGCTGACTCTATTAGCAGTGAAAATGTTGATATTGATATTATTGCACAGGCACAGGGAATTGATGCCAGATTGAAGAACGCTTACTTTGCACGTATCAAACAGGGTTTGGTTAAGAATAAATACAGCGACCTGAATTTGAATGCCACATTGAATTTGACCGATAATGTTGCTGATTACTATCGCGCATACTGTAAATGTATGGAGAAAATCAAGCTCGGAAAGAAATACAATGCAAAGCCTGAGAGATTGAAAAAGTATTTAGAAAAAGAAGGCAAAAACGGGGTGTTAGTCCGCGTTATTGCTTTAGTTAACAGAGTATACCATAAGATTTTGCGTATTACATATTTGCGAGTGCTGTTTAAATAGGTGATGTCGCAAGTCGAAAATGTAAAAAAGAAGGCACAACCATCGGATTTTTCGTCCGAAGGTTGTGCCTTTTGTATGCTCTAAGAATATTTAATCCAGCCCTTTTACGGTTAATTCTGCATAATTTTCAGCAGAACATTATTCGCATATGGGGATAGTTGTTATTTTTCCTTTGTAAGCACCATTACGTCGCCGCCTGCAGTAAGGGAAAGCTCATTGCCTTTAATGGTAAAAGTGTAGGGGTTTGAGCCTAAAACTTCCTGCGACTCTTCGTGGAAGATTATGGTGTTGTCCTTAACTTCATAGGTGTACTTGATAACCAGAAGTCCGCCTAAGGCAAAAACCTCGCCTGAGCCGTCCTCGTTAAAGATAAATGACATCTCAATGTCATCCTCCGAAATTGTCCATGTGCCTATTAAATTGCTTTCATTACTGCAAGCTGTAAGCATACAGCACAGCATAAGAATTACAGCAATTACAGTCGTTGCTTTTTTCATAATTTCTACCCCTTTAGTGTTATTACAATAAGTATACTACCAAAAATCCAAATAATCAACAAAAAAGGCTGTGATAAATACACAGCCTTTAAAAAATTATTCTGTTGCGTAGTTGTCGAAGTAGCCCTGAATGAGGATGCAGGGAGTACCTCTGTCACCTGAGCCGCTGGTAAGGTCGCAAAGGCTGCCTAAAAGGTCGGTAAGTCTTCTGGGTGTTGTACCCTGAGAAGTCATATCGCCAACAAGGCTTCCTTCCTTCTTCTTGATAAGCTCCTTCATAGCGTTTGCAAGCTCCTCACCCTTAAGACCTGCAAGGTCGTTGTCAGCGAAGTACTTCATCTTAAGCTCGTTAGGTGTACCCTCAAGACCAGCTGTGTAGCCGGGAGAAACAACGGGGTCTGCAAGCTCCCAGATGCCGCCTACGGGGTCTTTAAAGCCGCCGTCACCGTATACCATAACCTCCATATGCTTGCCTGTAGCCTTAAGGAGGGCTGCCTGAAGGTCGTTTACGAACTTGTCGCAATCTCTGGGGAAGAGTTTAACCTTCTCCTCGGTTGCTTTGTTGGAGCCAAGGATACCATACTGGGGGTTGTAGCCTGAGCCGTCAACGCTTTCGGTAAGAATCTGGTCCATTCTGTAAACCTTCTCGGCACCTGCGGCTAAGAGAAGTCTCTGAGTTCTGAAGCGAGTGTGAATATCACAGTTAAGAACATTCTTTGTGTAGTTAAGAATGTATCTGGGGTCGTTAGAGAATACGATCTCAATGTTATCGCCAAGGCTCTTGTAATATTCAATATAGTCAACACCTGTGAAGGTATGCTTTGTTTCATAACCGAATACCTTGCGGAATTCTTCCTCGTTGAAGCTGTCGCTGTAGGGGTTTACGCCCTTTTCGTCGATAGCGTCATAAGTGATAAAGGAGTTACCAACCTCGTCAGAGGGGTAAGAAAGCTGAACGTAAAGCTTCTTACAGCTTTTTGCAATTGAGCGAAGCAAAATTGCAAAGCGGTTTCTGGAAAGAATGGGGAACACAATACCAAGGTCCTCGCCGCCAAATTTATTCTTAAGGTCTGCGGCAATCTGGTCAACAGTAGCGTAGTTGCCCTGTGTTCTTGCCACAACAGCCTCTGTAACGCCTACAATGTTTCTGTCCTGAAGCTCAAAATTCTCGTTCTCAGCAGCATCTGTGATGCTTTTTACAATAGCTGCTACAAGGTCGTCGCCCTCCTGAAAAATAGGGGTGATAATACCTCTTGAAACAACTCCGGTGTAATGCATAGCTTTTACTTCCTTTCGTGTCCTGTTTAGGGCAAGATTACGCTTGCTCTTACTTAAAATACTATAAGGTATTTAAAAAAGACGATTAATTATACATC
>JAZTWD010000041.1:0-31290 GCA_045635685.1 Ruminococcus sp.
AGTCTTGCTTCCAACTCTGCCTTCTGCTCCTCGTATCCGGGTTTGCCTAAAAGTGCAAACATATTCTTCTTGTAGCTCTCAACGCCGGGCTGGTTGAAGGGATTTACACCGAGAATGTAGCCTGAAATTGCACAAGCCTTCAAGAAGAAGTAAATAAGGTAAGCAAGCTCTGCTTCTGTCATAGAGTCAACATTAAGAATGATGTTGGGAACGCCGCCATCATTGTGAGCAAGCACTGTGCCCTCAAAGGCACGCTTGTTTACATAATCCATGGTTTTGCCCGAGAGGAAGTTGAGGCCGTCAACATTATCCTCGTCAAAACCGATGGTAATTTCCTTTTTGCATTTGTTAAACTGAACAACAGTCTCGAAAAGATTACGTCTGCCGTCCTGAATGTACTGACCCATAGAGTGAAGGTCGGTAGAGAAAACAACGCTTGCAGGGAAGATACCCTTCTGGTCCTTGCCTTCGCTTTCGCCGTAAAGCTGCTTGAACCACTCGTTCATCATTGTAAAGCCGGGCTCGTAAGCAACTAAAACCTCAGTTGTCATACCCTTGCGGTAAAGAAGGTTACGGATTGCAGCGTACTTGTAGCAGTCGTTTGTGAACATATCGGGGTTATCAAACTCATCCTGAGCAGTCTTTGCACCCTGCATTAAAGCGTCGATATCACAACCTGCAACTGCAATAGGAAGAAGACCAACGGCTGTAAGAACGGAATATCTGCCGCCAACATCATCGGGAACTACGAAAGTTTCGTAACCTTCACGGTCTGCAAGCTGCTTCAATGTGCCTCTTGCCTTGTCGGTTGTGCAGTAGATACGCTCCTTAGCGCCTTCCTTGCCGTACTTTTTCTCCAAAAGCTCTCTGAATACTCTGAAAGCAATAGCAGGCTCAGTAGTTGTGCCTGACTTGGAAATCATATTTATAGAAATGTCCTTGCCCTCGCAAAGCTCTAAAAGCTCAGCTAAAGCTGTGGAGCTGATGGAATTACCTGCATAGTAAATCTGAGGTGTATCCTTACAAAGAGCGTTGTAGTTAGGAGATTTTAAGAACTCAATAGCTGCTCTTGCTCCTAAGTATGAGCCGCCGATACCGATAACAATGAAGATTTCGGTGTCGCTCTGGATTTTCTTAGCGGCTTTTTTAATACGGTCAAACTCGTCTTTGTCATAATCGGTGGGCAATGTGAGCCAACCGATGAAATCGTTGCCGAGTCCTGTGCCGCTGTGCAGTGCTTCGTGTGCGGATTTAACCTGAGCAGCAATACCCTGGTATTCGTCCTCACCGATGAAAGCCTGAATGTGCTTGTCATTAACCTGCGTAGGCATAGTAAACTCCCCCTTGGAAAATTTTTGGGTACTTTCACCCATAGTTTATTGAGGGTATTATACTATATTTTGTGGCATATTGCAAGGTGTATTTGGTTATTTTGCAAAATTTTTAATAAATATTATTAAAAAGCAAACAATTTACACAGTAAAAAGCCCAATACCGACTTAAAAGTTATTTTTTCCACGCTATCACAGGTTATAATATCAAACTCATCCACGGTTGAGCCGTCGTAAACAAAAGACACTTTACCCACCTTTGAGCCTGCTTCAATTGGAGCTTCCAGTTCTTCTGCAATTTCGATTTTGCTTTCTATCTCGGCGTTACCGCTTTTGGGAAGAAGAGCCTGCTTTCTGATATCGCAGGTGACTCCTACCAAAGGCTTCATTCCCGATTTTACCTTAACAGGTGTTAAAGCACCGCCTGAGAGGGTAAGCTCTTTGACCATGAAGTTAGCAAAGCCGTAGTCCAGAAGCTTTGCGCAGTCGGAAAAGCGGTTTGTGCCTGTGTCACATCCAAGAACTACTGCAACCAAGGACATACCGTCTCTTTCAGCGGTTGCCGACATACAGCTTCCCGCCTGAGAGGTTGTGCCTGTTTTAAGACCTGTAATTCCAAAATAGGACTTTAAGAGCTTGTTGGTGTTTACAATCTGGGTTTCTCCCCCACGCAAGGTATCAAGCCAGATTGAGCTGTAATCAAAAATCTTTTCATGAGTAATCAGCTCTGCCGACATCAACGCTACATCGTAAGATGAGGTAAGGTGGCCTTCCTCGTCAAGCCCGTTGCAGTTTTTGAAGGTAGTGTCATTCATTCCCAGAGCCTTGGCTTTTTCGTTCATTTTATTTACGAACTCCTCTTCTGTGCCGCATATTGCCTCAGCAAGAGCTACGGCGGCATCGTTGGCAGAGGCTACTACCACAGCCTTTATCATATGGTCTACGCTCATTGCCTCGCCTTCCTCAAGCCAGATATCAGAACCGCCCATTGATGCGGCGTGGGCAGAGGTTGTGATTAAATCTGTGTAGTCAAGCTTACCGCTTTCAATAGCCTCGAAAACCAGTATTAAAGTCATAACCTTGGTAATAGAGGCACAGGGGCGGATGTCGTGTGGATTTTTTTCGAAAAGGATTTTCTTTGTAAAAGGCTCCATTAATACCGCCGTAGGTGCCGTTACCTCATCCTCGCCTAAGGCTGAAACTCCACAGATACTTAAAAGGAAAACAAGAGCAAATGCAAGAAGTAAAGCCATAAATCTCTTTTTAAACATAAAAACACCTCTTTCATATACCCATAAATATGAAAGAGGTGAAGTTATTATTCTATTAATCAATAAGACAAACTGCGTGAGCCCCCATACCCAAGCCCTCGCCTGAAAAGCCTAAACCTTCTTCGGTAGTTGCTTTTACATTTACCGCATCAACATCCACACCGCAGGCACCTGCTATATTTTCGCACATTTTATCAATAAAGGGTCTGAGCTTTGGTTTTTGGGCGATAATTGTTGCATCAATATTTACAACCTTATAGCCCTTATTATTAACAGCCTTTACTGCTGTACGCAGAAGCTCTACGCTGTCGGCATCTTTAAATGACATATCGGTATCAGGAAACAAAAGGCCTATGTCCCCCATTTTTGCCGCACCTAAGATTGCATCTGTAATAGCGTGACACAAAACGTCGGCGTCTGAGTGACCGTCCAAACCTAAAGCGTAATCAATCTGAACTCCGCCTAAAATAAGGCGTCTGCCTTCTTTAAGTCTATGTACATCATAGCCGTGACCTATTCTCATACTTCGTGCTCCTTCCTTTTTTTAAGGATGCTTTCCGCCATAGGAATATCTGCCTGAGTTGTAAGCTTAAGGTTAGGGTGGTCTCCTGCCACAATTTTAGGATAAACGCCTATTTCCTCAAGCATTGCACAATCATCGGTAAAGCCTTTTCCCTTGGCGTTTTCAAGGGCTTTAAGGTACATATCACGCTCAAAAACCTGCGGAGTCTGCACTGCCATTAAGCTTGTGCGGTCAGGCGTTGAGGTAATAATGCCCTCTTTATTCACAATCTTGATTGTATCGGTAACAGGTGAACCTAAAGTAGCCGCACCGCAAAGAAAAGCCTCAGAAACTACCTTGTTGATATCGTGAGCTGTAATAAGCGCTCTGGCTCCGTCGTGGATTGCAAAATGTGTAGCACATTCACTTGCGGCTAAAACACCGTTTTTAACGCTTTCGCTACGCTCACTACCACCTATGGTAAAGGCTTTTACTTTTGTAAATCCGTATTCAGATACAAGCTCTTTAAGGGCATCCATATCCACCTTACGGCAGACGATGATTACCTCGTCAATAACCGAAGCATTCTCAAAAGCCTTGAGGGTGTAGCTTATGGTAGGCTCGCCTAAAAGAGGAATAAGCTGTTTGCTTACATAACAGGACATTCGGGTTGAGTTGCCGGCGGCAACAATTACCGCGCTTACAAAGGGCTTTTTACTCACAAAATCATCTCCCGTAAATCACAAAAAGTCTATGAAAGGAATATCGTAATAGTTACCTTTAACCAGAGCGGCTATCAAATCAATTCCCCAGATAAGCAGGCAAGCAACCACAATAAAGAGAACAATCCACAAAATTTGGAAAGACTTGCGTTTTGTGCCTGTTGCCTCTTCGAACCGCTCATCATAAGTTTTATTATCAGCAGAAATCTGAGTGTTTTCGTCAACAGCTACCTTTTCCTCAGGGGCAGCAAGCCCTAAGCCCACACATACCTCAAAAGCTTCGTTATAAAACTCAAAGGGCACAAGAAGAGAGAAATCTGTTTCACGGTTCACCTTAGGGTTATACTGGGTATAAATATCCATTTCGGGATTAAAAAACTCAAAGGGTATACCCTTTTCTTTTAATGCAGGCTCTACAATAGCCCTGAGGCTGCCTTTTACCTCGGCAACCTTAACGCTTGACTGAGCTTTAATGTCATTAAGCTTATTACTGCCACAGGTGCAGGTTTCGTTATCTGTTACGATTCTATAGCATTTTTCACAGTATTTCATTTTAAACATCTCCTGAGAAGATTTATATATTGTTAGTATACCACAAGGTATGCTGTTTTGCAACAACGACAAAGCCGACAGTTTTTACTTCTGCCGGCTTTTTATAATCTCAGATTCACTTAACCACAGGCTGAAGCTGTGTTTTTTCCAGAGCCTTTTTAAGTGCTTCAGGAATAGCTTTAAAGTCAGCCACTAAGGAGTTAGGCTTTTTCACAGGGTCATCCTGAGAAAAAGGCACAAAGAAAATGTTCTTTGTATTCATAAGCTTACCGATATTGATTGCACTTGCACCTAAACCATCGTTGGTGGCAATGCTTAAAAGCACAGGGCGGTTAATCCTGAGGTGGGATTTTGCCGCCATTGTAACAGGAGTATCGGTAATACCTGAAGAAAGCTTCCCTAAGGTGTTACCTGTACAAGGTGCAATCAAAAGGATATCGCACATTTCTTTTGGTCCTATGGGTTCAGCACCGCAAATGGTATGAATAATCTGATTTTCTGCAATTTCCTCAACATGTTTTATTATGTCCGAGGATTTTCCGAATCTTGTGTCGGTTGTGTATGCGTTAAAGGACATTATGGGAAGAATTTTATATCCCATATCCTTTAAAATTTTCATCTGCTCAATTGCTTTAGAAAAGGTGCAAAAGGAGCCACACATTGCAAAACCGACTGTTTTTCCTGTCACCTTTGTTCCTCCTCAAGAATGGTGTATACGGTGTCCTTTATAATTTCGCCTGCAGTTTTGGGAGATGATTTGCCGGGCAGAGATAAGGCGTGGATATAGTCAATTCCCAGACGGTCGGCGGCCTCAAAATCCACACTGCCGGGAACAGATGCAAGGTCGATAAGCACGGCATCATTTGCAATTTTTGCCAGAAGCTCAGGGCGGAAAATCAAAGCAGGAATTGTGCTGAAAATAATGTCAAAGCCCTTTTCTTTATAAAGCGCCTCTGTTCTTACCGCCTTTGCTCCCCACATACGGATAGCGGCTAAGTCCTCGCTTTTTCGGGCACTTACTGTAAGCTCAGGGCTAAAGCCTGCTAAAAGCCTTGTAAGAGCCTTGCCTATTCTGCCAAAGCCGCACACAAGAATTTTTGCACCGTTAAGGGTACCCTCGAACCTTTCCATTGCGATTTTTACTGCACCTTCGGCTGTAACATATGCGTTTGAAAGAACAAAATCCTCGCGGGAATAATAATCGCTTAAAAGCGAAGGGTTAAGAGTTGGTGCGTTAAAAATCACCTTTTCTTTCATAGTGCAAAACACACGCTTGCCCGAAAGAAATGGAGCAAGTTCCTTAAGACTTAAGGCTTTGTCAGAAAAATATGCAGGAATATTTCCGTCTTTGTCAACGCTTGGCAAAGGCAGAATTATTACCTCTGCACTTTGCGCCGCCTTTTGAGCCTCCATAAGCTTTACACCCTGCATGGAAAGCACTTTGTCAAATCCGCCCAAAATAACCTCGTAGCCGTCATTTGCCAAGGACCTTGCACAGTAAAGCTGGCGTTTGTCGCCACCGATTATGGCAAAAGTTTTATATCCCATATTCATAAAAAACACCACTGTAAATTCAATCTGCTCTCAGGGGTATATTATGCTGTGGATTTTGCTTTTGACACTTATGTATAAAGGAAAAAGCCTTTCCCCATTAAAAGGAAAAGGCTTTCTGTGCATCTGAAAGCTTAACCGTTACAGCAGTTTTTCTTTACAAAACTGCGGCAGTCTGCACACTGCTTGTCTGTAGGGTCAGGCTCGTGAGTACCTACAATGATTTTGTCAAGCACGCAGTAGCCCTGCTGGTTGTTATTGTGCTTGCAGGAAAATACCGAGCACTCTATGCTTCTGTTAAGATTCTGCATGTTATCCATTTCTGTCACCTCAAAAAAATTTGGCTTTCTGCCTACAGATATTATAGGTAAACTTTCGCCTTTTATACACACCTTGGTTTTTTTACAATAATATAAGGTGGAGGTGTTAATATGTGGGAAATTATATCGGCGGCAATACTTTGTTTATTTTCGGTTTTCGGCTTTGTCGCTTTTGTAAAGGCTCTGATTTTTAAAATATACAAACCTAAAAACGAAAACGCATATTTGATACTGAATATTGAAGAATGTGAGGACATTGAATACACTCTGAGAAGCTGGATAAAACGAGCAGAATGGATGGGAAAAGTCGCACCTGACAAAATTATTATGGTTGATAAGAACTTAAGTGATGAACAAAAAAGGATTTTCAGATATTTTTGCAGAGAAAGTGATATTTTAAGAATCCTGACTCCCCAAGAGCTTTATGAATTATTAGAAAAATGATTTACATAAAGCGGTAATTTGTGTTGTGTAACTGAAGAAAATATATTATAATAATAGTGTATGAAAACCGGAAAGTATTTTCTTATGAGGAATTATAATGGACAACGAACAGCTTTACGAGCTTAACTGTACAGTTGAGCATATAGTTTACAGAAACGACGAAAACGGATATACGGTAATCGAAGCAGACGCAGACGGCAGTGAGGTTACAGCGGTAGGCACAATGCCTGAGGTTTGTGAGGGTGAGCACCTGCACCTTTTGGGCAGGTTTATTTCTCACGCAAGCTATGGTGAGCAGTTTAAGGTAGAAGCTTTTGAGAGCATTATGCCTACCACTACTTTAGGCATTTTAAAGTATTTGTCAGGCGGTGCCGTTAAAGGCATTGGTGCCGCTACTGCCGCACGGCTTATTAAGGCTTTTGGCGAAAACACCCTTGAGGTTATGAAGAATGAACCTGAGCGAGTTGCCGCTTTAAAGGGCATTTCTATGGAAAAAGCCGCCTCCTTCTCCGAGCAGCTTAAGCGGGCTGTTAACATCAGGGATTTAATGGCTTATTTAGGCTCATTTGGTGTTAACCCTATTGAGGCTGTGGCGGTTTACAGGGAATTCGGCAACGAGGCTATGAATATTATTGAACTTAATCCTTTTTCCCTTTGCATTGGTAATACAGGCATTTCCTTTGAAACTGCAGACCTTATTGCACAGAAAAAGGAAATTCCATCTGACAGCTCCTTAAGAATCCGCGCAGGCATTACCCATGTGCTAAGGCACAACACAAATAACGGTCACACCTGCTTGCCAGAGGACAAGCTAATTAAGACATCTGCTCAGTTTCTTAACATAACCGAAGAAAAGGCATACGAAGTTCTTGAGGAGCTTTTAACAGAAAACAACCTGGCAAGAGATACATTAAGAGAGCGTAGCTTTATATTTTTGCCTGAATTTTACGAAAGCGAAGGTTACATTTGTGCAAGGCTTAAAATGATGCTTCGCTTTCCTGCCGCGGCTTTTAAGGATGCACAGGCACAGATTGAGAAAATAGAAAAAAGCCACGGAATAACTTATGCTGACAAGCAAAAAGAAGCTATTGAAAGTGCACTTAACAAAGGTCTTTTAGTGCTTACAGGCGGCCCCGGCACAGGTAAAACCACAACGCTCAACGCCATTATTGAGGTGTTGCAAAATAACGGTCAAAGGGTGCTTTTAGCCGCACCTACAGGCAGAGCCGCCCAGAGAATGAGCGAGCTGACAGGTTGTGAAGCAAAGACCATTCACAGGCTTTTAGAGGTTCAATGGGATAAAAACGACAAGCCTGCCTTTAAGAAAAACGAACAGCATCCCCTTGATTGCGACGCTCTTGTATTGGACGAGCTTTCTATGGTAGATGACGAGCTATTTGAGTCGGTGCTGAGAGCTCTGCCAATGGCTTGCAGGCTTATACTTGTAGGTGACAGCGACCAGCTCCCCTCAGTAGGAGCAGGCAACGTGCTTGCGGAGCTTATTGCATCAAACGTAATTCCCGTTGTTGGCCTTAACCGTATTTTCAGACAATCCGAGCAGAGCCTTATCGTTACCAATGCACATCATATTGTTAAAGGTGAAATGCCTGAGCTTAGCCGCAGGGATTCTGACTTTTTCTTTTTAGAATGCCAGAGTATGAGCGAGGTGCAAAATACTATTTTAGGCCTTTGCAGTCAGAGGCTTCCTAAAAGCTATGGTGTATCCCCTATTAATGACATTCAGGTGCTTACCCCGGGTAAAAAAGGAATTTTAGGCACCTTTGAGCTTAACAAAGCTTTGCAGAATATTTTAAATCCCAAGGATGAGGAAAAGGACGAAATCACCTTTAACAACACTCTTTACCGCGTAGGCGACAAGGTGATGCAGGTTAAGAATAACTACGACATTATGTGGACCAAATACTCAGGCGAATACGGTGAGGGAATATTTAACGGCGATATAGGAATTATTGAGTCTATCAACAAGCCACAGCGAATGATGAGGATTAAATTTGACGACAGGTATGCAAATTACGACGCAGATTCGGCACTTAATTTAGAGCTCAGCTACGCCTGTACTGTTCACAAAAGCCAGGGTAATGAGTTTGAATTTGTGGTTATGCCTGTGATGAAAAACTCTCAGTTTTTGTTTTACCGCAATCTGCTTTATACCGCCGTTACCCGAGCCAAAAAAATGCTTATACTTGTGGGAAACAGGCAGACTGTGGAGTATATGGTAAACAACAACATCCGCACCCTTCGCTACAGCGGACTGGCTGAATTTTTGAAGAGGGGATAATATGAAAACCACCACTAAAAGAAAGCTTAAATCCATACTTTTCCCCGAAAGATGCCCCTACTGCAGAGACGTTGTAAGACCCTGCGAAATGCACTGTGAAGAATGCAGAGATAAAATGCCTGAGCATACCTACAAAAAGAAAATTTCAGGTGTGTATGAGGCTATGTCGGTTGTTCCTTATGACGGGATTTTCAAAGATGCCATACTAAGGGTAAAATCAGGAAAACGTGAGCAATATGCTTACCAGCTTGCAAAATATATGGCAGAAAAGCTTGTGGAAGAATTTGAAGTTTTAGGCTTTGACGTAATAACCTTTGTTCCTTTACACCCTGATGACCTTAAGGAAAGAGGCTTTAACCAATGTGAGCTACTGGCAAAATATATGAGCGAGATTTTGAAAATCCCTTATGAAGCTCTCATTAAGAAAACAAGGAAAAATAAACCTCAGCACGACCTGCCTGCAAGCGAAAGAAAGAAGAATGTTGAGGGAGTTTTTAAGCCCATTGACAAAGCCAGTATAAAAAGCAAGCGGATTCTTATAATTGATGATATTGTTACCACAGGCTTTACGTTGGGAGAATGTGCAAAAATCCTTGAAGAAAACGGTGCTTTAGAGATTTACTGTATGACTTTTGCAATTTCTCTGCTAAAAACGACTTGAAATGAATACAAAACTATAATATAATTTACTGCATACGAATTACCGCATAAAGATTTAGAAAGGAAGGATAATATGGACATTGCTCTTGACCTTGGAAGCTGTAACACAAGAGTGTATCTTCCCGAACACGGCAAGGTGCTTGATGAGCCCTCTGTAATTACATACGACATTTTTGATAAAGACATTGTTGCCGCAGGCACAGAAGCTTACAAAACCATTGGCAAAACTCCCACAAGACTTAAGACTGTTTTTCCCTTGGAGGGCGGAGTTATTGCCGAGCTTGATTTGGTAGAGGAGCTTATAAGCATTTTTCTCTCAAAGGTAACAACCAGCAAGGTAGTTATGCCCAGAGTTGTGGCTTGTATTCCCGGCGAAATAACCGAGGTAGAAAAACGAGCTGTGGTTAATGCTATCAGTAGCTTCGGCGTAAGAAGAGTATATCTTATTGAGTCTGCCAAGGCGGCGGCTATGGGTGCCGAGCTTGACATTATGAGCCCTCATGGCAGTATGATTGTTGACATCGGCGGCGGCACTACAGACATTGCTGTTATGTCCTTAGGCGGCGTAGCTGTAAGCAAAACCATCAAAAACGCAGGCAAATATATGGACGGCGAAATTATCAAATATGTCCGCCGTAAATATTCCCTTATTATAGGCGAAACTACTGCCGAGGAGTGCAAAAAGGCAATCGGCTGTGTGCTTCCTCCTCTTGAGGAAAAGGTGTTCCGAGTTAAGGGCAGAGATTCTATGAGGGGTCTTCCCCGTTTTGTGGATATGAAATCCTCTGAAATCATGGAGGCTCTGGAGGAGCCTGCCATGAACATTATTAAGGGCATCAGAGAAGTTTTAGAGAAAACTCCTCCTGAGCTTATTGGTGATATTTACACCGACGGCATTACCCTTACAGGTGGTCTTGCTCAGCTTGGCGGCTTTGCAGAGCTTATATCAATGCAAACCAAACTTGACATTAAGGTAGCAGAAAACCCTGCTGACTGTGTTGTAAGAGGCTCAGGAAAGGCTATTGAGTATGTTGCCGACGCTGAAAACAACACCTTAAGCTCCGTTAATCCCCTTTTGGCAGCTTACTGATTCAAGGCATACAAAAACCCGACTTCATAAACGAAGTCGGGTTTTAATATTATATACTGTTGCTATTATTTAGCATCTTCAACCCTTGCGTAGCCAACGCCGTCGATAACAAGGTTTTTGCCGTCAAGGTAATAGCTCATTACACCGTCATTGGTTTCGCCTGTGTAGTAGTCAACGCCCATATAAATTTTGCCGTCGCCTACTGTGTACTTAAACTCAAGGTCTACGCCATAGCCCATTGTAATACCATAGAACATCTGGTATGTCTGGTCAATCTGATATTTGGTTTTGTAGTTTGCTGTGCCGTCCTCATAGAAAGTATAGGTGCCGTAGTCAGCCTCACTCCATGTACCGAGGATGTTCTTGTCAATTTCAAGAGTTTTGATACCTGCTTCGTCAGCAGATGCATTAGTAATTACCGTGGGGTCAAGTGTAAGCTCAGGAAGTGTTGCCTTTGTAAATACCCACTCTGTAACAGCACCTGTGGTGTCAACAAACTTAAGGCTTGCAGTTTTAGTGCCGTCGGCATTTCCTAAAGTATAGATATACTCGCCGCCGTACATACCGAACATATAGAAATCAGACTTAAGAACATTAACCTTGCCGGAGAGAGCTTCAGTTTCAGAAATCTTTGTAATAATCTCGGGAAGCTCTGTGTCCTTTCCTACATCATATGTAGCGGTTTCGTAGGTGCCGTAGTAGGAGATTCCGCCGCCTCTGAGGTATACGTTGCCATTATCGTCAAACTCAAAATAGATGCCTGAGTCCTCGTAGCCCTGCTCCATCCATACACCCTTAAGGCTTGTACCGAAAAATGCATTATAAATCCAGATACCGCCAAAAACCACAGCCGCAACAAGTGCAAAAGCAACTGCAGCTACAATTATGGAAGTAACAATTTTAGCCTTTTTCTTAGGAACGTTCTGTTCTTCATTTAAAGTAGCTTCGTCGCACATTGTGCAGTTTTCGCAATCTGAACAACTGCACTGAGCCTGCTCTTCGGTATCAGCACAAACTTCCTCTTCTCTAATTTCTGCTGTTACTTCTTCTGCAGCTTCCTGAACCTCAGCCTCAGCTGTAGCTTCAACTGCAACTTCTGCTCCTTCAGGATTTACCTGAGGCAAATCCTTTTCCATATCATTATTCACTTTAATTCCTCCAAAAAATGAGATAAATATAGTTTACTATGTATTTGCTGATAAATCAATATTTTTATTCTGACAGTTTTGTGAAAGCTAAGAATTTTTATAAAAATGAGGACAAAACGGCTGTTTTGTCACAATATTCCGTAAAACATTACAATTATATGTGATTACCTGCGTATATTTTTGCCAAATATAATATTGAACATTTTTCCATAATATAGTAAAATTAGAGTGTATTTTTCTAAAAAAATTATTCAATGGAGATATATATTATGAGTCACAACGAACTTTATAAAACCTGGCTTGAAAAAGCTACTGAAGACGAAGCGCTTATAACAGAGCTTAAGTCTATTGATGGTAATGACACCGAAATTTATGAGCGTTTTTACACTCAGCTTAAGTTTGGCACTGCAGGTCTTCGCGGCGTTTTGGGTGCAGGTACAAACAGAATGAACATCTACATTGTACGTCAGGCTACTCAGGGTCTTGCAAATTACGTTAACAAGACTTTCGGTGGCGGTGCTGTTGCTATTTCTCACGATTCAAGAAACAACGCTGACGTATTTATGCTTGAGGCTGCAAAGGTTCTTGCAGCTAACGGCATTAAAACATACATCACAAGCGAGCTTCAGCCTACTCCTGTTTTAAGCTTTTTGGTAAGGCACTTCGGCTGTAAGGCAGGTATTATGGTTACTGCAAGCCACAACCCTGCAAAGTATAACGGCTACAAGGCATACGGTGAAGACGGCTGTCAGATGACAGACGTAAGTGCAGGCATTGTTTATGACGAAATATGCAGTATTGATATGTTCGAAGGCGTTAAGCTTATGGACCTTGACACAGCAATTGAAGAAGGTCTTGTTGAATATGTAAAAGACGAAGTTTACGACGAGTATCTTAAGTGTGTTAAGGCTCAGCAGGCTAACGAAGGCATTTGCAAGGGTGCAGACCTTAAGGTTGTTTACACTCCCCTTAACGGTACAGGCAACAAGCTTGTAAGAAGAGTTTTAAGTGAAATTGGCGTTGAGAACGTAAGCATTGTTAAGGAGCAGGAGTTACCCGACGGCAACTTCCCCACATGTCCCTTCCCTAATCCCGAAATCAGAGAAGCTTTAGAGCTTGGCCTTAAAATGTGCGAAGAGGTTAAACCTGACCTTCTTTTAGCTACTGACCCTGACGCAGACAGAGTTGGTATAGCTGTTCCCGAAAAAGATGGTTCTTACAGACTTATTACAGGTAACGAAACAGGCATTATGCTTACAGATTACCTCTTAAGAGTTAAGAGTGAGCAGGGCACACTTCCTGAAAATCCCATTGTTGTTAAAACAATCGTTTCTACTCAGCTTGTTAAGCGTATCTGCAAGGACTACGGCTGTGAGATGGTTGATGTTCTTACAGGTTTTAAGTATATCGGTGAGGTTATCTTAGGTTTAGAGCAGAAAAATGAGGAAAACCGCTTCCTCTTAGGCTTTGAGGAAAGCTACGGCTACCTTTCCGGCACATATGTAAGAGATAAGGACGCTGTTGTTGCTTCTATGCTTATTGCCGAAATGGCCGCTTACTATAAAAAGCAGGGCAAGACTCTTACCGAGGTTATAGACGGCCTTTACGACAAATACGGCTACTACCTTAACCGTACTCTGGACTTCTATTTTGAAGGTGCAAGCGGTATGGATAAGATGGCTGATATTATGAACGGCTTAAGAAATAACGCACCCGCTGAGGTTGACGGCAAGAAAGTTGTAGCTGTTTCCGATTATCTTGAAAGCAAGGCTACAAACCTTGAGACAAACGAGGAAGAAACAATTAACCTTCCCAAGTCAAACGTACTTTCATACACACTGGAGGGCGGCAACGCTGTTATTGTGAGACCCTCAGGCACCGAGCCCAAGATTAAGCTTTACCTTACCTCTGTTGGTACTTCTAAAGAGAATACTCTTGAAATTATGGATAACCTCTCTGTTTCTGCAAAGAAGCTTTTAGGCGTTGAATAATCTTTATAAAAAATTACGGCACTTCAAAAACTGAAGTGCCGTTTTTCTTTCTATTTCATTGAAAGTGAATCGTTTAATATTACAGTGCTGTACATAAAAAGCACATCTGCGTTTTGAAAATCCACATAATCGCCCACGAGGCTTGAGTTAATATACCTGAGGTCTACAAGTGTGATTTCGCTGTAAGCTTCTGCCATCAAGGGGGTTATACTTGAAGAAAAAGAATCGCGGAAAATGATAAGCTTGCCGCCTTGAGGATTAGCCGGATTTTTAAGAGTTACAAGAGGCTGAGTACCGGAAAGGAAAATCTCATAAGGGTCTTTGCTCTGAGCTTTGCTCATATCGTACACAGTCTTTGCACCCTCTACCTGCAGATTATTAATAGTATCATTTGTAAGATACACAATGGTGTCGGGCTTAACCTTTAACGCAGACTGACCTACGTAAACGCCGTTGAAAGGATAATCAAGCACGTTTTCGGTGTAGGTATCATCAAGAGTCTTCCCCATTCCCTCTGCCAAACGCTTTGCTACATCGGTTATTTTTTCCTGTCGCCAATGGGTGTCGGTTAAATAGTAATCATCACTGCTAAGCAAATCTGAAACGTCAATATACTCTGCATAAGGCATCGCCTTGGCTATATCTTCTGCAAAAGCCTTGTAATCAAGGGAAAGATAGCCGTTTTGCACGGCTATAAACATATTTTTATCAGGAATTACACTTAGATAGACTTTGTTACTTTCGTCAAGGTAAGCATCCTTAACTTTAGCAAATAAGTCTGTGGCATAGGTGTTAAGGGTCTCATTCTGAGGATAGGTAAGCTTTGAAAGATGAGAATCCGCCACAAACAAATCATTGTTATCCTTTTGCATAAAGCCGTAAAGGCGGGTGTATGCCTTTATGCTTCTGAAAGTATCGCGAAGAGGAAAACGCTCCGTAGCGTAGCTTTCAAAATCCGAGGCAAATTCACCTTTTGTTATACTTTCAAGAGAAACCTCTGGAAAGCTTTTTAAAACTCTGCGTTCGCTTTCAGAATATTCGGGAGTTTTGCCCGTAAAGCACCAAACAGAAAATACAAGAACAAAAAGTCCGCTTAAGTGGACTGTAAGAATATTAATGAATTTTTTCATACCGAGTCCTCCTTAAAATCTGAAATATAAAAAGGGATTGAAAGAGCCGTCTACAAGGTAAGCGGTACATACTGCCAAGAGAATTACCAAAACAACAGGCTCAATAACCTTTGTAAACTTAAGCTTATTTGCAAGCATTTTGGGCAATGGTGTGGCACCTATAACGGCAACCGCAAGTACAACCATATAGCTTCTTAAATAATACATAGTTTCAATACTGAATAAGGGCACTTCACCTGCACCGAACATCGAGCCGATATAACTAAAGGCTTCGTTCATTGATGCGGCATTGAAAATCACAAAGCTTATAAGCACAAAGAAAAGCAGATAAATGTGACTTAAAACTTTTGATTTATTGAGGTACTTGAGAATAAACACTTTCTCTATAATAAGCAATACCGCAAAGTAAAGCCCCCAGATTATAAAGTTCCAGGCGGCTCCGTGCCAAAAACCTGTAAGCATCCAGACCACAAAAATGTTAAAAAACATTCTGAACTTGCCTACTCTGGAGCCTCCCATAGGGATATACACATAGTCCCTGAACCAACTGCCTAAAGAAATATGCCAACGTCGCCAGAATTCGGTAGCACTTTTGGAAATAAAGGGATAGTTGAAGTTTTCCATAAAAGTAAAGCCGAAGATTTTACCTAAACCAATTGCCATATCACTGTAACCGGAAAAATCGAAGTAAACATGCAGAGAAAAAGCAATGGCATATAGCCAGTAAAAAGCAACGCTTTTATCATCGCTTGCCTTAAAGGTGTCGCAAAGCTCGCCAAGAACATTGGCAATGAGGATTTTTTTTGAAAGTCCAAGAACAAAGCGACGTACACCCAAGGCTACCTTTTCGAAGCTGTGAGTACGGTTTTGAAGCTCTTTTTCAATATGGCTGTAGCGTACAATAGGGCCTGCAATAAGCTGAGGGAAAAGTGCAATATAAGCCGCCAAGTTAATGGGGTTACGCTGAGCAGGGACTTCTCCCCTATATACATCTACATTATAGCTGAGAATCTGGAAAGTGTAGAAGCTTATACCGATTGGAAGTGCAACCTGCAACAAAGGAATGGAAAGACCTGTAACTGCGTTGAAGTTGTAGATAAAAAAGTCCACATACTTGAAATACACCAGAAAACCAAGCTCAATACAAACCGCTAAAATAAGCCAAAGCTTTTTTACCTTGGGCACTAATTCGGTAAGAATACCGAAAACATAGCCCACGGAAACTGTAATAAGCATCAGCAAAACTAACCTTGGCTCGCCCCAGGCGTAAAAAACAAGGCTTGAAATGAGAAGTGTAAGGTTCTTGAGCTTTTTAGGTGTTACAAAGTAGAGAAGCAACACACAAGGCAAAAAGTAAAATAAAAACGGAATACTGGAAAACAACATAGCAGGAGCCTCCAAAGGAAAAATTAAAGAGGTTAACCCTTTAAAGGATAACCTCTTTTATTAGTAATTACTCTAATGTAATGCCGTCTTCAGCAGCAATAGCACCGTCTTCAGGAGCGATATCCATACCGCCTACTGCTGCACCATCGTCTGCGGGCTGCTCTTCAAAGCTCTTGGGGCACATTACGAAGAATACTGTGTTACCCTCTGCCTCGCAAATCATTTCCTCTGCCTCAGTGCAGATGTTCCAGCGAAGGTTAGCGTTATCCTCTAAAGTCTTAACGAAAGCATCAACATCATTACCCTCAGCTACTGTGAAGATGTAACCAACAAAAGGAATTGTGCCGATTGCAGGGCCAAACATAACGCCCTCTTCAAAGCCCTTGATTTCCTCATTGAAGCCGTTGAGGAAGCCTTCTTCTACAGGCATTGTAGCAGGCATAAACTGGATAACTTCGTTTGTAAGAAGTGCATCAGCAATTTCCTGAGGAGTTTTGTCAGTAAGAGTTTTGAAGTCAGCAAGAAGCTTTGTACCTACTGTTGTGGGAGCAGGCTCTGTCTCGTTGGTGTTTGAACCTGTACCGCAAGCGGCCATAGCGAGCATCATAAGTACTGCGAGAATAATTGAAATTGTCTTTTTCATTTTTTGTTTCTCCTTTGATTTTAAAATTAATTTATTTTGGCGGTAAAGCTACCGTCAGCTTCATTTTGTGTAAGGGTAATTACTTTTGACCCTTTGTCACTTGTCAATGTCATTTTAGACTTGGGAAAGTCGCTTGTACGCTGAATTTCCCACATAAGAGTTACGGTGCCTTCAAAAGTACTTTGCTGAACTCTTTCGCCGTTTTCAAGAATGATAACTCCCTCAGAAACCGAAACCACGGTTTTTTCTGAAAGTTCAAGTTCGACAGGCACACACAACTCAGGTGACGAACGCATATCCATAGTGCTTATGGGACTTATATCGTAAAAAACTACTGAATCCGTAAGGCTTTGGCCGTTAAAGGTGACCTGCGGATTAAAGGAACCCATAAAAGCCGCTACGCCGAAAACAAGTATAAGGCAAGCCGCCAGAGAGCTTACAAGAGGAATAAGATAAATTTTGCTTTTCTTAGGTTTTGAATTTACTACCTTGTTAAAAAGCTCATCGGGTACCTTAATGCTATTGTAGGCATCAAGCTGAGATTTATTAAACATCCTTTTCCTCCTCTCGTAATATACCTCGGGCTCGTTTTAAACGCATTTTTGCGGCAGAAAGTGTTATTCCCAGAACATCGGCAGTTTCCTGCAAGGATAAACCTTCAAGGCAATGAAGAATTACGGTGGATTTGTACTTTTCGGGAATGCTTGAAAGCACCTCGAAAAGCTCCTGCCTTGCTTTGGAAGCAGGGTTTGCAGGTTCAACCTCTGAGTCAGAGTGAAGCTTAAGGCGAACCTTACGACTTCTGAGCATATCGTGACATCGGTTAACCGTCACCCTTAAAAACCAGGCTTTTTCGTGTTCTTCATCTCTAAAATCAGGCGTTGCGGACATATACTTAATAAAAACATCCTGCACCGCATCCTGTGCATCCATATCGCTCTGAAGTTCTGACAAGGCTACTCGGTAGAGCATATCTGCGTAAAGTTCATACACAGCCTCGATATTCGGTTTTTCTGCTCTTGAGTAATGCACTTTTTGAGCCTCCTGATATATAAACGATTGAAAAGGACAAAAGGTCACAAACAAAATGTGACCTTTTTAAATTTTTATACGGACATCCACTCTCCTATTATATAAGGAATTTCGATTTTTGCAATATACTTCTGAATTGCGGTTGCATCCTTGATGTTAACCTTGGTGTCATCAGTTACGTCTGCACTCATCAAGGCTACGCCATCAAGAGAAATAAGCTTTGCAATATATTTCTGGATTGCTGTTGCGTCTTTGATATTAACCTTACCATTAGAATCCACATCACCCATCATATAAAGTATATCGCCGCTTGTTGTACCCTGAGTCTCAGTTGTAGTACCCGGAACGATAATGGGAGTATCGTTGTTTCCTGTTTCATATGTGGGTTCTTGTACATTTTCAGATGAATCTGTAGCAGGTACAGACACAGTTTCCGATGGCTCGGTAGAAGGTGTAATTACAGGGCTGTCAGGGTCTGTAGGATTTGTGGGGCTGTCTGCAGGACCTGTGGGAATAAGCGGTTCAGCAGGCTCGGTTTCGGGTGGAATAATAACCTCCACTGCCTCACCGATTGCATAATCAAAGGTCTTTGTAACCTCTTTGCCGTCTGCTGTTTTTGCTGTTGCAGACAGCTTATATGTGCCGATTGTATTTGGAGCCCATTTTGCAACATTATCATCAGCAGGCTTCAAAGCTTGTCCGTCAACCGTGAATGTTACTTTGTATTTTTCATCTGTACCGTAAAGTTCCGCTTTAAGAGTAAGCTCAGCACCAACACTCTGAGCGCTGGACTTATCCGCACCGAAGTTAAGTTCAAGAGGAACTTCTTCAAAAACTGTATCATTTAAGAAAGCACCTACACGGGCAAGTGGAACTGTGATTTTATCTGCATCCTCTTTTTCGTGAGAAGTTGAGGGCTCGTAGGAATATTCCTTGTTTGCATTATCAAGGCAAGAGGGGTCGTGAGGCAGGGTGTTCATAGGTGAAGTACCGAAAGTGGTAACAAGCATTGCACCGATACCGTTTGACTCGATATAGTTTTTATCTATGCCAAGGTGCTCCATAGGAACCTTGATTTCGTAAATAAAGCCGTCGTCAGTATCATAACCCTCATCAAAGAAATCTATCCACTGAGAGTTTTCAGAATAAGTATCGCCTACTGTTCTGCTTCCGCCGTAGCCGTTCAGACCAATAATCTCCTCAGAAAGTGTGCCGTAATCAAAGGCAATTTCGAAGCCGTTGCGGTTTTTAACACCCGGGTCGTTAGTGGGTCTGCCGATATTAACAGACTCGGTATAGTTGAAGAAGCCTTCATCATCAAGAGGAATAATTGCGGCACCGCCGTTAGTATTGGCACTGTCAAAGGCGATAAAGGTATCTATATTTGTATCAAAGGTAAGGCCTGAGCCCCATACAGAGTCAGACTCTACCCAATTATTTGTTTTAATATCAAGCTCACGAGCCTTGCCAGAAGCATGCTTTGCAGGGTCAACGCTTAAAAGCATATACATAGGCATACCGGGATTCCAGATAGAGCCGTTAGGCTTCTGAGCTGAGAATATGCCGTCACCGCCTAAAATACCGCTGACGTTTGTCATTTCCCACATAAAGTAAAGATTCTCGTCATCCCACGAAGCGTATAGTGCGTAGTTATCAGCAGAACGCTCGTGAATTGCAGAGGGCATATAAACTCTGGGGTCATCATTAGCAACGCCCTGAGCAATAAGCATGGAGCTGTTCCACTCTGAGGGGTCACCGTCAACAGTAATTGAGGTTGAATATTTACCAAGCTTCATATCGGGGTTTGTTGCATATTTACCGCCTACTGCAGAGGTTGTAGAGCCGTCTGTGGGAGAATAAAAGCCAGCCTCAGCAGGCTTAAAGGTTTTGTAGTATTTAATCACTGTTTCTGTAACTGTGCCGTCTTCGCTCTGAGCTTTAAGAGTAAGGGTAACCTCGGAATTGCCGATTTTGCCCTGACCTACTGCAATTGTTGTTCTACCTGTGTACTCAAATTCTGCTCCGCCGTCTACACAGTAGCTGCCTTTAACGGCGTTCTTAAGGTCGATATCAACATTAAGAGCGTCAGAACTGAACTTAGTGCCGTCAGCAATATAAGCAAAGCCGTAGGGCTTTGAATCAGGCTTACCGTAATTTATCCATTGAAGGTCTCTTGAAAGAAGCTTACATTCACCCACCTTAAGAGCAAGGCCACCTGCTTCGGGGTACTGCTGAGAGCCTTCTAAATCGCCGTCCTGACCGTCATTGAAAATAATATTTTCAGACTTATAAGTTTCATCGAAAGTTATATAATAGAGGCCTGTTTTTGAATCGTAATTCATTGCCTGGCCGGGCCACTTGCCGTTTTCTTTAGTGCCATAGGCATAGCAATAAACATTTTCCCAGTCAAAAGAAGTATTATCAAAATAAATTATAGAGGCACCAACAGGAGAGTCGGTTTTTGTATAGATATAAGCTTTCTCAACCGCCTCTGCACCTTCGCCTGCTTTAAGGGTAAGAGTGAATTTATCGCCTACCTTCCCCTGCTGGCCGATGGTTATTTTGTCGCCGCTTTCAAACACAACCTCAGCCCCGCCGTTTATACTGTAGGTACCTGAGGTAGCTTCGGTTACAGTAAGCTCTACCTGAATACTGTCGATAAAATCGCAGGATTCTACGGAAGCATAAACGTTAACGCCGATGCTATCAAGAGTTGTCCAACTTAAGTTCCAGCACTCATTGCCGTAGTCGTTTTTACCTGCAGAGGTACCCACAACACCCATCTGACCGTTCTTAGGAAAATTAAGGTTAACAGTCTGATGAGGGTCTGAAACATTTTCAGCTCCGCCGTCATTGATATTAAATTCCGTAAAAGAAGTTGTGGCTTTGAAAGAATAAAGACCGCCGCCTTCATTGGTCATTTTAACTCCGGGCCAGGTCGGTGTACCTGAGCCTGACCACCAATAAACATATATATCGTCGTTCCAGTCAGCGGGCTTCTGGAAATAGAAAACATCCCCCGCAGCAGCATTAACGGTTATCATAACACTACAAGCACTTAAGACCATAAGCAGTGCTAAAATAAGACTTAAAATTTTCTTACTTTTACTCAAATTAATCTCCTCCTTATGAGATTTTGTATTGGTAATATTATATAACTATTTCCACTTTTTAACAATGGTTTTCAACATAAAAAATAATATTTGTCTATTTTTACAAGTTTTTGTCAAAAAATAATAACATAAGCCTTAATCTCATTGAAAGTTTTGCTCTTTGCTGATATAATACTTTAAAAGAGGTATAGTTATGAGAGAATTAACCATAAACAAAAACGACGCAGGACAGCGCTTAGACAAGTTTCTTACAAAGAAATTTAAAACCATGCCAAAGTCACTTATGTACAAATACATCCGCATTAAGTGCATTAAGCTTAACGGCAAAAAATGCAAGATTGACGATGTGCTTACAGAAAACGACGTACTGACATTTTACATTAAAGACGAATTTTTTGAAGCTCAGCCTGAAAGATACGACTTTATGAAAGCTCCCCTTAAGCTTTCCATCGTTTACGAAGATAAAAATATTATGCTTATTGACAAGCCTCAGGGGCTTTTGGTGCATCCTGACAAGGAGTATCATTTTGACTCTTTAGTGGCAAGGGTTAAGCATTATCTTTACGACAAAGGCGAGTATAACCCCAAAGAGGAAAACTCCTTCTCCCCTGCTACTGTTAACCGAATTGACCGAAACACAGGCGGAATTGTTATTGCCGCTAAAACTGCAGATGCACTTAAAACCCTTAACCTTCTTATGAAAGAAAGAAAAATCGAAAAATACTACCTTTGCCTTTGCGAAGGTATTCTTAAGAAAAAAGAAGGCTTGATTCAAAGCGGACTTAAGAAAAACGAAAAGTCAAATACTGTTACCAAGGTTAAAATTGGAACTGAGGACAGCAAGGAATCCGCCACAAAGTACAAAGTAATTGACGAAAAGGACGGCTATTCTTTGGTTGAATGCCAGCTTTTAACAGGAAGAACCCACCAGATAAGGGTGCATATGGCAAGCCTTAAGCATCCTTTGGCAGGCGACACAAAGTACGGCGGTAAGGCTCTTAAAATCCACGGCAACGTGGGTCAGGCTCTTTATTCCTATAAGCTTAAGTTCACAGGCTGTGAGGGCACAGTTGTGGATTACCTCGACCAAAAGGAATTTGAAGTTAAAAATATTTGGTTTGCAAAAAACGGACAAATCTCACTTTGATTTGTCCGTTTATCTTTTAGTATAAAATTTTCATAAAAGCCGCCATGGTGCCACGCTTTCCGCCTGTAGCACGGTGAGACCACAAAAGCTCAGCGTTACACCTTGTACAAAGGTCTGATACAGTAATGTTTTCTTCTTTAACTCCTGCGTTTATAAGCAACAGCTTGTTGGTTAAGGCAAGGTCAGCCATATATTTGCCGTTTTCCTTGGCAGTTAAAATTTTTGATGTGTCAATTTCATCAAGTGCCATAAAATGCTTTGCACATTCATCATCAATTTCATAACAGCATTTGCCGATAACAGGACCAACGGCACAGATTAAGTCCTCAGCCTTTGTGCCAAATTCCTTTTCCATAGCCTTTACAGTATTAACTGCAATACGCTCTACAGTGCCACGCCAGCCGCCATGGGCAAGACCTATGGCGTGGGTCTTTGTGTCTATAAAAAACAAAGGTGTGCAATCGGCATAATAGGTTACCAGGGTAACATCCTTATCGTTTGTAATCAAAGCGTCGGCAGACTGCCACTCTCTTTCTCTTAAAATGCCGTGGCCCCTGTCAGCTTTGGTTACCGTCATCACCTTTGCCTCATGTATCTGGACAGAACCGCACAAACTTTCGTACTCAAAGCCTGCAGAGGCACACATCAAGCGGTAATTTTCAAGAACAGTCCCCCTGTCGTCGCCTCGCCCGAAAGCAAGGTTCATACTTTCACAAACTCCTTTGGAAACACCGCCTAAACGGGTTGAAAACGCGTGACGGATAAAAGGAATATCGTTTAATAAATTATAGGTTAAATAAGGAGTTTTGTCTCCTTTCAGGGTCATAGTAGCAGAATTTACGGAAATTTTCATATTTTCACCTCAAAAGTATTTTACAACAGCAGAAAACAACTTGCAAGCAAAGAATATGTATGATAAAATAAATATAATATAATTTTATGAATCAAGGTGTCTTAAGATGGCAAACTCCAAAAAACTTTTCGGTAACAATATTATACCCAACTGTGATTACTGCCAGCACTCGGTGGTTGAAAGCGGTACAAACTTCTGCAAAGTAAAAAAAAGCATCAATATAAAGGGCAAGTGTCCTAAATTCACATACAACCCCACTATGCGTAAGGTTACTCTTCAGACCTTAGGCGACTACAGCAAAGAAGACTTTTCACTTTGATTTTAAGCAGGCTTATAAACGGCCTGCTTTTTTATTTGCAAAGAAAAAACCGCTCGTTATGAGCGGTTTTCTTATTTATTAATTATTTTACTGTACGCTTTTTAATGTAGATGCAAGCAACACCTGCAAGTAAAGCAATCATAGCAACATAAAGGAACACTGTGCTGTCACCTGTTTTGGGAACATCAGGAACAGGAAGAGTAGTTGCGGGAGCTTCTGTTGTTGTAGGAACAACAATTATTGCGGGAGCCGCTGTAGTTGTGGGAGCCTCTGTAGGCTCTGCTGTTGTAGGCTCTGCAGTAGTGGGAGCAACAGTAGTTGTAGGTGCCTCTGTAGGCTCAGTTGTAGGAGCTACTGTTGTGGGAGTCACAGTAGTTGTAGGAGTCTGTGTTGTTGTGGGCTCTGCAGTAGTAGGAGCTGCTGTAGTTGTAGGAATCTCGTCAGCAACATTTACAAACTTATATTTAACGTTTGTTCTGCCGTCAGTTACAGCACCTGCTACAAGAGTATCAAGCTTTGTCATCTCGCTGCCAGCCTCAGTTAAATTCTGCGAATAAACAGCACTTAAGGTGTAATCCTCAGCGTCCATTTCAGAAATAACGTAACCGATATTTGCAGGAATGTTGTCAAACAAAACTTTCTCGCCAGCCTTGAGAGCGAAGGTATAAGTATCGCCCTTAACATTCTCTGTATCAACATTTGTGATGTTGTTCCAGATGGACTCCGTGTAGTTTGTTACATCCTCACCATTAATGGAAGTGAGCTTGAAGTTGTATGTAAACTCATCGTCAAGATACTCTTCCTTCTGTTCCTCTGTCAGAGCTGTGTAATCAGCCTCTTTCTCAACCTCTACAGAGGTAGTTACAGGAAGGTTAAAGCGAATATAAGCGTTTGCATTGAACATACCGCGCTCAACATAATAAATTGTCATCATGTGAGTTTCTGTGGGGTCATAAGTCTTGTTGTTTGCAAGAAATTCTGCAAGGATACCGTTACTTGAAACTGCAACGGGCTCAAGACCTACTCTGTTTCTTGTGTTAAGGGGGTCACCGGATGCTTCCTGACCTAAAATATCGGTAACTGCACCTGTGGTTACAGTTGCCTCACCTGTGGAGAAGTCAATCTTACCCTTTGCCATCTTATGAGCACCGCCCATATCGAGAACAAGCTCACCATCGACATAAACCACAAGGTCATCGTCGCCCATAAATTCGAAGGTAGTTGCTATTTCGTTGCCGTCTTTGTCAAGCACCTTACCGTTAGAGGAAAGTGTGAAGGGAATGTCGTACTTAACAGCATAACCGTACTTAAGGTCACGCTTTGCTGTGTAGTCATATTCGCCAACAGCACTTGCATCAGGTTCTGATGAGTTCATGGGGAAGAAACCGGCGCCAAGGTCATTATCAAAAGCCCATTCGGGATCTGTAACAGAAAGCTCTTCGAAGTTCCAGTCTCTTACGCCTTCACTGCGGACTGCCCAGTCTGTGCCGTTAAAGTAAATATTGTTCTGGCCTGTTGTAACACCTGCAGGGTTACCGTCAGCGTCTTTATTATAGTTATTTACGTCGTAATTATATTCACGGGAAGTAAACTGGTAATATGCAACACCGTTATTATCAATTACATCGAAGGGGAAGTTAAGGTTTTCGTAAACCTCACCCATCTGAACTGCCTGACCCTCAGCAGTAAGCTGATTGAAAATATTAGCAGTTGCAGAATCATTCTTATCGATAATTAACCAGAAAGACTTATTAGGCTCATCAGCGTTCATAGGAACAGAGATAATGTCACCATTAGGAGTCATAAGGTTAACTGACATTGCGTCAGGCATACCCTCCCAGCTTTCAAACTTGAAGTTGATACCAATCTGTGTATCCTCTACGCCTGAATAGAGGTTGTCTGCAAGCACATTACAATCAGAGCCACGTTCTGCAAAATAGTAGTTAGTACCCGGCTCAATAACCTCGAAAAGACGGAAGGTGTTAGTGCCATTAGGGTCGCCGTCTGTGTAAGGCATTGTCATATATGTATCGCCATAGTTAAAGGAAAAGTTAACAACCATAGCGGACTGGCTGATTTCAGTTTCAAGCCACTCCTTATCAAAATAAGGAACCTTAACCGCACCGCTTGCAGTGTTATGGGCAGGAGTACCGTCTAAAAGATTATCGGAAAAGATACCCTGAGCTACTGCATTAGGATTAGAGCGGTTTGCAATGTTAGCAGTCCATGTGAAATTATAAAGCTCCTGAGGAAGCTGAGAATAATCAAACACAGTGTTTACATCCTGCTTGTAGAAGTTACCAAAGTAGATAGGTGTATTTACACCTGCTGACTTGTAATAATCGGAAGCAGCATTGTTAAGCATATGATATGCCTCGTTGGTGTAGGACTGAGACACACCCTGATTTATAGCAGAATCTACCATTTCGGAATCGTAGTAATAATCGAAAAGTGTAGAATTGAAGGTTTTTTTACCTACAACTGTGTCGCCTGTTCTTGCCTGTGCACTCTGTGTTGATACGAAAACAACTGCTGTAAACACAGAAAATGCAATAAGAATCGACATCAGCACCGACAGTGCTCTTTTGGAAAAAGCTTTAACTTTCATCAAAATATTCCTCCTTTTTGCTTTTTGCAACTTGTAAGATATATTCCTGCAAAACCATGTACAATGCAGAAACAATTACAATCTCGATTATAGTGGTATTTTTAACCATTGTCAATATGTAAGATAATTTTTAGCCATAAATTAGATAAGAATAGTTCCATTTTTTATTAAGCTTTATTCGACTTGCAAATTTTTAAAAAATAAAAGAAAAAATTCGCCTCACCTCAGATTTTGAAGCAAGACGATTTGTAAATTGCATATTCGGCTAATAATATTTTGCAATATGAAGAATTTTACCCTTTGCACTACGTATTTGTCGGGTTACGGTAGAGGGATGTACTCCTCTTTCCTTAGCGATTTCTTTCATCTTCTTTCCCAAGATGTAGTAATCCTTAAGGGCATCAAACTCTTTTTGAGTAAGCTCGTTTTTCATGGCCTTGTAAACTATGTCCAGCTTTCGCCTGAGCTCTGCCTTGTTAGAGCCTGTACCCTGATACCTGTCGAAAACAAGAGCATCAAAAACATAGTCGTTACAGGCAACTGTACTACGCCGCACTTAAGGCACCTCCTCTTGAGGCTAAAAGCTCGCAGGTTTTCATACACTCTGCGTACATTGTTCTTAAGGTAACCAGGCCGCTTCTGATGTTTCTCGCCTCGTCTCCCTTGGCAGATTTAAGCTTAAAATTTAATTTGTCGATATCCTCCTTTACTCTTTTTGCGTTTTCCATATACTCCCTAGACCAGCTTATGTAATCCATATACCATATACCTTCCTTTCGCTTGACTTCATCTTTAACAAATCGGGGCGTATTCGTTAAATTTCCAGTTTTTAACTGTAATTTAATTTTAGCAGTGTTTTTTGAAAAATTCAATAGTTTTTCGAATATTTGTTCGATATATAGAAAAATTGAGAAAACTTCACAAAATCTATCCCGTTTTTCTATAAAAAACGACTGTTTCTCTTTAAAGAAACAGTCGTTTTACTATTTGTTTATTATTTTTTTGGATATTACAACGCCTTCATACTTGACCTTAGCCTGCACTCTGCCCTTGAAACTTTCCTTACACTCAGGGCAGACAAAGTAGGCCTGCATAGAATTGTTCTGCTTGCTCCACTTGGATTTTCTTATGCACCTTACGTTACAGTCGGGGCAATCAAAGAAAATCTGCTGGCGGTCGATTTTAGGGTTGTTGATATTTGTAATAAATTTATTTTTAAAAGTAAGCTTTTTGTAAAACTCTTCGTCGCAATCTTCCACAAACTCTTCGAAGTGCCTGCGGTTATAAAGAGCCTTTAAGCATTTAAGACTGAGCTTAACATCATCAAGTGCACGGTGGGATTGATTCTCACCCTCTACAAAGCCTAAAATCTGTGCACAGGAAGAAAGCCCCAGCATTCTGTTTGATGAGCTTACACCTAATGAATATTCGCAGTATTTCTGCAAATCGCAGTAGCTTTTAACAAAGGGCAGGTTTGCATCAAGAAAGTGAAGCTCGCAGTTATCAATTAGCGTATGCAAATCTGTATTGCTCCATGTAAGCAGAGTACCGTCGTCTAAAAACTCTGCAAACTTATCAAGAACATAAGGAAATGTTAGCTCTGCTTTTTTCAGATCTTTAAAATCTATATTAATAAGCTTTTGAACGTGAGGATGAATACCTTTGGCAACTGTAGGCTTTACTAAGGTAGAAAAAGAATCAACTACATTAAGCTTTCTATCAAGCTTAAGAGCACCGAACTCAACGATTTCATTTACATATTTTCCCAGTTCTTTGCAAAAAGCGGTATTCCACTCTAAATCAAGAATTACAAGACTCATTTTTTAAACGCCTTTTTCATTCTGAGTTCTTTGGAAAGAATGGTTTTTCTCATTCTTACAGACTCGGGAGTAACCTCTACGAGCTCGTCATCAGCGATAAACTCAAGACACTGCTCAAGAGAAAGAATTGTGGGAGGCACAAGACGAAGAGCATCATCAGAACCTGAGGAACGGGTGTTGGTCATATGCTTACGCTTGCAAACATTTACTACGAGATCGTCTGCCTTGGGGCTTTCGCCAATAATCATACCCTCGTATACTTCAACACCTGCACCGATAAAGAGTCTGCCTCTTTCCTGCGCCTGATAAAGGCCGTAGG
Source organism: Ruminococcus sp. (assembly GCA_045635685.1). GTDB lineage: Bacteria > Bacillota > Clostridia > Oscillospirales > Acutalibacteraceae > Ruminococcoides. The sequence continues at coordinate 28,252 of JAZTWD010000041.1, forward strand.
TAACGCTTTCGCCTGATTCGTGAGCAATAAGAGAGCCCTGATGACGGGTTATAATCTCACCCTTATAAGGCTCATAGCCGTCAAAAACAGAGTTCATAATGCCATTGCCGTTGGTATCTGTTAAAAATTCGGGTCGATAACCCATTAAACCTCTTGCAGGGATTCTGAACTCAATATGAGTCATACCGGAATCCCTTGTACCCATATTGATAAGCTCGCCTTTTCTGGAGCCTAACTTTTCCATAACAGGGCCAACGTAAGAATCGGGAACCTCAATCATAAGATACTCAATAGGCTCGCATAAAACTCCGTCAATAGTCTTTGTAATTACCTTGGGACGTGAAACCTGGAATTCATAGCCCTGGCGACGCATAGTTTCAATAAGGATTGAAAGGTGAAGTTCACCTCTGCCTGAAACTCTGAAGGTATCGGCAGAATCTGTTTCGGCAACTCTGAGTGCTACGTTAGTCTCAATCTCTTTAAAGAGTCTGTCGCGAAGATTACGGGAAGTTACAAACTTACCCTCACGACCTGCAAAGGGAGAGTTATTAACGATAAAGTTCATAGAAACTGTAGGCTCGTCAATTTTAACGAAAGGCAAAGCCTCAGGAGCTTCTACGTCACAAATAGTATTACCGATGTTAATATCTGCAATACCGCTTACGCAGATAATATCACCTAAGGTTGCGGTTTCGGTTTCAACACGCTTTAAGCCCTCATACTGATAAAGCTTTGCAATTTTTACACGCTTGCTCTCGCCATCTTCTGTACAAAGAAGAGCCTGCTGACCGGCCTTAACAGAACCTCGTTCTACCCTGCCGATACCGATTCTGCCGATATAATCATCATAGTCGATATTGGAAAGAAGAATCTGCAAGGGCTCGTCTGCACTTCCCTCGGGAGCAGGAATTTCCTCGATAATCTTCTTGAATAAAGGCTCCATATCCTTACCTTCCTCGTAGGGGTCAAGCATAGCAAAGCCGTCTTTACCTGAGGCGTAAACCACAGGAAACTCAAGCTGGTCGTCGTCTGCACCAAGCTCAATGAAAAGGTCTAATACCTCGTCGATTACTTCCTCAGGACGTGCACCGTCGCGGTCGATTTTATTTACAACTACCAGAACCTTTTTCTTAAGGCCAAGTGCTTTTTTGAGAACAAAGCGGGTCTGGGGCATACAGCCTTCGAAAGCGTCAACAAGAAGTAAAACGCCGTCTACCATCATAAGAATACGCTCAACTTCGCCACCAAAATCTGCGTGGCCAGGGGTATCTACAATATTTATTTTAACATCATTATACATAACCGCTGTGTTTTTGGAAAGGATTGTGATACCTCTTTCTCTTTCCAGATCATTAGAGTCCATTACTCTTTCAGCAACAGCTTCGTTTGCTCTGAAGATACCGCTCTGTCTTAAAAGAGAGTCAACAAGAGTGGTTTTGCCGTGGTCAACGTGGGCAATAATAGCAACGTTACGTAAATTTTCATTCTTTGACACAGGAATCATTCTTTCTACAATAAAATTACTAAAATATTTTATCACAAAGCACTTTTAATTACTATGGTAATTATATATGAAATTAAAAGCGTAACACCGAAACTTCTTATATTACTATGTGATTTTTTTCACTTTACAATATAGGTATTTTAATATATAATATATAGGTTAGAAAATAAAAGGAGGTATCTTAAGATGGGATACACAATAGCTGAGAAGATTATCAAAGCTCATCTTATTGAGGGCGAAATGGTAAAAGGCACAGATATATGCCTTAAAATCGACCAGACCCTTACTCAGGACGCAACAGGTACAATGGCTTATTTAGAGTTCGAAGCCATGGGCGTTGACAGAGTTAAAACAGAAAAAAGCGTGGCTTACATAGACCATAACACATTACAGACAGGTTTTGAAAACGCAGACGACCATAGATTTATTCAGTCCGTTTGTAAAAAACACGGCGTTTATTTTTCACGTCCCGGCAACGGCATTTGCCATCAGGTTCACCTTGAGCGTTTCGGCAAGCCCGGCAAGACTTTAATAGGCTCTGACAGCCATACTCCCACAGGCGGCGGTATCGGTATGCTTGCTATGGGTGCAGGCGGACTTGACGTTGCTGTTGCTATGGGCGGCGGCGGATATCACATTACAATGCCCGAAATCGTTAAGGTTAACCTTAAGGGCAAATTAAACGACTACGTTGCAGCTAAGGACATTATTCTTGAAGTTCTCCGCGTTCTTTCCGTTAAGGGCGGCGTGGGCAGAATTATTGAGTACGCAGGCGAAGGCGTTAAAACTCTTTCAGTTCCTGAGCGTGCTACTATTACAAATATGGGCGCTGAGCTTGGCGCTACTACTTCCGTATTCCCCTCTGACGAGATTACACGTGAGTTCTTAGCCGCTCAGGACAGAGAAGAAGACTATACAGAACTCTGTGCTGATGCAGACGCAGTTTACGACAAGGAAATTGAGATTGACCTTTCTACTCTTACTCCCCTTGCAGCTTGTCCTCACAGCCCCGATAACGTTAAGCCTGTATCAACTCTTTCAGACATTAAGGTTGACCAGGTTTGCATCGGCTCCTGCACAAACTCAAGCTACCTTGATATGATGACAGTTGCCGCTATGCTTAAGGGCAAGACAGTTGCTGATGGCGTTTCCCTCTCTATTGCACCCGGCAGTAAGCAGGTTCTTAATATGCTTGCTCAGAATGGTGCTTTGGCTGATATGATTGCCGCAGGTGCAAGAATTCTTGAGTCTGCTTGCGGCCCTTGCATCGGTATGGGTCAGTCCCCCAACTCTGCAGGTATTTCCCTCAGAACATTTAACAGAAACTTCGAAGGCAGAAGCGGTACAGCTGACGGCCAGATTTACCTTGTATCTGTTCAGACTGCTGCAGCTTCAGCTTTAACAGGTTACTTTACAGACCCCACAACTTTAGGCACAGCTCCCAAGATTGAGATGCCCGAGAAGTTCCTTATTAACGACAATATGGTAATTGCTCCTGCAACACCTGAGGAAGCTCCTTCTGTTGAGGTTCTCCG
>JAZTWD010000042.1:0-14721 GCA_045635685.1 Ruminococcus sp.
ATAAATGCAAGTCTTTATATACAAGGAACTTTTCCGAATCCCCGACCCGCCGTTAATGACGGGGTTACTCTTAATAAAACCTGTCCGAAGGCAAAAAGCCCCGCGGGTGGCAAACCCACGAAAAAAGCCGAGGATTACTCCTCGGCTTACGTATCAAAAGTTAATTGCTCTCGATGTAAGAAACAAGCTCAGCAACGGTTCTGATATTGTCGATTTCCTCGTCGGGAATCTCAATTTCAAACTCGTCTTCGATAGACATAAGAAGGTCTACAACATCAAGGGAATCTGCGGATAAATCCTCCTCAAGATTTGTGTCCATTGTGATTGTATCCTCTTCCACATCAAACTGCTCTGCAAGGATAACCTTAACTTTCTCAAAAACCATAAAATTTTGCCTCCAAAAAGATTTTGCTATTTTACCGCCGAAGCGGTTATCTTCGTGTCATACCGTTTTAATTAAATTACTCAGCCTTAGGAGCGATTGCCTTGTAAACCAACGCTGCAAGAACACCGCCAACAAGAGGAGCAACTATAAATACCCATACATTAGCGAGAGCCTCGCCGCCTGCAAAAATAGCAGGACCTAAGCTTCTGGCAGGGTTTACGGATGTACCGGTAAAGTGAATGCCGAAGATATGTACCAGAGTAAGAGTTAAACCGATAACAATACCTGCAACCTTACCATTCTCAATTTTAGAAGTAACACCTAAAATTGCAAGAACAAATACAAAGGTAAGCACAACCTCAATAGCTAAAGACTTTACTACGTCGCCGTTATAAAGGCCGTTAGCACCGAAGCCGCAGTCAAAACCTAAGAAGTAGCCTAAAAGTGCGGCACCTGCAATTGCACCTGCACACTGAGCTACAACATAGCCCACAAAATCCTTAACGCTCAATTTGCCTGAAATAAGCATAGCAATAGAAACCGCAGGATTAATGTGACAGCCTGAAACATTACCGATAGAGTAAGCCATTGCAACAATTACAAGACCAAAGGCAAGGGCTGTAAGCAGATATGCAACATTAGGGTCAGCAGTAGAGCAACCTACAGCAGCCGCAGTACCGCAAGCAAAAAGAACAAGTACGAAGGTGCCGATAAATTCAGCGATATACTTTTTAATGCTTTCCATATATATATCTCCTTATCAAATAATCTGTGCAACAAACTAAGTATGACACTGTTGCTAAAAACATATTATTGGTAAATTCATACTTTGTCAATAGGTTTTTGAAAAATTGACATTTTTGTCATTTTAGTTTTTTCTAATCTGTTGATTTTAACGGAATTTTAGGTTACAATTTCTATCATATTCTTCTAAATGAGGTATTTATATGAAAAAAGGTTTGGTTTTAGAAGGCGGAGCAATGCGAGGAATGTTCTCCGCAGGAGTTATGGATGTGCTTATGGAGTCAGGCATAGCATTTGACGCAGTTGTGGGAGTTTCCGCAGGTGCAGTTTTCGGCTGTAACTATAAATCCAAACAAATTGGCAGAACCATCCGCTATAATATGAAGTATATAAAAGACCCTCGGTACTGCTCACTCCGCTCTCTTATTAAAACAGGCGATATGTTCGGCAGGGACTTTTGCTATAATAAAATCCCAAATGAGCTTGACGTATTTGACAACGAAACTTTTAAAGAAAACCCCACAAAATTTTACGTTGTCACAACCGACATTAACACAGGCAAAGCGCTTTACCGCAAAGTTGACTCTGCTGATGAAAAAGGCCTTGAGTATATGCGAGCCTCGGCATCTATGCCTCTTGCCTCAAAACCTGTAGAAATTGATAGCAAAACGCTTTTGGACGGCGGAATCGCGGACTCAATCCCCCTTGAATTTTCCGTAAGCAAAGGCTACGAAAAAAACCTGGTTATCCTCACACAGCCAAAGGGATATATAAAAGAAAAGAACAGCCTTATCCCACTTATGAAGCTTTCATTAAGAAAATACCCAAAATTAATCGAAGCAATGGCAAACCGCCATATTTTATATAATAATCAGATAAAATACACCGAAAATGCCGAAAAAGAAGGCAAGGCACTTATCATAAGACCAAAAGAAAAGCTTCCCATAGGCCGCCTTGAGAAAAAACCCGAAACCCTGAAAGCCGTATATGACCTTGGAAGACAGGAAGCCATAGAAAACTTAGAAAAAATAAAAGAATATCTGAAATAAAAAAACCGCCGCCTGTGTTTTTGCAGGCGGCGGTTGAGCTTTGCTTAACAAAGTTGTGCCTGTAGCATCTTTCAAAATCCTGCATATTATGTAGTAAGTTCAATGTAAAGGAGAAATGAAATGGATTTTTCAGATATGCAAACCAAAATATATTCGCAGAACGTTTTGTTAGACGGATGCAACGAGGACAACCGTTGCGGTTGCGGCTGTAACAATAACCGCTTTCAAGGCTGTGCTAATTGCCCTCCCGGTCCTATAGGGCCTCAGGGTCCCGTTGGCCCTCAGGGTCCTATTGGTGAGACAGGGCCTCAAGGCCCTCAAGGCCCCGTTGGTGCTACAGGACCTCAAGGACCTCAGGGTCCTGTAGGAGCGCAGGGCCCCATTGGCGAAACAGGTTCGCAGGGTCCTCAGGGACCCCAGGGTGTTCAGGGTCCGCAGGGTCCTCAGGGTTCTGTGGGTGCCACAGGCGCTACCGGCCCTCAGGGTCCTGTTGGCGAAACAGGGCCACAAGGTCCTCAGGGACCTCAGGGCATCCCCGGCGGAGTGCTGAATTTCGCTGATTTTTACGCACTTATGCCCCCCGACAACACCGAACCTATCGCCCCGGGCACAGACGTAGACTTCCCTCAGAACGGTCCCATAAGCAGTACCGACATTACAAGACTCAGCGACAGCTCATTTAATCTTGCAGAAATCGGCACTTATCAGGTGCTTTTCAATGTGCCTGCAGACGAATCAGGTCAGCTTGTTCTCACATTAAACGGTGAGGATCTGGACTACACCGTAACAGGACGTGCGACAGGTACGTCTTTGATTACCGGAATGGCTCTTATTGAAACAACAACTGAGGATTCCGTGCTTACAGTACGCAACCCCGCAGAAAACGCCGCCGACCTTACAATCACTCCCCTTGCAGGCGGCACAAGACCCGTATCTGCACATCTGATAATTATTCAAATTGAGTAAACAAAAAAAGACTGCTCTTAAGGCTTTCCTCAGGAGCAGTCTTTACTCTTTTATTTAATTCAAGCCTTTTCGGCTTCAATAAGCTTTAAAAAGGCAAGGTCGGCACTTACAAAGTAGCTTTCTTCCCCCACTAAATCAGTTACGCCTGCACGGTCAAGGGTTAATTTTGCACGTTTTGTCATACCGCAGAACATAACGCAAACCCCACGGTCTTTAAGACCTTCAACGGCTTCAAGCACAACCTTAGCACCTGCAACGTCAATACTGGGCACACCACGCATTGAAAGCAGAAGTGTATGGCTTTCGGTTTTTACTTCGCTGAGCTTCTTTTCAAGCTCGCTTGCCGAAGCAAAGTACAAAGGCCCTGTAACGTAAGCCACCTGAACGCCCTTGAAGTCCTCTTCGCCGCAGTCAATTTTGCCCTTAAGCTTTTCAGGGTCAACGTCTGAAAAATGCACCGAAACGTGAGCAGACTGAGCCATATACATAATTGCAGAGTAAAGCACGCCTAAAACAATTGCAATGGTTAAGTCAAAGACAACGGTGCAAACCATTGTAAGCAGGAACTGGCTGATAGAAGTTTTGAACTTATTCTTGAAAATAAACTTAATGTCTTCCCACTCGTTCATCTTAAAGGCAGTTACCATAAGCACCGCCGCAAGAGCTGAAAGGGGAATTTTTGACATTACACCGCCAAGTAAAAACATTGCCGCCAAAAGGAAAACAGAGTGAAAAACGCTTGTAAGTCTTGTCTGCTCGCCTGATTTAATGGCAACGGAAGTTCTGGCAATAGCCGCAGTAGCAGGCACACCGCCTAAAAGAGGCAGAATCATATTACCCACACCCTGTGCAACTAACTCACGGTCAGCGTCGAAAGGCTCTTTCTTCATACGGGATGCCGAAGCACCGCAAAGTAAGCTTTCGATAATAGCCAGAGCCGCAATAGTAAAGATAGGTGACGCAAGGTTTTTAATCATATCAAGGTTTACACCCTCGAGGCTGAGTCTTTCCTCAAGAAAAAGTGTTTTGGGAATATCGCCAACAACTGCAACGTCAAAACTGAATATAAGCTGAACTGCAGTTGCAAGGATAATTGCAACCAATGAAGCCGGTACCCTTGCACCCCACTTTTTAGGCCAGATAATCATAACCGCCATTGAGCCTAAAGCAATTAAAGTTGTAGTTAAATCGGGAGTAAAACCTAATGTAAAATAAGAAGAAACTTTTTCGATAATGCTTGTGCCTTCGCTAACGGTGCCAAAGAAATTATCCACCTGACCCATAGCAATGGTAATGGCAATACCCGAAGTAAAGCCCATAATAACCGATGAGGGAATAAAGCTTATGAGCCTGCCAAGCTTAAAAATACCGCACAAAAGCATAATTACACCTGCTAAAAAGCAAGCAATAAAAACACCCTTAAGCTGGTAATTAATAACGATTGAAATCAGCACCGCACTCATAGCACCTGTGGGACCTGAAATCTGGAAAGATGCACCTGATAAAAGACCGATTACAATACCTGCCACAATAGCAGTAACCATACCTGCAGCCGCAGTTGCACCGCCCGAAACACCAAAAGCCAGAGCTAAAGGCAAAGCCACCGCACAAACAGTTAAGCCTGCAGTAAGGTCTTTTGTGAACTTCTGCACATTGTAACTCTTAAATTCAAGCTTCAGGTCACTTATGTACTTTTTAACCATACCCATAACATCCCTCAATCTTAATAATGTATCGGTACAATTATACCAAATCCACCGTCAAATTTCAGCACTTTCTGCCAAGTTAGCCGTAGAACATTTATATATTGCGGCTTTTAATTTTGGATAAGTTTTACAACTCAAAAGTAAATATATACAAAAAAGCTCCTCTTGAAAACCAAAAGGAGCTTTTATTTAGTTTGTTTAACCCGCCGTCTGCGGAAGCATGCCTCTAAATAAATCTGTCCGTAGGCGAACTGCCTGCCGTGGCTAACGGGCTCAGATATCTAAACCTTCACATTCCTTTAAGAAGCCCATAAGCTTATTAAGGATAACCCCTACTCCGCCCTCGGTGTTGCTCTCGATATTAAGAGGCATAATGGGGTCGTGAACAGAAAGACGAAGCAAGAACCAACCGTCACCGTCACCCTCGCCAAAGGAAACTCTGATACCCTCGCGGTTATCATCAGCAACTTTCCAAGTTGGCTGAGCCTCAGCGTAAGCAGTAAGCTTTTCAATAACGCTCTTGCCGTAAGCGGCAAAGTCTGCCTCTTTAATCTTAATACGGATTTCCTTTTCCTCTTTGCATTCCTTAAGGTCAGCAATAAGGTCGCCGATTTCTTTGCCTTCACGTCTGAGCTGTGCTGCCTTAATAATAATCTTTGTGCAAAGATAAGCACCATCATCAAGGAAGTAGTTCTCTTTCATTGCGGCATGGCCTGAGGTTTCAATAGCCAAAGGACAGCAAATACCCTGGGCCTCAAGCTCCTGAGCCTTGTCGATAACATTTTTATAACCGCGGCGATATCTGTAATGCTTGCCGCCTAAGGTCTTTTCAATGAACTCTTTAAGTCCGTCGGAAGTGATGGAGTCAGTAACAATTGTACCGCCTGCGTTTCCTTCAAGTGCAATAGCAGAAGCCAAAGCTACAAGGCGGTTGCGGTTAATTTCAACGCCCTTGCTGTCTACTGCGGCACCGCGGTCAACGTCGGTGTCGAAAATTACGCCTAAATCAGCACCGCTCTGAGTAACAGCCTCGGAAATTGCCGCCATAGCCACCTTATCCTCAGGGTTGGGAACGTGGTTGGGGAACATTCCGTCGGGATCAAGGTAGCGTGAGCCTGTAGTATCTGCACCAAGTACCTTAAGCACCTTGTCAGCATAGAAGCCGCCTACGCCGTTACCTGCGTCAACGCAGATATGAAGGCCCTTAAGGGGCATATCGTAATCCTCGGCATTAACGCCTTTTTTGATAATATCGCAGAGGATTTCTGCGTATCTGTCCATAAAGTTAACTTTTTTCATCAAGCCGTTAAGAGCATCCTGAGGAGCTAAACCTTCCTGAGCATACTCTAAAATCTGAGTAATGTCAGCACCCTCTAAACCGCCCTGACGTGTAAAGAACTTAAGGCCGTTTCTGTTAAAGGGGTGGTGGCTTGCGGTAATCTGCACAGCGGCATCACAGCCTAACTCCACAGTTGTCATAAACATTGAAGGTGTTGTAGCAAGACCGCAGTCAAGCACCTCGATGCCGTAATCGGAAAGAGTTTTAATAACAATTTCTGCAATTCTGGGACCTGAAATACGAGAGTCTCTGCCTACTGCAACCTTTAAATCTGTAATTTTCTTGCTTAATTTATTGCCAAGAAAGCGAGCAAAGCCGCCGGCCATATTGCGTACAACCTCATCGGTAAGGTTAACTGCCTGACCCTCTACGCCTTCTGAAGCCACGCCGCGGATGTCGGTGCCGCTTTTAAACTGTTTATAAAAATCGTTTAACATAAAAAAATACCGCCTTTTTAAAGTATATTTTTATTGTATCATAAATGGTGACAAACATCAATACGCCATTTTTGAGGATAAATTAAGGATATAAAATGGCTTTTCAATTAGTTATGTGGCAAAAACGCAATAAAACCTGCAGATTTGTTTAATATCAACAATTATTATCGGGGTATTCTAAAAATCGGTGCAAAGTTACTAAGAGAATTTGGCGGAAGGATTTTTATCCGTTCAGCCTTTTGTGTATTATCAACAAATTATAGCGCCAATACCTATACAACGTTTATATGCGCTATGGCATTATGTACAAGCTGAAAGGCGTTTTGTTGTTGACATTTACGAAAACCCTGCTATAATGTAATCATCAGGTCAGGTCCACCTGATATTGGCGGAATGCAAATGTTCGTTAATCCGCCTTTTAAAGGATAATGCCAAATGGTAAATGGCAGCACGAAAATATTATAAAGGAGGAATCATGTATGACATCTGTCATCAATCTTCACAACATCGATGTGGCTAAGTTCCTCGCCGTGCTCGACACTTGCAAAGGCAATGTCTATCTCGTAACAAGAGAAGGCGACCACCTTAACTTAAAAAGCAAGCTTTGTCAGCTCATTGGCTTAACCAAGCTTATCGAGGGCGGCAAGATTACCGATGCCTACATTCTTTGTGACAACAAGGAAGATGAGTCCAAGCTTTTCAGACTTGGCTTATTCGGTGAATCAGAAACAAAGACTGCATAAATTTTTACTTTTGTTTACTTCGTTTTCACGTTAATTTCAAAAAATCCTTGCAGAGATGCCGTTGGCTAACCGCCGACGGCATTTTTGCGTCCGTGCGTCCGAGCCACCGAAGCCTTAAAATAAGAAATGCGACACCGCAAATCGCCTGTTAGCCACAGCAGGGCAATTCGGCCGTTAACCACGGCAGGGCATTTCGCCTTTGGATAGGTTACATTCAGAGGCAAAGTTCATCAACGGCGGGTAGGATTTTGACATATCTTCCCTACAAATCTTATTCAGACCTGCATATAAACACAAAACCCCTGCAAGGAAATTAAACCTTGCAGGGGTTAAATGTTTTAGTTTGAATTAGTCAGCAAAGTCAAGCTGGTCTTTCCACTTGTTTTTGAAAACCTCAAAAACAGCGTCTACAAGCTCTTCGTCCTCGATACCCTCAAAGGTCTCGTGCTCGTCATCAATAGAAACGATTTTAAGGATAAGAACCTCGCCCTCAGCGTCTTCCTCTTCCTCAACAGGCATAAGTACAAGGTACTCGTCGCCTTCGTAATCTACAACGTCAAGATACTCAAACTCAACCTCGTTGCCAAGGTCATCTTCAAGAACAATAATGCTGCCCTCTTCTTCTTCGAGAGCTTCGTCCATAATCATATCTTCAGCCATTTTAAATTCTCCTTTACTAAAGTTATAGAATAACCATACACTATTTTAAGAAAAATTGCAATAGCGAAATTTAAAACAAATTAATAATTCGGGTTAATAATGTATTTTTCCTGAACTGAGAACTGCATAATTACAGGTTTGAGGGTTTCGCTGTTTGCAACACCTTTCTCAAAAGCGGCGGTATACTCAACATCATCGTTAAGCACCCACTTAACACAGCCACTGTCACCCGGTTTACCTGTTATTGTAAGGGTATTTGTGCCTTCTGTCATCTTCATAACATCTTCACTGCCCTCGCAGATTTCCCAATGACCATCCGCAACTTTAAAGCCGTAATAGGGCACATCATAAATATTGAACGCATCAATTTTCATTTTGTTGAGATTAACGGTTGCGCCGTTGTATACATTCTGATTAATGTCGCCAAGGTTTGTAACACGAAGAGTTTTAGGAAGATACAATGGCTGATATTCGGAAATTTTTGTTTGATAAGTCTCACGCTGAAGAACTGACTCTGCACCTGTTGCCATCATAGGCAATCTTAAATAAAAGTCATTCAACGTTTTCCTGTAAGACGTAAGTTCTGTAAACTTGTTGCCAATATCATTCCAATTCAAATCGTAATTTACAGGCATATCAACATCATCTGAAAAGAAACCGTGCTCTCCGAAAAACACCTTTGTTGCACCTGTTTTAGTATCCACACCTCCGGCAAAGCTGTTTGATATACGGTAGCCAAGGTCTTTGTAAGCATTGCCTGTATTCTCGCCGAAAGTAGTATAAAAATATCTCTGGGTATAATTGTCTGTACTCATAGCGCAAATGCACATACCATCGGCATAAACATCTCCGCCCATAGAGAAAATTGCAACCTTAAAGTTAAGTGCAACAGGAACATTGTAGCTGAGACGGCTGATACCATAGCCGTATTTCTGCTCCAGAACAGCCTGAGTGTAAGCAGGTACATCAATAGAAGATGTAACAGAAGAAGATGAGGCATGTGCAACTGAGTTTTCTTCTCCTTTGGTTGTTGTAAGGGCTTCACCTACTGAAAAGTTTGTAGATAACCCGCCGATTCCCTCAAAGCTTGCTTCCATACCAACGCTTTGCTCGAATGATAAAGATTTAGAATGCTCCATAGATGTTGTAATGGTTTCTGAGGATGAGTTTTCAGTGGTAATTTCCATTGTAGAATTTATACCTGTGTCGTTAACCTGAGAAACCACCTGCGAAGTTACGGTATTAAGATTATCAAGAGTAAGTGTACCGCCACCGCAGTCTGTTTTGATAACATAGTCAATATTGTCATCAGCAAGAACAGACAGGTTAAAATCATAAAAAGCTATGCCATAAGCATTGTATGAGTAAAGGTACCGCCCTCTGTCACTGTCAACTGAAGTTACAATGTTATAGAGCACAGGAGATTTGTCATGACCACCCATAGTTGGTAAAGCATCATCAAATTCACCCTGACCCAGAATATCATTTCCGTTGCAGTTATCCTTATCAATGCCCTTTGCAATCTCGTTTGCCATCTCTGTTCTTACCTCATCCAGAGAATTCGCAACCCTGAGACCTGTGGAACCATGCCACCAATAACCGGCATCTTGTCCGCTTGTTGACTGAGGATGGCTCAGCAAAGAAACCACATCACAGTTTGAGTCTTTATTTTCCGTACCTTTGGCAAAACGGCTGTTATATGTTTCTCCGCTATCGTCGTAATATGTAAATGTGTACCTTCCGTTTTTTTCGAAAATTGCAGAAGCGATATTTGCCCACTCGCTGAGTATTGAGTCGAATGAATCTCCGGATACATTTGTTGTGAGTAGTTTGTTCAGATAAGCAGCATCAATTTTAACTGATGTATTTCCCGAGCAATCGTAATATGTATAATCATCCATTTTGATTTCTTTAATGCCCGTCTCTTTACCGAAAGGGTCCCGATAGTAAGTTACCGAGCAGTTGGTTGACGCCGATGCACTCAGCGGAACAGCCGTCAGCAATGTACATGCCATTACCAAAATAGAAATTGTTCTGATTAGTGTTTTTTTCATAATAATCACCTCAAAATATCATATATAATTTCCTGCATCAAAGCGGCTCTTAAATTCACAGGCCACTCTGACCAATGTGGTTATGATAAAAGGCAAATATTTATTTGGAATATTCATATCCGCCACCCATCTAAAAATATCACTAATCAAACCAAATGTTCACTTTCTGGGATAAAAGGTCAATTTTAGGGATAAATCAACTGTTAACCACAGCTGGGCATTTCGACCGTTAACCACGGCTGGGCTATTTTGGAATGTATACCACATATTATAAAACAAACCCCTGCGGATAAATAAAATCCGCAGGGGTCATTTTTGTTTTGATTCTGATTAATCAGCAAAGTCAAGCCGGTCTTTCCACTTGTTCTTGAAAACCTCAAAAACAGCGTCTTCCTCTTCAGGGGCTGTGCTTTTAATCCTTCAGCTATTTAAAATTCTCTTTTACTAAGTTTTAGAATATACCATGCACTATTTTGAGAAAAATTGCAACAAATATTTTATTAATAAGCTCACAGAATGCTTACTTACTTAATAATTTTAGCAAGAAACTTCTGAATAGCTGTGGCATCTGATATTGTGATTTTGTTGTCTTTGTTAACATCTGCATTTTCTGTATTCATACCCTCAACGGTAATAATATTTGCAAGATATTTCTGAATCAGAGTAGCATCTTTAATAGTGCGGTAATTGTCATTGTCAGTATCGCCAAGCTCATGCTGAACGTCTTCTTTAACATTAAACTCACAAGAACCGATAACTGCATCCTTAAGCTTAGGAACCTTTACACAAATATTATATTTACCTGCATCAGACAAAGTAACAAATCTTCCATCAGTTATCTGGGCACCCTCAGGATTATCAACCGTAACGGCAATATCCAAAGGCTCGCCTGTCCACTTGTCGCCATACTGGTCATACCAATTAACAAAAGAGGCAATATCATATCTTACCTTAGAGCTATGACTGCCGTTTTTAAGGTGTCTGAAATTCAGGATAACGTTTTTAACATCCTGCATATCAAAATCAGCAGATGCGATTACTCGCTTTTCACGTGGGGTAATCTCCAGCCAATCAGAGCAGCTTTCACTAAGGGTTCCGCGGTTAACAACAGCACGGATTTTGTATGTGCCGTCTTCAGTAAAGCTTATGCAGTTGTTTTCATCAATGGTGACACCATCAACATCAGCCTCTGTTTCCCAAGCTATCGGGTAATTGTTAAGAGAGTTTCCGTCTGCATCTTTCACGTCTGCAAGCTCAGGAATATAAACAGGCTCATCACCCACTGTAGCAGTAATAGCAGAGTTTTTATTTTTGGTAAGAACAACCCGCTTAGGCTCCTCTTCTTTTACTGCAAAAGAAACCACATAGGGAGGAATATCCTTGGCTGTTACTGTGCCTGACTCTTTGTCTGCTGTTAACTCAATGCCGTCGTTGAGCACATACTGCACGTTACCAACACCTGCAGCTTTGGCAATAACACTGTTTGATGCTTTCTCAACGGATAAAATATCTTCACTGCCCGGACACACTTCCCAATGGCCCATCTCTTTAAAATAACCATAATAGGGAACTCCGTTTTTGTTATATGCCATCATTTTTATCTGATTAAGACCGAAAGCGCCGCCTACATCCATATTAAAGGAAACTGTAGCTAAATTTTCCGCCACAAAATAAGTGGGCAGATACATAGGTCTTTGGTCATAAACAATAGAGTTGTAGCTTTCGCTGGTGTTATAGGCAACTGCACCTGATGTCAGCATAGGCACCCTTTGGGCAATCTTATCGATGCTTTTATTGCAGTTGTTAGTTATTGTTGTGCTTATATTATTCCATTTAAGGCCTTCATTTGTAAGGTCGGTAGGTTTGGAACTTCCATCATGCTTTTTATAATACTTATGGTTGTTTCCGTTGGTGCCATCCCAACCGTTTACATCTTTATTTGTATATCTTTTATAAAGGCTGTCATAAGCGTATAAACCCTTAGTACTGTCACCATTTGTACCAAAAATTGTAGAGAAGTTGCTCTGTGTATAACCTGATGTACTAAAAGCAAGAACACAACCTTTATCAGCATACACGTCACCGCTCATACTGAAAATTGCAACTTTGAAGGTAAGTGCTACAGGAACATCATAAGAAACCTCAGAAGTAGCTGTACCGTATCCCTGCTCTACATAACCGACTGTCTGGGCAGGCATAGGCACAGACACCACGTCATTAACACCAACTGAAGAAGAAAGAGAATTCTCTTCTGTATAAGCAGTCTGAAAGAACTCATTTGCTGTAAAAGAAAACTGGATTGTTTCTGTAACACCGCCAACTATAAACTTAAGTGTACTGTCAAGCTCTGTTTCGCTGCCAACCAGTTCTTCAAAAGAATAGCCTTCTGTGTTTTCCAATGAGGTGCCTACAGTTGAGGTTGTAGTATTATTAAGGCTGATTTCCTTGTTAACGTCCATTGCAGAGTAGTTTTCTGTTCCAACAAAATATGTAACGTCGTTGCTGCTTTCATAGTTTGTTCCTGCTACACCTGCTGCATGAGCAGCTTTGATAGAATCATCCTGATCTCTGTATGCCTCTGCCTCGGAAATATACTCAAGATCTTCGTCTGCAATAATGGATAAATCAAAATCATAGAAGGCAATACCATAGGAATTATAAGTGAATTTCGCTGTGGCACCGGATCTTGATATGGAGGTTACTATATTATAAATAACATCGCGGGTTGTGTCATCCTTTAAATCCAGCAATGCATCGTCACAATTATCGCCCTGACTCAGAATATCGCTGGCGGAGCAGGTTTTGCGTTTGATTCTGTCAGCAATTTCTTCACCCATTTTATTTCTGACAGACGACAGGGAGTTGGTAATAGTAAGACCTGTAGAATGGTAGTTGTCATTACTTACAGAGCCGTTACTCTTTGATGCAGGGTCTGCCAACAAATCTCTTACGTAACATTCATATTCATCGTTACCATGTTTCTTACCAAACTGATCAGCATAATTATCAGCACAGGTATATTTGCCCTCGTTTTCAAAAATAGCGGCGGCAATTGAAGCCCACTCGTCAAGAATACTTATTGAGGTGTTGTCATCAAAGCTGATTTTATCTTTCAGAATATTGTAAAGATAAACAGAATCAACGTCTGCTTCTTCACCGCCTGAACAATCGTAGTATGTATATGGACTAAGGTTTATTCTCTTGATTCCTGTACGCGTACCATTATCGTCTGTGTAATACGTAACAATACCATCCTGCACTTCACCTGCAAATGCATTCAGCGGAAAAGCAGTTACCATTACGCAAAGCAACAGGAAAGCCGCGATTAATTTTACACATTTCTTTTTCATATTATCACCCCGTATTTATATTTGACTGAATAAGAACTCAGCCCACAAAAAAATAGTATCATAGGATAATATAAATTTCAATACTTTGGGAGTAAATACAAGCTTTTATAAGAAAAACAAAAAGCGGCTACCCTTTCGGATAGCCGCTTAAAGCTTTGATATTGGTTTTCGTAATCAGGATAATAACCCTAAGTTACTGAAATTACTCGTTGATAGCGATAACTGCGCCTGAACCAACTGTTCTACCACCCTCACGGATAGCGAAACGGAGACCAACCTCGATAGCGATAGGTGTGATGAGCTCAACGTCCATCTCTACGTTATCGCCAGGCATGCACATCTCTGTGCCCTCGGGAAGGCTGATTGTACCTGTAACGTCTGTTGTTCTGAAGTAGAACTGGGGACGGTAGTTGTTGAAGAAGGGAGTATGACGGCCGCCTTCTTCCTTAGTAAGAACGTAAACCTGACCACGGAACTTTGTGTGGGGGTTGATGGAGCCGGGCTTTGCAAGAACCTGACCACGCTCGATCTCGGATCTCTGAACACCTCTGAGGAGAACACCTACGTTCTCACCAGCCTCAGCAAAGTCGAGGGACTTTCTGAACATCTCAAGACCTGTAACAACAACCTTACGTCTCTCGTCTGTGAGACCAACGATCTCAACTTCTTCCTGAGTCTTAACTGTACCTCTCTCAACTCTACCGGTTGCAACAGTACCACGACCTGTGATTGTGAATACGTCCTCAACGGGCATAAGGAAGGGAAGGTCAGACTTTCTCTCGGGTGTGGGGATGAAGCTGTCAACAGCAGCCATAAGCTCGTGGATGCAAGCATACTCAGCAGCTGCAGGATCCTTGGAAGCGCTGTCAAGAGCCTGGAATGCAGAACCCTTGATGATAGGTGTATCGTCGCCGGGGAACTCGTACTCTGTGAGGAGGTCACGGATCTCCATCTCAACGAGCTCGAGAAGCTCTTCGTCGTCAACCTGGTCGCACTTGTTCATGAATACTACGATGTAGGGAACGCCAACCTGACGGGAGAGAAGGATGTGCTCTCTTGTCTGGGGCATAGGACCGTCAGCAGCGGAAACTACGAGGATAGCACCGTCCATCTGAGCAGCACCTGTGATCATGTTCTTAACGTAGTCAGCATGGCCGGGGCAGTCAACGTGTGCATAGTGACGAGCCTCTGTCTGATACTCAACGTGAGCTGTGTTGATTGTGATACCACGCTCTCTCTCTTCGGGAGCCTTATCGATGTTAGCGTAATCAACGAACTCTGCGTCGCC
>JAZTWD010000043.1:0-9154 GCA_045635685.1 Ruminococcus sp.
AAAACAGGCAACGCTACAATCCGCTTCGGTAAGGCTGAGGCCGTGCTCCCTGTAAGCGAGCAGGTTGGCGAGGAAAACCTGAAGGAAGGCGATTCTGTTAAGATTTACGTTGTAGACGTAAGAGTAGGCGATCGTGGCCCCAAGGCTATTATCAGCCGCACACATCCCGACTTTGTAAGAAAAATGTTTGAAAAAGAAGTACCCGAAATTTTCGACGGCATTGTAGAAATCAAGTCTATCTCCCGTGAGGCAGGCTCCAGAACAAAAATGGCTGTTATCTCTAACGACCCTGCTGTTGATGCAGTTGGCGCTTGTATCGGCAACCGTGGCGCCCGTGTTGGCACAATCGTTGAAGAGCTCGGCGGTGAAAAAATCGACATCATCGTTTATGATGAAGACCCTGAGAAGTTCATTGCAGCAGCTCTTGCTCCTGCAAGCGTTGTTTCTGTAGTTGTCGCCGAAGACGGCACAAAGAGCTGCAGAGTAACCGTTCCCGATTCTCAGCTTTCTCTTGCAATTGGCAACAAGGGCCAGAATGCCCGCCTTGCCGCAAAGCTTACAGGCTGGAAAATCGACATCCGTCCCGAAAGTGGCTTCTACGGTGAAGACGAGGACGACGAGCCTGCAGTAGACGAAGCTGAAGCTTAAATTTTAGGAGGGAAACTTTTGAAGCAGAAAAAGATACCCCTTCGAAAATGCACAGGCTGTAATGAAATGAAGCCGAAAAAAGAGCTTATAAGAGTTGTGAGGCTTCCCGATACCGTGAATGAAAACGGCGAAGTTATAGCAAAAGGCAACATTGAGCTTGACTTTACAGGCAAAAAGCCCGGCAGAGGTGCTTACATCTGTGGCTGTGCAGATTGCCTTAACAAAGCAATTAAGGGCAAACGCCTTGAAAAGGCTTTTTCATCCTCTATCCCCTCTGAGGTTTACGAAAATCTTAAAGAGGAGATGGCAAAAGGTGAATGACAAACTCCTTAATTTTCTCGGACTTTGCCGTAGAGCAGGCAAAATGAAAATCGGCTGTGATATGGTTATTGAGTCTGTAGAGTCAGATAACGCAAAGCTTGTGCTTATGGCAAGCGACATTTCTGAAAACACAAAGAAAAAAGTAATCTCCGCCTTAAAGGGCACCACTTACGAGATTTTAGATTACAATAAGGATGAGCTGAGCTTCTCTCTCGGCAAAACCTGTGCAGTGCTCTCGGTTGAGGATGAGGGCTTTGCAAAAAAGCTTTCTGAGCTTATCAGTAATAAGGGAGGAAAATTGAATGATTAAATACAAAATCCACGAGGTCGCAAAAGACCTTAATGTTTCCAGCAAAGAGGTTATCGAGATTGTTTCCAAATACTGCGGTGCAACTAAAAAGTCTATGACAACCCTTGATGAAAACGAGCTTAACGTAGTTTTTGACTACTTTACACAGAAAAATAATATGGACAGCCTCAGCTCCTACTTCGAGGTTCGCGACAAGGCTATTGAGGCTAAGGAAGAAGCCGAAGAAAAACGCAAGGAAGAAGAGCGTGAGAAGAAGGTTCAGGCTAAAAAAGAGCTTGAAGCAAGCCTTAAAGGCGAAAAAGCTCCTGCTAAGACTGAGGCAAAGCCTGCTGAAAAGCCTCAGGAAAAGAAGGCTAAGAATCCTAAGTCTTACGAAGATGTTGACACTACTTCCGAAATCAAGAGTAAGCGTAGTGCAGGTAAAATTGTTAACACACGTACAGTTGACGTAAACGTTGAGCGTTACAACGAAAAGTACGATAATCTTGCTTACGACAAGGTTAAGTCTGACAGCAATATGTCCAAGGCAAAACAGAAGATTAACCAGCGTTCACAGCAGAGAAACAAGCCTAAGAATTCCAGAAAGGAAACTGAGGCAGAGCGTCTTAAGAGAATCGCTCAGGAGCGTAAGGCTAAGCCCATTACAGTTAAGATTCCCGATGAAATTACCATTACAGAGCTTGCTTTAAGACTTAAGGCTACTGTCGCCGAGGTTATCAAGAAGGCTTTCCTTATGGGCACAATGGTTACTCAGAACGACTCTGTAGACTTCGACACAGCATCTCTTATTGCTATGGAGTTCCACGCAAAGGTTGAAAAGGAAGTTGTTGTTACAATCGAAGAGAGAATTATTGACGACACAGTAGACAACGAGGCAAACCTTAAGGATAGAGCTCCCGTTGTTGTTGTTATGGGTCACGTTGACCACGGTAAGACTTCTCTCCTGGACTTTATCCGCCACGCAAACGTTACAGCAGGCGAGGCAGGCGGTATTACTCAGCACATCGGTGCTTACAGAGTAAACGTTAACGACAGAGACATCACGTTCCTTGATACTCCCGGTCACGAAGCTTTCACAACTATGAGAGCAAGAGGTGCACAGTGCACAGATATCGCTATCCTTGTTGTTGCCGCTGACGACGGTATTATGCCCCAGACAATTGAGGCTATTAACCACGCAAAGGCTGCAGGCGTTTCTGTAATTGTTGCTATCAACAAAATGGATAAGATTGCCGCTAACCCTGACAGAGTTATGCAGCAGCTTACAGAGCACGAGATTATCCCCGAGGCATGGGGCGGTGACACACCCTGTATGCCTATTTCTGCTAAGACAGGTATGGGTATTGAAGACCTGCTTGAAATGGTAATTCTCGTTGCAGATATGAAAGAGCTTAAGGCTAACCCCGACCGTGCCGCTAAAGGTACAGTTATTGAAGCCCGCCTTGACAAGGGCAGAGGCCCCATTGCAACTATCCTTGTTCAGAACGGTACACTCCATCAGGGCGATATCGTTGTTGCAGGTACAGCTGTAGGCAGAGTCCGTGCTATGACCAACGAGCACGGCGAAAAGGTTAAGGTTGCAGGTCCTTCTGTTCCTGTTGAGATTACAGGTCTTGCAGAAGTTCCCACAGGCGGTGACATATTTGACGCAGTTTCTGACGAACGTCTTGCACGTGAGCTTGTTGAGGAAAGAAAGGCCGCTAAGAAGGAAGAGCTCTTTAAGTCTCAGACAAAGGTAAGCCTTGATAACCTCTTCGACCAGATGAAGCTTGGCGAAGTTAAGGAGCTTAAGATTGTTGTTAAGGCTGACGTTCAGGGCTCCGTAGAGGCTGTAAGACAGTCTTTGGAAAAGCTTTCTAACGATGAAGTTCGTGTTCACGTTATTCACCAGGGTGTGGGTGCTGTTAACGAAAGCGACGTTATGCTTGCAAACGCATCTAACGCTATTATCGTAGGCTTTAACGTTCGTCCCGATGCAGTTGCCGCAGTTAATGCTGAGCGTGACGGTGTTGATATGCGTATGTACACAATCATCTACGATTGTATCGAAGAGATTGAATCCGCTATGAAGGGTATGCTTGCTCCCAAAACAAGAGAGGTTATCCTTGGTACTGCCGAGTGCCGTAACGTTATTAAAATCAAATCCGTTGGCACCATTGCAGGTTGCTACGTTAAGAGCGGTAAGCTTGCAAGAAACGCACAGATTCGCGTTGTTCGTGACGGTATTATTATTGCCGAAGATGCTGTTGCATCTCTCCAGAGATTCAAGGATTCCGTTAAGGAAGTAGCCGAGGGCTACGAGTGCGGTCTCGGTCTTGAGCGATTTAACGATATTAAAGAAGGCGACGTATTCGAGGCATTCATTATTGAGGAATACCGCGAGGACTAAGCCGGAGGTAAATTAAATGGCAAGTCATAAAATTTCAAGAACCACAGAAGATATTAAGCGAGAGCTTACTGCTATTTTAAGAGACGTTAAAGACCCCAGAGTTCAGGGCTCATTTGTTTCTATCATTCGTGTTGAGGTTACAAATGATCTGAGCTACTGCACCGTTTACATCAGTGCTCTTGAGGGTATGGCAAAGGCAACTGAAGCCGTTAAGGGACTTAAATCCGCCGCAGGCTTTATCCGCCGCGAATTAGGGCTGAGGCTTTCAATCCGCCACGTACCCACACTTATCTTCAAGGCTACTGACTCAATTGAGTACAGTGCCAATATTTCTAAAATTCTCCACGACCTTGATATAAAACGAGAGGAAACCGAGGAAAATGAATAATCTTAAGGCTATTGCCGAAAAGCTTATGACAATGGATAATGTAGAAATCCTCACCCACCGCTATCCCGACGGTGACACCTTAGGCTCTGCCTACGCTTTATGCGGTGCTTTACAGCAGCTTAATAAAAAAGCAAGGGTTATAACCTGCGGTGAGCCTGCCAAAAAATACGCCTTTCTCAAAAAAGGCGTAAAAGAGCAGGATTTTGAAGCGGAGGCAGTTGTAAGCGTAGACGTTGCCGCCACCTCACTTTTAGGCGAAAATGAGGAGAAATATAAGGATATCATCGATATTTGTGTAGACCACCACGGCACAAACTCAATCGATGCAAAGATGAAGTACGTTGATGCAACATCAGCTTCTGCCGCTGAGATTGTATTTGAGCTTTTAGGTCTTATGACAGGTGTTATCCTTGACGAGCACATTGCCACCTGTATTTACACAGGTCTTTCTACCGACACAGGTTGTTTCCGCTATACAAACACCACTCCCAAAACCCACCTTATTGCCGCCAAAACCATGGCGGCAGGTGCCCCTTGGGAAAAGATAAATGCCGAAATGTTCGAGATTATGTCTCCTGCCCGAATTGAGCTTCAGAAGTTAGTCTACAACACCTTAGAGCTTCATTTGAACGGCAAGCTTGCCCTTATTGTTGTCACCCTTGATATGCTCAAAAAAGCAGGCGTAGGTGACGACGAGGTAGAAGGCTTGGCCTCTATCCCCCGCCGTGTTGAGGGCGTATTAATGGGCATTACAATCCGTGAAAAGGAAGACGGGATTTTCAAAATTTCTGTAAGAACCAACGAAGGCGTTGATGCTTCCGCTTACTGCTCTGTTTTTGGCGGCGGCGGTCACGTTGCGGCTTCGGGATGCACCATTGAGGGTACTTTAGCTTATGTAAAAGAGTCACTTATAGAAGAGGCTGAGAAAATATTATGAACGGAGTTCTCATAATAAACAAGCCTATGGACTTTACTTCCTTTGATGCTGTTGCTGTTACACGCAGAGCCTCAGGGCAAAGGAAAACAGGCCACTGCGGTACTCTTGACCCTAACGCAACGGGGGTTCTCCCTGTGCTTTTAGGTGTGGCTACAAAGGCTCAGGATATTCTGCCTAATCACGACAAAGAATATGTAGCAGAGCTTAAATTCGGCTTAGAAACCGACACCCTTGATATCTGGGGGGAGGTTCTGAGGGAAGAAAAATCCACTGTTACCAAAGTGCAGTTTGAAAGCATTTTAGAGAATTTCAGGGGCAACATTATGCAGGTGCCACCTATGTACTCTGCACTTAAGAAAGACGGCAAAAGGCTTTATGATTTAGCCCGTCAGGGCATTAAGGTAGAGCGTGAAGCAAGGCCTGTTACCATTTACAGCCTGACTTCTGAAAGCTTCGACGAAGAAAATCAGACTGCAAAAATCAAGGTTGCTTGCTCTAAGGGTACATACATACGCTCCCTTATTGATGACATTGGCAAGGCTCTGGGCACAATTGCAGTTATGACCTCTTTGTGCCGTACAAAAGCCTGCGGATTCAGCCTTGAAGAGGCTGTGACGATGAATGAGCTTAAAAGCTTAACTGCTGAGGAAATCGAGGCAAGGCTTCTGCCTATTGAAAGGCTTTTTGACACTTACCGCGAAGTAAGCGTTTCCGAAGCTCAGTCTATCCGTTTTAAAAACGGCGGAGCATTGGGATTAGAGCGACTTCGCTCATTGCCGAAAGACACAGCTCAGAGTGAGATTTTCAGAGTGAAATTTCAGGATAAGTTCTTAGGCTTAGGTATAATAAAAGAAACCGAATTAAAAATCTATAAAAACTTTAATGTATAACAAAAAGTGCTGACCGTTAGCCACAGCAGGCAATTCGGTCGGTTAGCCACCGACAGGGCAACTCCGCCTTTGGAAAAGTTTATTAAAATAATAACTTTCATTAACGGTGGGTAGAGTTTTAATCATAGTAAATACACAAAAAGGTGCAGAAAGCAAATTGCCTTCTGCACCTTTTTTTCACTTCTTAATAAACAAAATATATTGAATAAGAAAATAAACAATCCAGATAAGAGTAGTGATAATTACAAGAACGATTGCCACCTTTACATCGGTAAAATAACCTTTCCAACACATACAAAGCACAAGCACATATCCGCTTGTCAGAGCTGTTAAAAAGCACTGAAAACTGAGGTTTACCGCAAGGTCAAGAATCTTCTGCCACACCTTTTTATGTACAAATATAATGGTGAGCACAATATTAAGAACCATTAAAAAAGCAAGAATTATTGGCACCATAACCTCATCGTGAATCATATTAAGGGTTAACGCACCAAAAAGAAGACCGCAAACCGTCTGGAATACAGGAAGACCGGGAATTGGAATTACTTCTTTAAAAATAATTCTGAATGCGTGAAGCCACATACCAACGTACATTGCAAGCATCATATCATTTGCAACAGAGTTATAAACAGCTTCAAGATATCCCCACACTGTTGTCATAGGAGAGGCAGTATTTACACCTAAAAGAACATTCTGAATTGTATCGGAAAAAGGAAGTATATTGATTACGGAATCTACAATTTTGCCCGATACATCAGGGTTGCTCTGTACAATCATTCCCAGAAGTATTGCAATAAAAGGCAGTAAAAGTGCCACTACCATAAGCTGAACAGCCGTGCCCATCAGCTCTTTAGGCTTGAACATTTTCATAAACATTTCCCCTAAACTTGTTTTTCTAAATATTACCACAATATTCTGTGTTTTTCAACAAAAACAAAAAGGTGCTGAAGCTTAAAACCTCAGCACCTTAATTTTATTTGTTATTTAATTAGTGGTTATTTCTTCTGCCACCGCGGAAGTTACCTTTGCCGCCTTCTCTGCGGGGTCTGTCGGCAGCGGGGTCGTTCTCGGGAGTTAAGCCGTCAACCTCAATAAGAACTGCTCTTCTGGAAAGGTTAAGTCTGCCCTTATCGTCGATTTCAAGAACCTTAACACGGATTACATCGCCAACGTTAACAACGTCACTTACCTTTTCTGTACGCTTAACGTCAAGCTGAGAAACATGAACAAGGCCTTCTTTGCCGGGAGCAATCTCAACAAACGCACCGAACTCCATAAGTCTTGTAACCTTACCGAGGAACATTGCACCGGGCTCGGGGTCAACTGCGATTGTCTCAACAATGCTGAGAGCACGCTTACAGTTCTCAGCATCAACACCGCTTACGAATACATGGCCAAACTCGCCGTCTTCCTCGATGTCAATCTTAACCTGACACTCAGCCTGAATCTCCTTGATTACCTTACCGCCCTTACCGATAACTTCAGAAATCTTATCAGCAGGAATTGTTGTTGTAAGCATCTTGGGAGCATACTTACTAAGCTCTGCTCTGGGCTCAGGAATAGCCTTAAGCATAATTTCGTCAAGAATATAGATACGAGCCTCGTGAGTTTTCTCAAGAGCCTCCTTGATGATTTCGGGAGTAAGACCGGAAATCTTAAGGTCCATCTGGATAGCTGTAATGCCGTCTCTTGTACCTGCTACCTTAAAGTCCATATCGCCGAAGAAGTCCTCAACACCCTGAATGTCAACCATTGTCATCCAGCGGTCGCCCTCAGTAATAAGACCGCAGGAGATACCTGCAACAGGCTCCTTAATGGGAACACCTGCATCCATAAGAGCAAGTGTAGAACCGCAAACAGAACCCTGAGAAGTAGAACCGTTAGAAGAAAGAATCTCGGAAACGAGTCTGATTGCATAGGGGAACTCCTCAACAGAGGGAATTACGGGAGCAAGAGCTCTTTCTGCAAGAGCACCGTGACCGATTTCACGTCTGCCGGGGCCGCGGCTGGGCTTTGTTTCACCAACGGAGTAGCTGGGGAAGTTGTAGTGGTGCATATAACGCTTGTACTCTTCCTCATCAATACCGTCTAAAAGCTGCTGGTCGGAAACAGGGCCTAAAGTTGCAACTGTGAGAACCTGAGTCTGGCCACGTGTAAATAAACCTGAACCGTGAACTCTGGGAAGAACGCCTACTTCTGACGCAAGAGGACGGATGTCGTTCATACCTCTGCCGTCAACACGCTTCTGCTCGTCAAGTAACCAACGGCGAACGATGAACTTCTGAGTCTTGTAAAGGCACTCGTCAATCTTAGCTTCACTTTCGGGGTAAATCTCGTCGAACTTCTCGTGAACTGCCTCGTAAATGGGCTTAAGTCTTTCGTCACGAACTGTCTTGTCGTCTGTATCAAGAGCAAACTTGATGTCTTCCTCTGCAAAAGCCTTAATAGCCTCGAACATATCGTGGTCAGGCTCGTTGGAGGGGTAGCTGAACTTCTCTTTGCCGATTTCTGCCTGAATACCCTTGATAAACTCAATAATAGACTGGTTAGCCTCGTGGCCTGCCATAATTGCGTTGTACATAATTTCGTCGCTTACGCAGTCAGCACCTGCCTCAATCATAGCAACGCGGCTGTCTGTAGAAGCAACAGTAGTAGCCATTTTAGAACGCTCTCTCTGCTCTGCTGTGGGGTTGATAACGATTTCATCGTCAACATAGCCAACAGAAACGCTACTGATAGGACCGTTCCAAGGAATGTCGGAAATAGAAAGAGCAAGGGAAACACCAACCATAGCTGCAATCTCGGGAGCACAGTCGGGGTCAACGCTCATTACAGTACAAACGATAGAAACATCGTTTCTCATATCCTTGGGGAAAAGAGGTCTGATGGGTCTGTCGATAACACGGCTTGTAAGGATAGCCTTGTCGGAAGGTCTGCCCTCACGCTTTAAGAAGCTGCCGGGAATCTTACCAACGGAATAGAGCTTCTCCTCAAAATCAACGGAAAGAGGGAAAAAGTCAATGCCGTCTCTGGGCTTTGCTGCAGCAGTTACAGCAACGTGAACTACTGTCTCGCCATAGCGAACAAAGCATGCGCCGTTTGCAAGCTGAGTTGTCTTACCGGTTTCGATAACCAAAGGTCTGCCTGCAAATTCGGTTTCATAAGTTCTGTACTTGTCAAAAGTCATAATAGAATTTGCCATAATAAAATCCTCCTGTAAAAATATATATTCCACAGGGCTTATGCTGTATTTAGCAATAAAACCAAGCTT
>JAZTWD010000044.1:0-16052 GCA_045635685.1 Ruminococcus sp.
AAAGATATTTGGGATTGGTCTGAAAAAGTGTATAGAATTATTGAAAAGACTACGGACAGATAAATTCCAATTTGTTGAATGAAAAAAGAGATATGAGAGAATAAAAATCTCTCATATCTCTTTTTGTAAGTTTATTCTATAATGCTCATTCTGCCTTCGTGGTCGGTTTTATATTCGCCCTCGGGCACAAGTTCTGAAATCGGCACTAATTCATACCCTTGCTCCTGTATGCCTTCTATAATTGAAGGCAAGGCTTCGGGGGTGTTTTTGGCCCCGTTATGAAGAAGAACGATTGACCCCGGTTGGATTTTTGAGGTTATTCGCCCTGTTATTTCATTGGCAGAAAGGTCTTTCCAGTCCAGAGAATCCACGTCCCATTGAATACAGTACATATTTTGATTTTTAACTGAGGCAACAACATCGTTGTTGTAGTCGCCGTAAGGCGGACGGAAAAGGGTAGGGCACTTGCCTGTAAGAGCTTTGATTTTTTCATTACAGCTTACAAGTTCCTCCTGCATACCCTCTAAAGAAAGTTCAGGCATATGTGCGTGGGTGTTGGAGTGGTTCTCAACATCGTGGCCTTTTTTGGCTATTTCTTTAACGGAATCGGGAAAATTATCCACCCATTGCCCCACAAGAAAGAATGTTGCCTTTACCTTGTAGCGGTCAAGAATATCCAGAAGCTCTGTGGTTTGCTCGTTACCCCAAGCGGCATCAAAAGAAATCGCCACCTTTTTTTCATCAGTTTCTACCGAATATATGGGAATATCCCGAGGTTCTGTGGCGGCGGTTACCGCCTTGCTTACAGTTGCACCGCCTATGGAAAGGGCAGTGGCGGCAATTAAAAACGCACCCATAGCCGTTAAAATTTCCTTTTTGGTAAGGGAGAAAATCTTCATATATGTACACCTCGGTAATTTATATGAAGATGTCAAAAGAAAAAGCACAGCGAATTAACGCTGTGCTTTGTTTAGTTTAGTTTAAGCTTAAACTGTGTATTTGTTTTTGTACTCTTCAAAGTAGGTGTTGAAGAGCATGCTCTTGTGCTGTTTAAGAGTGCTTAAGTATGCGTGAGCCTCAAACTCGTCCATATCAAGCTCAATAAGAGCAACGGCGATGTTGGAGCAATGGTCTGCGATTCTTTCGCAGTTTGTTATGTAGTCGGAGAATACAAAGCCATGGGTAAGAGTACAGTTGCCGTTCTGAACTCGGCTGATGTGACGAAGCTTCAGCTCGTCGCAAAGCATATCGATTGTTTCCTCCAAGGGCTCTACTCGGTGAGCAAGGTCGTTGTCGTTGTTGATAAATGCTTTAACAGAAATGTCAACAATCTCTGAAACAGCGGCGGAAAGCTGCTTAAGCTCTGTTTGTGCGGCGTGGGAGAAGGAAATCTGCTTTTCGTTAATTTCCTGAGCGGCATCGGCAATAGTAAGTGCGTGGTCAGAAATTCTTTCGAAGTCGCCGATTGTATGCAGGAATTTGGAAACCTCACGGCTCTGGTCCTTGTTAAGCTCTTTACCTGTGATTTTTACAAGGTAAGTACCAAGCTTATCTTCGTATGTATCAATTACGCCTTCGTCAGCCACAACCTTTTCATAAGCTTCTTCGGAGAATTCATCCATAAGAGAGAAAGCCTCAATAAGGTTCTGGTGAGACTGCTCAGCCATAGAGCAAAGTACTGCACGGCTCTGCTCAATAGCAAGACCGGGATGAGTAAGAAAACGCTCTTCAAGTCGGTCAAGCTCGTTTGCTTTCTTGTCGGTTTTCTTATCCTTGATAAGAGCACACACAAGCTTATCAAACTGCTTAACAAAGGGCATAAGAAGAATTGTTGTTGCTGCATTGAATACGGTATTAATAAGAGCAATGCTGATAGCGTCAGCAGGAATATCCATAAAGCCGAAATGGAAAATTTCGTTGGCACCCCAGAAAACAGGAGTAAGGATAATCGCACCGATAGAGTTGAAGATAAGGTAAATAATAGATGCACGCTTACCGTTTGTTGTAGCACCGATAGCAGAGAGAAGAACAGGCATAGAGGCACCGATACACATACCGATAATAAGGTAAATAGCGGCATCATTGTTAACCAGGCCTGTAACTGCCAAAGACTGTAAAATACCGATAGAAGCAGATGCACTCTGTAAAATTGCAGTAATAACCGTGCCCACTAAAATACCGAAGAAGGGGTTTGACATAGTTGTCATCATTTCTGCAAACACAGGGCTGTCCTCTAAGAAGCCCATAGCACCGCTCATCATTTTCATACCGCTCATAAGTACGGCAAAGCCAAGCATAATTGAGCCTGTGTGCTTAAAGGTGTTCTTCTTGGCAAACATCATAAACAGCGTGCCGATAAGTGCAAAAACAGCGGAAATAAAAGTGGTGGATAAGAACTGAGTCCAGAAAGCCTCGCCCTGACCCTCAACAGCCGAAAGGCTCAAAATCCAGCCTGTGGCGGTAGTACCGATGTTGGCACCCATAATAATGCCGATTGCCTGAGCAATAGTCATCATACCGGAGTTAACAAAACCAACAACCATACATGAGGTAGCGGAGGATGACTGAATAACAGCCGTAACACCTGTACCTAAAAGTACGCCTCGGGTAGGGGTGGAAGAAAGCTTCCATAAAACTGTTTCAAGCTTACTGCCTGCAACCTTTTTAAGTCCGTCGCCCATAGCGTTCATACCGAAAAGGAACATGGCAAGTCCCGTAATCAGCTGAAAAACAGGGGTGATACTCATAAAAAGCACTCCTTGTATTTTTATTTGATTTTACATTGAGTTTACTATAGCAAATGAATGTTAAATTTCAATGTAGTTTTGTTAAATCTATGTAAAATTGCGAAAAAATCTAAAAAAACGACAAAACCCAAAGGGAATTGCCGTTTTTTGTTGAGATTTGATTTAAGAATTTTTGCTTTTTCGGATTTCCTTTGCAATATCGGAAACCACAATTGAGCCCGCCTTGTAGAATAAGTCTGCCACAAAAGAAATAACAAATGCTACTGTTACTGCAAGCAATACACAGGGAACATACCACCATAATCTGTCTTCCATAACGGGAATCTTTACGTTAAGCACCTTGCTGTACATATACTGGTCAAGCATCCAGCTTGCAAGATATGCGCCAAAGGTAAGGTCTGAAAGTTTGCCCAGAGCCTTGCCTGCAAACTTAGGAACAGATTTGAACTTAACGGAATTAACAAAGATAAACAGTGCCACACCCATAAAGTAAAGTCCCCAGCTGTTGTACCCCAACCAACCGTGAACGCTTGCCTTACCATTCCAGCAACGAAGCACGGTGTAGGTACCGCATACAGCCCAAGTGCCAAGGAAAATGAGGAAAGAGTAAATAGGCTTTAATTTGAAATCATCCTTATTCTTTGCAAGGTAGGCACCTGTGAAGTAGTAAGCTAATGGGTAAGCGCCTGTCCACCAGTTGGGGAAGATCGACCAGTAATCGTCAGAGGTGCAAGCCATAATGTTTTCTGCGTCAAACTGATAATAGTTGAAAATGGTTGGAGCAACCATCAGTATGAACATAGTGATAACAAGAATTTTTTCCTGCTTTTTGTTCTTTAAATTTTGCCAGATAAGGTTAAGGAAGGGGATAAGCATAAACAAACCGATGTACATCTCAACATACCATGAATAATGGGTGAAAGAGGTGTAGTTGTGAATGTATTCCTTAACTCCGTATTCCCAGCCCAGAACATTGACTATGTAAATAAGGTCGAAGGTCATAATAATAAGGAAGGGAACAATAATCTTAAGTATTTTAAGATAATACTTTTTGTTGGGTTCCATCTTCTTGTTGCCCTGAAGATAACCTGTTAAAAGCAAAAACAAAGGTATGCAAAGCAAAAACAGGTTTCTCATAAAGGTCATAATAACCATTCTGGGGTTATCTACGGTCTGGCTGTAAAAGCCGTTATGCAGAAAAAAGTGAACACTGGGAACAAAGGCAAAGGCAATTATTCTTATAATGTCCATATTTACATTTCGCTGAGACTGAGGCATTGGTGTTGCCTGCGGTTTTATATTTTTACCCATTTTAAACCTCCCTTTAAAACAGTACTCTTATGGTGGTGCCTGCGTCAACCTTGCTTTCAATAGAAATGGAAGCGTTGTGGAACATTGCACCGTGCTTTACTATTGAAAGTCCAAGGCCTGTACCGCCTATATCCTTGGAGTGGCTTTTGTCCACCCTGTAAAATCTTTCGAAAATATGCTCAATATCCTCTTCGGGAATACCTATGCCTGTATCAGCAACGCTGAGCTCAATGCCATCGAGGCATTGCTTAACGCTGACGTCGACCTTACCGCCGGGTTTGTTGTACTTAATGGCGTTTTTCACAAGGTTATGGATGATTTCTTCCACAATCAGCTCGGCACCGTTTATCTCAACATTGTCGCCGGAAAGGTTTATGGTTACATCCTGCTTGTTTGCCAGAGATTCAAGGCCTGAGATAACAGTACGGCAAAGATTAAGTAGTTCAATGCGTTCGATTTTTACGTTTATATCCTTTTCATCAAACTGGCTGAGCTTGATAATATCGCCTACAAGGGTTATCATTCGCTGGCTTTCGTCGAAAATCTTGCCTGCAAAACGGCTGATGTTCTCTCCCTCTACAAGTCCGTCACGGATAAGCTCCGCATAGCCCGAAACAGAGGTAAGGGGAGTTTTAAGCTCGTGGGAAACGTTCGCAGTAAACTGCTGACGCATACTGTCCTGAGATTCGTGATTTGCCGTAATAGCCTGAAAACGCTTTTCCATTTCCTTGTTCTGAGTTTCGATTCGCTTGCATAAAGGGTCAAATTCCTTAGGAAGCCTTGCTTTGTCGGGAGCATCGAAATCTATAGAGTTTACGGGATTGCTGATTTTTCGGCTTAAGTTTACGGATGCCAGAATGGCAATACCTGCGAAAAGCAGGGCAAATATAAAGAAGGCAATAATTGCCCAAAGAGCGGCTACGCTCCAGTGGGTTTCCTTAAAGTCGGTGTATATTACCGTAAAGCCAGTGGCTATGCCAACACAAAGAGCCGAAAGACAGGTGGGAAAAATAGTTGCAAAAATCTGTTTTTTCATTTTAGTCACCTATCTTGTAGCCTATTCCGCGGATTGTGCTTATTGAGTCGCCGCCTTCGCCAAGCTTCTGACGCAGGGTTCTTACGTGAACATCAACGGTTCTGCTTTCGCCGTCAAAGGAGTAGCCCCATACTTTATTTAGTATTTGGTCACGGCTTAGGACTATGCCCTTGTTTTCCAGCAGATAGCAAAGCATATCAAATTCCTTAAGGGTAAGTACAACGGCTTCGCCGTTTACCTTTACAATATGCTTTTTGGGGCATACATAAAGTGCACCTATGGTGTAGTCAGAGGGAGCAGTTTCACGCTCTACCCGCCTTAAAACCGCCTTGACCCTTGCTACAAGCTCCATCATACCAAAAGGCTTGGGAACGTAATCATCAGCACCTAAGTCAAAGCCGCGTACCTTGTCGTACTCGTCAGCCTTTGCTGTAAGTATAATTACAGGCACAGAGGCTGTGTCGGCATTGCTTCTGAGCTTTTGTAAAATGCTCAGGCCGTCCTCCTCAGGAAGCATAATGTCAAGAAGGATAAGGGTAGGGGTTTCGTCCTTGATAGCCTGCCAGAACAAAGAGGGCTTAGAAAAGCCCGTAGCCTCGAATCCTGTTGAATTAAGGGTGTAAACCACCAGTTCTCTTATATTACTGTCGTCTTCTACAAAGTAAATCACTTTGCTTTCCTCCTTTTAAAAGGAATTATACACAATCATAATAACACATAAATTTACAAAAATAAAGATAAAATATATTTATATTTAAATTACAAAATTTATCTCTTAATTTTGGCGATTTTCGTCTTTGTCAAAATAAAAGTTGGTTTTTGTAGCGTTTTGCACAAAAGTATTTCTGATACTTGCCAATTTTTAATAAATATGATAATATAAATTTGGCATATATTTATGGCGATTTTTATTAAGAAAGGATTTGAAACTTATGAAAACGAAGAAGTTTTCTCTCCGTATTCTAAGCCTTTTGCTGAGCTTATTACTGCTTATTGCGGCCATACCTTTTGCAGGTATTGTTTCTGTATCGGCTAACAGCTTAGCGGCAGGTCTTTACCTCAGAGGTAATATGAACGGTTGGAACTGCTACGAACAGTACAGATTTGTAGACAGCGGCAACGGCATTTACACTCTTGTGCTGGATATGACAGGAGGTAACTACGAATTTAAGATTGCTACTCCCAACTGGAGTACATCTATCGGTCATCCCTCAAATGATGACGATAACGCACATTTAACTATTGAGTCTGACTCTATTATCAAGTTTACTGCTGACACAAAAACAAGAAACTATACAGCAGAATCTATGAACACAAAGTCTGACTTTACATTAAGTGCCACAAAAGCCACAACTATTGAGGCTGAAAAGTTCACCTTTGCTCTTGGTGCAGTAAGCGTGCTTTCCGATTCCAAGGTATCAGGCGGCAAATATGTTGGCGACTTTAACGCTGACGACAGCCTGAACTTTGGTGTTACTGTTTCAGGTAAAGAAGCAGTTACATACAGATTTGAAATTAACGTTGCTTCTGAAACTGACGACGGTATTTTCAATTTTGTAACAGGCGACAAAACTGATGTAGGTTTCTTTGAATCTACAGGCGGTTGGGGTGTTTACAAGACTATGGTATTCACCAAAACTCTTAAGCCCGGCTACAACAGAATTACAATTGACAATATTGACGGTACCTTCAACGTTGATAAAATAGTTGTTACCCCTGCAAATGATGCGGCTGACGCTATCTCAAAGGGCGAAACAACACTTAACTTCAAGAATTTTGACTCTGCTTCCGATACAGCTCTTGTTAAAGACGGCAAAATCCAGGGTCTTAATGTTGATGAGTACGTTTCTTTAATCGTTAAGCCTGAGCAGAATGGTGTTTACATTGTTTCTATTGATGATGCCGCTACTAAAAAGGGCAACACAATGCTTTACAATGCAAAGGGCGAAACATTTGAAATTACAAAGGAACAGCCTTTTGCAAACTTTGTAATTGACGGTGAAACCGAAATTTATGTAAGCACTATGAAGGGCTCAATTGATGTAAGCGAGATTAAGTTTGAGTACATCGAAAATATTGAGCTTATGGGCTATGAATTTGTCACCGACGCTTACAAGGGCGTTCGTTTTGCAAATGCTTTTGATGTAAATAAGATTATCATAAACGCTCCTGTTGAAACCTCCAAGGGTAAGGTTGTATTCTCTGACGGTACCTACGTAGAGGTTGATGCACTTGAAGAAGGCGAAGAGAAGTTCATTACTTTAAATGCACCTAAGAACATCACTTGGCTTAAGTACGAAGCTGAGGGTGCTGATTTTGCTACACTTCAGGTTCAGGGTGTTAAGGACGATGCTTCCGAAACTGACATTGCACTTCAGGGCTATGTAAGCTCTCCCGATGGATGGGTAGAAACTTATGGTTCGGCTTATACAGATTTAACTGCAACCGAAGGTAAGGTAGGTTTCGGCTTTGATAAGGAAGCTACAGTTAACAAGGTTGTGTTTGTAGGTCTTTCAGGTGCTGAGGCTGTGCCTAATCCCTCAGCTCCCGTAACAGAGCCCACAACAGTTACCACAGAGCCTACTGCAACAGCTACTGTTCCCACAGAGGTAACTGAGCCCTCAGCTCCCACAGCTACAGCTCCTACTTCTACAGCTTCTACAACTCCCACAGAGTCTACTGCTCCTACTGAGACAGGCACACAGAAAACATACCTCCTGGGTGATGCAGACTTAAACGAAAAGATTAACGTTAAGGATGCTACCGTTATCCAGAAGCACGCCGCAAAGCTTCTTATGCTTGTAGGCGATGCAACTTTCTGTGCTGATGTAAATTCTGACGGCAAAATTAACATTAAGGATGCAACAGCTATCCAGAAGTTTGTAGCAAAAATCCCTGTTGAGTATCCCATCGGCGAGAACGTTACAGTTGAAGATGAGGTAGCTCCTGCAGTTGCCGATGCTCCTGCAGTTGCCGCCGCTGATGCTCCCAAGGCAGAAGAAAAGGTTGTAAAAGCAACTCTTACAACTGCTGACAACAAGAAATATGAGCTCGAAGGTAAGGTTCAGGGCGGCGACGTTGTATTTGAACTTTCAGACGTTTACTCCTTCGGCTTCTTCTTTGATTTCGGTGCAGAGATTACATTAAACGCAATTCAGGTTTACGGCGATACAGAGTATAAGGGCGGCAGTGTAAACGTAAGCGATGCTCAGGACTACACACTCTTTGTAAACGGTCTTACAGAGAACGACTCCCGCGTTGTTGCAAACACAGGCTCTCATATCCTTACTTCCGAAACAGGCTCCGACAGAGAGTGGAACTACGACCTCAATATCGTTGGCGAAGCTCCTTCTTTCTATGCTCCCAACACACCTCTTGCAGAGGCAGCTTACAACCTGACAATGGAAGAGATTTTCAAGAGCATTAACTATGACGAGACTTATGGTGATGTATTCTACACAGGTACAAACTGGCATAAGGTTTGGACTCGTGACACCGCTATTTCAATGCAGTATATCCTTTCATGGTTGTTCCCCGAAATTTCTACAAACTGTGCTGAGGCAAAGGTAGTAGGTAAGGACGGCAACCTTACATTTGAAGAAGACACAGGTACAGGTGGCTCTTACCCCGTATCTACCGACAGAATTATTATGATGCTTGCTGTTTGGGAGACATACCTTGCAGACGGCAACAAGGAAACTCTTGAGTACTTCTACAACGTAGCTTCCAATACAATTATGCAGGACTACGAAGTAGTTTACGACGCAGAGGCAGGCCTCTTCAGAGGCGAAACCTGCGGTCTTGACCACAGAGATAAGACCTACAACGACTGGACAGGCGAAGACGACGAAAACGGCATCGTTACAATTGCAGAGGGCAAAGCCGCTTCTACAAACATCATCTTCTGCCAGGCTATGAAGATTCTCTCCGAGGCAGCAGAAATCTTAGGTAAGGACGAGGCAGAGGCAAAGGCTTGGGCAGACTTAGCTGCTGACCTTGAAAAGGCAATTGCCGACAGACTCTGGCTTGATGATTTAGGCACATACACATCCTGGGAGTATCCCGACTGGATGGGTTCACCCCTTGCTTACAAGCAGGACGTACTTGCTAACGGTTACGCAGTATGGTACAACATCGGCGGTCAGGAAAAGGCTGACTCCATTATGGAAAACCACACTCTCGTTCCCTTTGGTGCAAACACAGTTTATCCCCAGAAAAACGCAGAGCGTTGGACAGATTATAAGTATCACGATTCCGGTGTATGGCCCGGCTGGGAAGCAATTCTTATGATTGGTGCCGTAAATAATAATAACGAGAACAACCTCCTTGCTGAGGAAATCTGGAACTCCTGCGTTCGCGGTGCAGTTGCTTGCCTCACAAACTATGAGGTTATCGACTACGAAACAGGCGAAGGTTTACACTCCACTCAGCAGCTTTGGTCTGTAGCCGCTACAATGGCAGGTTACTACAGAGTTCTCTTCGGTATGGAATACACCACCGAGGGTATCACATTTGACCCCTATGTTCCTGATTGGATGGAAGGCCCCTTCTATGTAGATAACTACAAGTACAGAGATGCAAACCTCAGCCTTACACTTAACGGCAAGGGCGACACAGTTGAGTCTATCTACGTTAACGGCGAAAAGGTAGCTAACGATTATGTTCTTCCCGTAGATGCCAAGGGTGATTACACTATTGAAATCACAGTAACAGACAGCGGTGAAGAAGATGTTATCAACCTCAAGGTTGAAAACACAGCCAAGGCTCCCAAGGCTCCCAATGCTACACTTAGCGGCACAACACTTAAGTGGAACGCAGTTGCAGGTTGCACATATAAAGTATGGACAGGTTCTGAGTACGTTGACGTAACAGGCACATCCTATACAATCGGTACAGACGCTTATGGTGCATATTCCGTAGTTGCAGTTGACAAGACCACAGGCCTCTGGTCTGAGCTTTCCAAGCCTGTTACCTACAGCCCCGCAGGCTCTAACGTAGCAGTAAATGTTGGTAATGTACAGAACACTTCTACATTTACAGTAAACATCCCCGTTGACGGTGAATATCAGCTCTCATCAATTCACACAAATCAAGGCGATCCTACTGCCGGTATTACTGCCGCTATCCGTTCCGTATATGTTGACGGCGAGGATGTTGGCACATTGGTATTCCCTGCAATGAGCTTCGGCCATCAGGTAAGCTCTCACTTAAGACTTACATTAACCGCAGGTACTCACGAGGTTACTGTTAAGTACGCTACTGAGAACTGGTACGACAGAAATATGTCAAATGCTCACGGTCAGCAGAATAACAACGTAACCTACCATATGTTCCAGTTCACACTTGTTGACGGTGCATTTGATGAGATTACACCTCCCGAAAAGAAGACAGTTTACTTCTCCAACAACAAGAATTGGTCAAAGGTTAACATCTTCTTCTGGGGCGGCAGTGACTCAACAAGCTGGCCCGGCACTGCTATGGAATATGTTGGCAAGAACGAGAATGGTGAAGATGTTTACAAGTATGAGCTTGACCCCTCTACTCCCAACATCATCTTCAACAACGGCACACAGCAGACAGTTGATATTACCGAAAATGTTGAGGACGGCAAGGGCTTCTACCTCCTTGACGAAAAAGATGCTGAGGGTAAATTCAAGGTTGGCGTTTATAATTACGGCGACTGATTGATGCATCACTAAGATAAAACCAAATAGAATTGCCGCCTGTGAAAATTCACAGGCGGCTTTTTCGCTTTTTGTTGACAAATTTCGCTTTATATTGTAAAATTTTAATCCCCATAATGATATTCAGGAGGAACGAAAATGCGAAACTATAAGCGTTTTGTTTGTCTCGTTTTAGCTATAATTTGTCTGATTTTTTCAGTTTTAAACGTAAGTGCTCTGGGCAAGACCCATTATATTGAGGAGCTTAAGATGTCTATCGATATTCCTGATTATATGGCAGTTGCAACCCGTAGCAACAAGCCGACTATGACCGAGGGTATTTACCTTGAGGCTTCAAGTCCTGCGCCTGACCTGGACATAAGAGTGCTTATGCAAAAGGATAAAAAAACCGAGGAGTTTTTTAATCTTTCTCTTTTGTCTTCCTCTGCTCTTGAGGAGTATAAAGACGCAATTCTTGCTAATCCCGAATACTCGGATTGCACCGAGGGCGAATATGGCGGTGTGCTTTTTCTTGACTTTACAACCTACGATACCGTAGGCGACGTTACTGTTTACGGCAGGCAAAGCGTTACCATTGTAAACGGTATGAGCATTGTTATTATGTCTACCTCTCAGGGTGACGCACTAAGCTCCGAGGAAATTGCCCTTATCAGAGAGGTTGTATCAAGCGTTAAGTTTGATGAAATCTTAAGCAATGCTCCCAAAATCGGCTTCTGGAAGGTGTTTATCCCAATCCTTATAGTTCTTGTGGTGCTTATTCTGGGATTCTTTGCTTTCTCATATTTTATGGGCAAAAAAAGCAAGGAAGAAAAACGTCGCCGTCAGAAAGAGCTTGAGCGTAAAAGAGACTATGACGTGTTAAGCCGTGCAGAAAAGAAAGCCCGCAATCCTCAAAATCCCGAAAACTTAGGCGGATACAAAACAAGCGGTGCTTTCTTTGATGATGCCTTTGGTTCAGGAGATGCAAAGCCTGCAAATACCAATAACACACCTGCAAAGAAACAAAGCAGTACCGCAAAAAGCGTGGTAAAGGGAAGCCGACAGGCGGTAAAAAGCACAGGCTACTTCTTCACAAACCTTAAGCGTGAGCTTAATAAATCCAAGAAAAACAAGAAAAATAAGAGAAAACACGTAAAACCTCAGGACAGAAAGCCCCGAGATTACGATGTTTTTAGCGATTAATTATGATTTTTACAAAAAGCTGTCCCAAATTTTGCGGACAGCTTTGCTTTTTTCTTGACTTATGAGTTTCAAAGTAATATAATTGTTCATATTGGGTTAATATTTTAACTGACACCCTAATATGAATGTTACATATTCAAATCTTGCATGAAAGGGAGTTTTAGAAATGGCAAGAGTTTATAATTTTTCTGCAGGTCCTTCCGTACTGCCCGAGGCAGTTTTAAAGAGAGCTGCTGACGAGATGATGGATTACCAGGGCAGCGGTCAGTCCGTAATGGAAATGTCCCACCGTTCCAAGGTATACGACGGCATCATCAAAGAGGCTGAGGCACTTTTAAGAGAAGTAATGAATATCCCCGACAACTACAAGGTTCTTTTCCTTCAGGGCGGTGCTTCTTCTCAGTTCGCAATGATTCCTTTAAACCTTATGAACAAGTCCGGCAAGGCTGACTATGTTGTTACAGGTCAGTGGGCTAAAAAGGCTTACAAAGAGGGTTCACGCTACGGCAGTGCAAACGTTGTAGCTTCTTCTGAGGATAAGACCTTCTCCTACATTCCTAAGCTTGACAAGTCTACATTCACACCTGATGCAGACTACTTCCATATTTGTATGAACAACACCATTTATGGTACTGTTTATCACGAGCTTCCCGATACAGGCAATGTTCCTCTTATTGCTGATATTTCTTCCTGCATCCTTTCCGAGCCTATCGACGTTTCCAAATTCGGTATGCTTTATGCAGGTGCTCAGAAGAACATGGCTCCTGCAGGTCTTACTGTTGTAATCATCCGTGAGGATCTTATCGGCAACGGTCAGGAGATTACTCCCACAATGTTTAATTATTCTACTCACGCTGACAACGATTCTATGTTCAACACACCTCCTTGCTACACAATTTATGTTGCTAAGCTTGTTCTTGAGTGGATTAAGAACGAAATCGGCGGCCTTGAGAAGATGAAAGAGCTCAACGAGAAAAAGGCAGCTATCCTTTACGATTTCCTCGACAACTCCAAGCTCTTCAAGGGTACAGTTGTTAAGGAAGACCGTTCTCTTATGAACGTTCCCTTCGTTACAGGCGATGCAGATTTAGATGCAGAGTTTGTTAAGGTTTGTACTGAAAACGGCATCGTTAACATCAAGGGTCACCGTTCTGTTGGCGGTATGCGTGCTTCTATCTACAACGCTATGCCTATCGAGGGCGTTGAGAAGTTAGTTGCTGTTATGAAGGAGTTTGAAGAGAAACATGTTTAATATTCTTACACTTAACAAAATCGCTGCAATCGGTACAGACAGACTCGGTGCAAACTATACAATCACAGATGCTTGCGATGCTCCCGATGCAGTTTTAGTTCGTAGTGCTTCTATGCACGATACAGTTATGCCTGAGAGCCTTCTTGCAATTGCTAGAGCAGGTGCAGGTACAAACAACATCCCCGTTGAAAAGTGCGCTGAGGATGGTATTGTAGTTTTCAATACTCCCGGTGCAAATGCAAACGCTGTTAAAGAGCTTGTTATTGCAGGTCTTTTCCTTGCTTCCCGAGATGTAATCGGCGGTATCGAGTGGGCAAAAACTCTTAAGGGTAACGGCGCAGAAGTTGGCAAAATGGTAGAGAAAGGCAAGAGCCAGTTTGTTGGCCCCGAAATTATGGGCAAAAAGCTTGGCGTTATCGGCCTTGGTGCTATCGGTATCTTAGTTGCTAACGCTGCTAAGTCCTTAGGTATGGAAGTATACGGCTTCGACCCCTATATTTCTGTTGATGCTGCTTGGAAACTTAAGAACAGCATCTACCACGCAAACTCTGTTGAGGAAATTTACAAAGAGTGTGACTACATCACAATCCACGTTCCCCTCAATGCTGCTACTAAGGAAACAATAAACGCTGAGTCTATCGCTATGATGAAAGACGGCGTTAGAATTCTTAACTATTCCAGAGACGGCCTTGTTAACTCCGCTGATATGCTCGCAGCATTAAAGAGCGGCAAGGTTGCAAAGTACGTTACAGACTTCGCTACAGATGACCTCCTTTGCGAGGAAGGCGTTGTTGCTATGCCTCACCTTGGTGCTTCTACTCCCGAGAGCGAAGACAACTGTGCAGTTATGGCAGCAGACCAGGTTAAGGATTATTTAGAGAACGGTAACATCAAGAACTCCGTTAACTTCCCTGCAGTTTCTATGGCAAGAAGCGGTGACACAAGAATTTGTGTTCTTCACCGCAATAAGCCCAATGTTATTGCTACTGTTACAGGTGCTATTGCCGCAACAGGTGCAAACGTTGAGAACATGGAAAGCAAGAGCCGCGGTGACTACGGTTATATGATTATCGACGTTACAGGCCCCGCAGCAGCTGCAGCAAAGGCTACAGAGAACCTTGAGGACGTTATCAAGGTAAGAGTTATCGACTAACCGTTAGTTACGATTGGGCATATCCGCCTTTATAAAACTTTGATATAAACTAAACCCCGCTTAACGGCGGGGTTTTCCGTTAGCCACGGAGGGCGATTCCGCCTTTGTAAAGCTCTGATATAAACTAAACCCCGCTAACGGCGGGGTTTTTCTGTTAGTGTTTAATTTAAATTCGCCTCGCCGTTGATGTGTGCTTACCTCTATAAGCAACCTATCTAAAGGCGAACTGCCCTGCAGGTGGCAGACCTGCAAAAAAATCCCGCCGTTAATTAAACGACGGGATTTGATGTTGTTATTAGTAGGCACAGTCGCCCTGCCGTAGCTTACGGCTTAAGCCTTATTAACGGAACCGAAGAGCTCCATTTTCTCCTTAACTGTAGCCTTGATA
Organism: Ruminococcus sp.; assembly: GCA_045635685.1. Lineage (GTDB taxonomy): Bacteria > Bacillota > Clostridia > Oscillospirales > Acutalibacteraceae > Ruminococcoides. The sequence goes on from JAZTWD010000044.1 coordinate 14,754, forward strand.
GCCTCAAAGCCGGGAGCTAAAAGCTTTCTGGGGTCGAAGCCCTTACCCTGAAGGTCCTTACCAGCCTCAACATACTCACGAGTTGCAGCAGCAAAAGCGAGCTGGCACTCTGTGTTAACGTTAATCTTGGAAACGCCAAGGTCAATAGCCTTCTTAATCATATCCTCGGGGATACCTGTACCGCCGTGAAGAACGAGGGGCATATCGCCAGTCTTAGCAGAAATAGCCTCAAGAGTATCGAAGGAAAGACCTGCCCAGTTTTCGGGGTATTTGCCGTGGATGTTACCGATACCTGCAGCAAGCATTGTAACGCCTAAATCAGCAATCATCTTGCACTCGTCGGGGTCAGCGCATTCGCCTGCACCAACAACGCCGTCTTCCTCGCCGCCGATGGAACCAACCTCAGCCTCTAAAGAAAGACCCTTTTCCTCGCAGATAGCAACTAATTCCTTAGTCTTAGCGATGTTCTCCTCAATTGCATAGTGAGAACCGTCGAACATAACGGAAGAGAAACCTGCAGCGATACAAGCCTTTGCACCGTCGTAGGAACCGTGGTCGAGGTGAAGAGCAACGGGAACAGTGATGTTAAGCTCATTGAGCATACCGTTAACCATACCAACGATGGTTGTGTAGCCGCACATGTACTTGCCTGCACCCTCAGAAACACCAAGTATAACGGGGGAGTTGAGCTCCTGAGCAGTTAAAAGGATAGCCTTTGTCCACTCAAGGTTGTTGATGTTGAACTGGCCTACTGCATAGTGGCCTGCCTTTGCCTTTGTAAGCATTTCTTTTGCATTAACTAATGGCATAATTGTAAGCTCCTTTACATATAAATGTTTTGTGTGTTGCACATACATCTGTATTATACACCATAAAACCTAAAAGATAAAGGGTTTTTTCGAAAAAAAGAAAAGTTTTAAAAAACTCTTGACAAATTTACCTGATTTTGTTATTCTTTACTACATTAAAGGCTGTGACGAAGAAGTCAGGTTGAGCTTTTTTCAGAGAGTAACCGTTTGGTGCGAGGTTATACTAAGTTTTTCCATTTGATTATCCCTTCCGAGCCGGAGTCCGAAAAACACAGTTTGAGTAGACGCTCCCGTGAATGCCGCGTTAAGGCAGAGGGTTTGTTGGAACCTGTAAGCGGTGTAGGGCAATAGTCCTCACAATTTGAGTGGTACCGCGGCTTAGAATTGTTTATTCAGTCGTCTCAAAGTTTTTGCTTTGAGACGGCTTTTGTTTTTTTGTTTTATGTTTTAAATTTATCGGTAAAGGAGAGGATCCAAAATGTCACAGAAT
>JAZTWD010000045.1:0-13928 GCA_045635685.1 Ruminococcus sp.
CACACTACCAAACTGCGCTACACCCCGAATTATATGTATTTTTTAGAAAACTTTTATAAATAACGAAGATAAATATCTTCGCCCCGAAGGTCGCACACTACCAAACTGCGCTACACCCCGAATTGTGAAAAATAAAAAATAAAAACGGCTCCGATGACTCGGAGCCGTATTGGCTGCGGAACTAGGATTCGAACCCAGACAAACAGAGTCAGAGTCTGCTGTGCTACCCTTACACAATTCCGCAATGGACAACGTTGATTATTATACCCCATTTTCAGGAAAAGTCAAGAGTTTTTTTGAAAATTTTCTAAAAATCTTACGCTTTTTGGGGTCTTATATCTCTGCCAACAAAATCCAGCTTATCGCAAGTGCCCATTACACGGCTGACAAATCGCTGTGTATAGGAGTTTTCATGCTCTTTTATTGTTAGGTTAGTATTAATTATAACCGGTTTTGAGCGTAATATTCTATTATTAAAAATATTATAAATCTGGCTGTTGGTATAGTTTGTGGCAAACTCGGTACCCAAGTCGTCAATTATAAGCAAATCGCACTCAGTAAGGGTAGAAATCAAGTCCTGCTCCTTTTCATACTCATAGGAAAAATGAGCACGCTCAAGCTGAAACAGGATGTCGGGAGCTGACACATAGGCTACGGAAAACCCTTTTCCCAGAAGCTCGTTGGCGATACTTAAAGATAGGTGAGTTTTGCCAAGGCCTGTAGCACCACGCATAAGAAGGCTGCGGCTGTCACCCTTAAAATTCATAGCATAGGCCTTACAATAATTGAAAATCTGAGCCATTCTGCGGCGTGGATTTACGCCCTCTGTGTTCTCTGCATCAGGATAATAAGAAAGCTCGAAGCTCTCGAAAGTAGAAAGATTAAGAGGAGAAAGGCTGTTTACTTCAGCGCAGGCGCATTCCTTTAAAAGCTCCTTAAAACAATTGCAGGTAATGGTTTTATTATTAAGCTCAACCGTACCTTTATCCTCGCAAACAGGGCAGTTATACTGAGGCTCCAAGGCATTTTCATCATAGCCTGCATTTTTGAGCAAAGCTTCAAGCTCATCTCTTAAGCCTTTGCATTGCTGAGAGAGAAGCTTTAAAAGCTCCTTTGCGTCTCCCCCTGCAAAAACAGCACGTGCGGCTTTGATAGAGCAACTTGAAAGCTCACGCTCAATAGCCTCTGCCCTTGGAATTTCAGCATAGATTTTAAGCTTTCTTTCCTCGGCATCGCTTACTGCACGGTTACGCCTTGCATCTAAAATACTATATGCTTTTGAATAAACAGCGTCGCTGTATGACACATTAATCACCCTTTAAATCGGTTAATCGAAAATACTCTTTTTCTCGTATTCGTCAATATCGTAGGAAGCATCCACCTCTAAGGCGTTCTTTCTCTTTTTCTTAGGCTTGTCTGCAGATTTTTTGGGAGCATTTACCGTATCAGCCTCTACATCATCAGGTTTCTTCCACCCTGCCATATACCATTTCTTAAGAATTCCGTTGATATAATCCATATTAAGCTCGCCCTTTGTGTCCACGCATCTTTCGTAAGCAAGGCGGAGCATATCGTCGGAAAAGCTCCATGTGCCAACCCACTGATTGGCAAGTGTAAGCTGTTTTTTTGTAGGAGATCCTGCATTTTTCATACCAAAGGTTGTGGCAACCTTATTGAAGTAGGAATATGTTTCGGTAACTGTGCGGATTTTTTCCTCAGCAAGAGACACGGTGTTAATGCCTTCGCTTCCCCACTCTATGCCGATTTTCTCCACAAAACGCATTGTGCCCTTATTGTTGTCGGCACAATACTGCAAAAGCATAATGATAACATCCGCAGGAAGTCCGTCGGTATCCATAAGCATAACCAGAGTGCCTGCCTCCGCATTTGAAAGCATTCTGCCGAAAATACGCTGAGCTTCATCCATAAGCAAGGCAAGTTCAGGGTCTGAACCGAGACGCTTGATTACATAACCCGGCTCTGGGCGAACAGCACGTGAAACCGGACGCTTAGCCTTTTTAGGCTCTGCCTCAGGCTCAACAGTAGTAAAAGAAATACTCTCACCCACTATTGGCTCCGCCTTAGCAGGGGTAATTTCCTCATTATTAAGGCTTATCACCTTACGCTCTGCCCAGAAGCTTAAGGAATCCTTAACGTCTTCGGGATGCATATTAAGTGCCTCGCCTATAGCCTCGTCAGTCAGCTCACCATTATTATTTTTTAAAAGATAAAGTAAAACCTTAAGCTGGTTGCCGCCCGCCATTTTAAGGTGCTCGTCAGCAACTACTGACGGCACAGCAAAAACAGAACCCCAGACACCTAAGTTAAAATTATAAGCCATAAAATAAATTTCGCTTTCAAAAAATATATTCTGAATTCATTTTACCACAATAATGTATATCTGGAAATAGTTTTTGAGAAAAATAAAAAAATTAAGTTTTTTTGAAAAAACTTCTTGACTATTTAAAATTTATGTGTTATTATATTGCCTGTTGATGCGGATGTAGCTCATCTGGTAGAGCGCCACCTTGCCAAGGTGGAGGTAGCGAGTTCGAGCCTCGTCATCCGCTCCATTGCCGACCTTGAGTCGGCATTTTTTATTTTACCGCAAAGGAGAATCATTATGACATATAAATACAAAACCAAAGGTGTTTGTGCCAGCCACATTGAGCTTGAGCTTGAAGACGGCATTGTTAAAGATGTTAAGTTCATAGGCGGTTGCAATGGCAACACTCAGGGCGTTTCGGCTTTGGTAAAAGGTATGAAAGCAGAAGAAGCAATTGAAAGACTTGAGGGCATCAAATGCGGATTTAAGCCTACCTCCTGCCCCGACCAGCTTGCCAAAGCTTTAAAAGAAGCACTTCAATAAAATAATTTAACGGGAAGGTATTACGCCTTCCCGTTTTTTATTTGTTAATTTATAGAAATATACCGACCCGCCGTTGATGAAAGGTTTACTCTAAATTCAACCTGTCCAAAGGCGAATCGCCCTCACGGGGCTGCCTTGTGTTTCACGGTTAAAATATTTTGGTTGTCCATTTGGTGCAGTCGATTACTTCGTCAACTACATCGTGGTAAAACTCAGGCTCGTGGCAGATTAAAAGTATACTGCCTTTATACTCCTTAAGTGCACGCTTAAGCTCGTCCTTAGCGTCAACGTCAAGGTGGTTTGTAGGCTCATCAAGAAGCAAAATGTTGGTTTCGTTATTAATAAGCTTACAAAGCCTTACTTTAGCCTGCTCGCCGCCGCTTAAAACTCTAACCTGACTTTCGATGTGCTTTGTGGTAAGTCCGCATTTAGCAAGGGCGGCTCTCACCTCGTTCTGCATTAAGGATGGGAACTCTTTCCAGATTTCCTCAATACAGGTGTTGGTCATATCCCCTGTGTACTCCTGCTCGAAGTAGCCGATAAGGAGGTTATCACCCTTTTCAACTGAGCCTGAAAGTGAAGGTATAAGACCTAAAATACTCTTAAGCAGAGTTGTTTTACCAATACCGTTGGCACCAGTTAATGCTACCTTCTGACCTCTTTCCATAGTAATGTTAAGAGGTTTGGAGAGAGGCTCTGTGTAACCTATTACCAAATCCTTGGTTTCAAAAATAAGCTTAGAGGGAGTTCTGCCCACCTTAAAGTTAAACTCAGGCTTGGGCTTTTCGTGAGCCAGCTCTATAACATCCATTTTATCTAAAAGTTTCTGTCGGGACATAGCCATATTTCTTGTAGAAACACGTGCCTTGTTACGTGCCACAAAGTCCTTAAGCTCGCTGATTTCCTGCTGCTGACGCTTATAGGCGGCTTCAAGCTGAGCTTTCTTGACGGCATACACTTCCTGAAAATGGTTGTAGTCACCAACATAGCGGTTAAGCTCGCAGTTTTCCATATGATAGATTATATTGATAACCTCATTGAGGAAAGGAATATCGTGAGAAATAAGAATAAATGCGTTTTCGTAGTCGATAAGATAACGCTTAAGCCAGGCAATGTGCTCTTCGTCAAGGTAGTTGGTAGGCTCGTCCAGAAGCAGAATGTCGGGTTTTTCCAACAAAAGCTTTGCAAGCAGCACCTTGGTACGCTGACCGCCGCTTAAATCCGTAACATCTCGTGAAAGTCCGATATCGGCTAAACCTAAAGCACGTGCCACTTCCTCTACCTTTGCGTCAATTACGTAAAAGTCGTGGGAGTCCAGAGTATCCTGAATTGTACCCAGCTCCTCAAGCATTTCGGTCATTTGGTCTTCAAAAGCCTCGCCTAACGCGTCGCAGATTTCGTTCATTCGCTTTTCCAGATCAAAAAGAAATGCGAAAGCCGACTTCAGCACATCCTCAATGGTCATACCTGCTGACAGTACAGTATGCTGGTCAAGGTAGCCTACACGGACATTTTTAGACCACTCTACATTACCCTCATCAGGCATAAGCTTGCCTGTTACAATATTCATAAAGGTGGACTTACCCTCGCCGTTGGCACCGATAAGGCCTATATGCTCGCCCTTTAAAAGTCGGAATGATACATCGTCAAAAATAGCACGGTCACCAAAGCCGTGGGTCAGATGTTCTACATTTAAAATACTCATAACTTCTCCTAAAAATAAACTTTTTAAATTATACCATACCTTCTCCCCTGTTGTAAAGAAAGTAAATTATTGAGAAAATTTAAAATATTTTTGAAATCATTAAAATAAATTGCATAAAACTATGCAATTTTTTCTTCAAAACTCCTCATTAGTGAAAGTAATTTTTAAGGAGATTTTAAAATGGCGAAAAGAAGATGTTTTTCTGTTGACTTTTATGAAAGCGATAAATTTTTAAATCTGAGCAACGACGCAAAAGCACTTTATCTTGGACTTTTGCTACACGCTGACGATGATGGCGTTGTGATAAACCCAAAAACAGTTTTAAGACTTACAGGAATAAATCAAGACACTATTGAAGAGCTTTACATAAACCGGATGTTAATTAATGTTGACGGCATATGTATAATAAGGCATTGGCTCTTTCACAATAAAATTCAGCCCACACGAAAGGTAGAGTCCCTTTATCAGAAAGAGCTTTCAAAGCTAAGCGTAACTCAGACCAAGGAATATGTATTAAAGGAACAGTTTGTCTAACTGCTTCATATTTTTTGTCGACAAATTGTTGACATAATATAAATCAATATAACCTAATTCAAATTAAGAAAATAAAAGAAAATATAAAAGAATAGAATTGAGGGGAATTGTTAAAGGGGTTCCCGGCATACAATAGATGTGGAAAATCTGTGGAAAACACCGAATTCCGTACGACAAAATTACGACACTACTCGCATTTTTTAAAAATTTTCAGTGTTATTTACTAACAAGTGGTAGAATTGGTGTTTATTTCTAAAACAAGAAAAACCGCATTGTAAAGCCATTTCTGACCTACAATACGGTTTTCGTTGGTGGAGATAAGCGGGATCGAACCGCTGACCTCTTGAATGCCATTCAAGCGCTCTCCCAGCTGAGCTATACCCCCAAGGAACTTTTATATATTACAACAAAACTTTAAATTTGTCAACAACATTTTTCACTTATGAATCACATATTATTTACAATACTTTAATTGACAAAATCAGACATAAGCCTTATGCTTATTATAGTATATGAAAGGCAGTACAAAAAATGGTTAATAATAAATCTAAAAAGAACGAGCCCGTTTTTGAATACGTAAATCCTCAGACCCTTAAGTGGGTTAAGGAGCACTCTGAGAAAATGACAAATCTTATGTCTTACTACAAGTGTGCCATTATGGAGGTTGAAACCAAGCTCAACGTGCTTAACGAGGAGTTTTCCCTGCAACATGACAGAAACCCCATAAACACCATCAAAACAAGGCTTAAGAGCATTTTAAGCATTACCGATAAGTTAGAGCTCAGCGACCTTAGTCTTACAGCCGAAAACATTGAGCAATACATCAACGATGTTGCAGGTATCAGGGTTATATGCTCATTTACCGATGATGTTTACATTATCGCAAACGCACTTCTGAGCCAGGACGATATCACCCTTATCCGCAAAAAGGACTACATAGCTCATCCTAAAGAAAACGGCTACCGCTCCCTGCATCTGCTTGTGAATGTGCCGATTTTCCTTGCAAACGAAAAGAAGATTATGAAGGTTGAAATCCAGCTCAGGACCATCGCTATGGACGTTTGGGCAAGTTTGGAGCATCAGTTAAGGTACAAGAAGAATGTTCATTTTTCTGACGAAATGGCTCAGGAACTTAAGAAATGTGCCGATTTAAGTGCCGAGCTTGACTACAGAATGGAAAGATTACGCCGCCAAGTAATCGACTAACAAGGTAGCCCCTTGAGGGCATTTCGCCTTTGGATAGGTTAATTTTAGAGGATACCTCAATCAACGGCGGGTTAAATACAATAAACTCAACCGCACCTTGAAACTAAGCCAAGGTGCGGTTTTCTTATTCCTAAATACTCTTATTTTTCTTTCTTACAGATATAAAGTAAAAGCATACGGACATCACCGTGGCAACCGACCAACCAATGGGCCAGCTGAGCCAGATTCCGGTATCAGCGAAAAATCGGCTTAGCACAAAGGAAAGTCCTACCCTCAGGATTAAATCCGTAAAGGTTGCCGCCATAAAGAATCCCATTTTTGAAAGACCGCGTAAAACTCCGTCGGCGGTAAGCTTCATAGCTACCACTGCATAAAAGGGAGAAACTATCCTTAAAAACATACGTGCACTGCTTAAGGCTTCCTCGGTAGGAGCTTTCATAAACAATGCTGAAAGTCCTTCGCCAAAGAAGAAATACAGAACTGCAAAGGGTATTGCAATAAGCCAGACGATTAAAAGTCCTGCGGCAAAGCCTTTCTTTATCCGCTCAGGCTTTTTGGCACCAAGATTCTGGGCGGTGTAATTTGAAATGCCGTTGCCAACGGTAATCATAGATGTTATCACAAGGTTATTAAGCTTTACAGAGGCAGAATAGCCTGCAACTACTGCTGTGCCGAAGCTGTTGATTATACCCTGAATTACAATATTGCCTACAGAAATAAAGCTTTGCTGGAGTATACTGGGTATGGCGATTACTGAAATTCTTCTCAGCATACTAAAAGAAAACACCTTTACCCTGCCCTGAGTCTCTATAGTCTTAAGTCTTTTGAAAACAAACAAAACTGCAAGACCACAGCTTACACCCTGGCATATAAAGGTAGCCCAGGCAACTGTAGCTGTGCCAAGCTCAGGAAACAAAAGCACAAACAGAATATCCATACCTATATTTGCAAGTGAGGAGCACGCAAGGAACACAAAGGGCGTTTTGCTATCCCCTAATGCTGAGAAAATTCCGTTTGACACATTATAAAAGAAAACAAAAGGAAGTCCGCCTATATAGATGTATAGGTAAAGCTGTGACTGCCACATAATACTTTCAGGCGTATTAATCAGTTGCAAAAGAGGCTTTGTAAAAATTTCGCCCAACACAGTTAAAAGAACGCAGAGCACAGCCGTGGACATAAAGGTAGTATACACCGCAGTTTTAAGGTCGTTAAGCTTTCTTGCACCGAAAAGCTGAGAGCAAACCACCGAGCAACCTATATTAATACCAAAGCCAAAGGCTAAGAAAATCAAGGTTACCTCATAGCCGTTGCCAACAGCCGCCAGCATATCCTCGCCTAAAAATCTGCCTGCCACAAAGCTGTCGGCTAAGTTGTAAAGCTGCTGAAAAATAACGCTTGCAAACATAGGCACACAAAAGGACAAAAGCACCTTTGAGGGATTTCCTACGGTTAAGTCTTTGTTTTTCAATATATCCCCTCCCTAAACTTTTTAATAAACAAGATTTCAGGAGCCGAAACGCCTCCCTATTATAAGTCAATGGAAATCTGACGTAATTAATCCAATCCTAAAAGATAATTATATTCTCACAAAAATATTTGTCAACGCTGAGAATGAAGAGAATTTCAATAAAAGCTCAGAAATTCTTGCAAAAAGGGGTTGACAAATGAGAAAAATCTTCGTATTATCGTATTAGTACAGTAGTACAGTACATTTTAAGGAGGTATATTATGAGCTGGACGCTTGACAAAACCAGACCAATCTGCCCACAGATTTGCGAGTTGATTTGCGTTAAAATAGCACAGGGCGAGTTTAAGTCAAACGAAAGACTTATGTCGGTGCGAGAAGTTGCCGTTGCCGCGGGAGTTAACCCCAACACTGTGCAAAAGTCCTTTGAACAGCTTGACCAGAAGGGTATTATTTACTCGGTTCGCGGTTCAGGTTGGTATGTGTCAGCCGATACTCAGACCGCAGAGGATGAAGTCAATGCGCTTATCAGGAGTAAGACCAATGACTACTTCGGTCAAATGAACGCTCTTGGGATGGACAACAGCGAAATTAAAAATTATGTAAAGGAGTGGAACCCTGATGAATGAGCTTTTAAAATGTGAAAATCTTACTAAGTCCTATGGTAAGATTACAGCCCTCAATAATGTTAATCTGGTAATACCCAGAGGAAAAATCATTGGCTTACTCGGCCCCAACGGCTCAGGTAAGACAACACTTATTAAAATTTTAAACGGTCTTCTTACTCCCACAGAAGGCAGTCTTACTATCGACGGCTTCAAGCCCGGCGTAGAAACAAAGAGCAAGGTTTCTTACCTGCCCGATTCAAGCTACTTAAACTCTTGGATGAGGGTTGAGCAAATTGTTAATATGTTTATTGATTTTTACCCTGATTTCAGACCTGAGCTTGCTTACAAGATGCTTCAGAATCTTGACATCGACCCCACAGCAAAGCTTAAGACCCTTTCAAAAGGTAACAAAGAAAAGGTCTGCCTTATCTTGGTTATGAGCAGAAACGCAGAGCTTTATGTTCTTGACGAGCCTATTGCAGGCGTTGACCCTGCCACACGTGACTACATAATTTCAACCATTATCAACAACTATAACCCCGATGCATCTGTGCTTTTATCTACTCACCTTATTTCTGACATTGAGCAGATTTTAGACGAAGTTATCTTCATTAACAAGGGCGTTGTTGAGCTTCACAAAACCGTTGACGAAATCAGAGAAGAAAACTGTATGAGCGTTGACGAGCTTTTCAGGGAGGTATTCAGATGGTAAAGAAGCTTATTAAACACGAATTTATGGCACTTTCAAGAATGCTTGTGCCTATGTACATAATTTTACTTGGAATTTCTCTTGTTACAAGAATTATTGCGTTTTTCGAAACAGACACCGTTATCTACGACATTATTTTCGGCATGGCTGTAACAGTTCTTTCAATTGCCTTGGTGGTTAGCCTTGTGTACACAACGGTTTCCTGTATTATCAGATTTTACAGAAACCTTTTCAGCAAAGAAGGCTACCTTACATTCACATTGCCTGTATCTGTAAACGCTCACATTTTAACGAAGCTTTTTGCAGCAGTTGTAGCTTACATTGCTTCTTTGGCCGTGGTATTTATTGCATTCTGCATTGCCACCAGCGGTGAGCTTTTGGTAGAACTCTTTAAGGCTGCAGGCTACCTTTTAGGCGAGGCAGGCGAAATTCTTGGTGCAAACCTTGGCTTATACATAGCAGAAACAGCACTGATGCTTTTCGTTTCACTGTGTGCAGGTATGCTTCTTTTCTACGCTTGTATGTGCATCGGCCAGCTCGCAAAGAGAAGCCGTGTGCTTTTAGCTTTAGGCGTATACTTCGGCTACTACTACCTTACTCAGATTATTGTAACACTGGGCATAGTATTTATGACAGTATTTCAGGATTCAGAGCTCTTCAAAAACATTGCCGAATGGATTGCCTTAAATCCTGAAGCTACAGGTCATATTGCTCTTTTAGCTCCTACAGTATTTTACGCAATAATGGGCGGAATTTACTACCTTATTGCTCATACAATTATGAAGAAGAAGCTCAATCTTGAGTAAGGAGGCACTTATGAAAAAGGCAATTAAAATAATCGCACTGTGCCTCTGCCTTACACTTTTCGGTGTGCTTTTCACAGGCTGCAATATGCTTGACGAAATGAAGGCAAACCATGCAATTTTAAGTAAAGACAGGGAAACCATAAGTTTCAGAGGCGAAACCTATAAAAGGCTTCCTGTAAACCATAACCTTTACTCCTACGACTATTACACCGGTCCATTCTCCAATATCACCGTAACTGATCATGACGTGCCTGTGCTTGTTGCAGATATGTTCTCTCATACAAATCAGTATGATGCGACAAAAGATTTGTTTTTGCTTTACAGCAGTTACTCTGAGTTTTATGATACTGAATACGCTGCATTTACTTACTACTGCAACGAAAAGGAATATGAAAAGTACGTTAATGTTATTGAAAACGGTGTGCTTGACCGTATAGGCTTTGAGTATGAAACACAAACCAAAGATTACAACTACTATTACACATTAGAAGCGGCTTCACAGGAAGTAAGCGAAGAAATATTAGGCTACATTAAAACCCCCGAAAAAATGAGCAAGGATGTTTATGACGAACTTGCTGAGAACTATAGCTATAAGAGTTTGATGTCTAATATTTACAAGTGTGACAGTGAGGGACTTCTTTGTGAGCCTCTTGACGGGTACGATATTCTGAGAGATTCAGAGGGTAATGTTTACCTTACAAACGACTTTACGGAAACGAGTGTAAAGCTTTCTGACAAAACAGCTGATGCGCTCAAAGACGAATACTTCTACGGAGTTTATCAGTTTTGACGATATCAAATATTATGAGTTTGACGATTCCGTAGGTATAATCGGCGGTGCCGACAGCGATACAGATATCACCGCATAGACGGTATCGTCGATCAAGTAAATTACAAGGGGAATAAATATGAAAAGGTACATTAAAATACTTGCGGCTATAGTTCTTGCTTGCATTATTACTCTGTGCTTTGCAGGTTGCAAATCTATTACTACAGACACTAACCCTGATGACTTTGTAGTTGTAAGCAACGACAGAGAAAATCTTTTCTTTAACGGCGAAACCTACAAGAAATTACCAAAAGATGCAAAGCTGTTTTGTATTCAGATGGAAAATCATTGGTGCGATTTGGTTCTTAATGTTAAGCAGGAAGGTGTTCCCGCTTTACTTACAAACATCTTTAAAAACACCGCTGATTACGACGAACACGAAGACTTATTCATCGTTAATTACTGGCATATTTCAAAGCTGATTCTTGATTCCGAAACCTACAAGCCTACTACAGAATATTACTGCAATGAGCTTAACTATGATGTTTTTATGGATGCTCTGGAGCATGCAACTATTGACAAAATCGGTTTTGAGTATGAAAACGGAAGTTTCATATTAGGTATTCTTTCAGAGTCAGCAAGTAAAGAAATTTACAGTTATATTGAATCCCCAGAAAAAATGACAAAAGAAGCATTTGAAAAAATCAATGAAGAGTACGTATGCCATGTGGCTTACCGTATGTATAAATGCGATGAATCGGGTACTCTTGCCGAAAAGCTTGAGAATTACGACATCTACCGAGATAACGTCACAAACACCTATCTTGTGGATAAAGCCAACTCAACTGCCGTAAAGCTTTCTGATGACACCGCAAAGGAAATCAAGTTTGAATACTTAGGTTTCAACTCTAATTCATCTGTTTCTGACCCTGATGCTGTAGGATAACAACCAGGGGAACCCGGCTAAAGGAGGTACATTATGAAAAGACTTATTAAAATCCTGACTGTAGCTTCTATGATAGGAATACTTTGCGTGCTTTTTGCAGGCTGTGATGAGCTTGACCAAATGCAAAGCAGACACGCTCTATTAAGCGAGAACAGAGAAACCATCAGCTTCAAGGACAAAACCTTTTATAAATTACCTGATGGTGTCCCCTATTTCTTTAACGATACCTACTCAAACAGAATTACTGTAACCGAGGCTGATGTACCTGTGCTTTTAAGCGAGGAATTTGGCTATGAGGGTTATTATGATGCACTTAACGATATTTTAGCTGTAACAAACTTTAATTCATTCAACAATATTTCTACATACTCATCAATCTATTACTACCCTGAGGAAATTCAGTGCACATATTACACACAGCAGGATAATTTAGAAAAATATTCTCAGCTCACAATGGAAGATGCGGACAGAATTGGTTTTTATGGTCCTGATGCTGATTATGAAACCACGATTTTAGGAAGCAATGCCAGCGACGAAATACTCACGCTTATTAAAGATAACAGTGCTTGGGATACCGATATTTACGAAGATATAATGATGAACTCAAGGGAAAGTATTCCAACCTTATATCAGTGCAACAAGACTCTTACCCTTAAGGGAACTTTAAACGGCTACGAGCTTAACATTATGCAAATCCGTGAGATTTATCTTACAAATTATTACAATGGTTCTGCTGTAAAGCTTAGCGACAGCACCGTTGAGGAAATTTTAGAAAAATATTACGATTACAGCCTGGAGTAATAAAATTAAATTTGGAAGTTAAATATAGCAAACACCACCGAGGTTACTAAAACCTCGGTGGTGCTTTTATTTGTTCAGATAAAAATTTTGACCCGCCGTTGATTAATGTTGCCTCTTAGGCTAACCTTTCCGTAGGCGAACTGCCCACCGTGGCTAACGGGCGAACCGCTCCGTGGGTGGCTCACCCACTTAGCGTTCTTCGCGGAAATATGAAAGTCCTAAGCTTTCGGGGGGCTGATGCTCACGCTTTTTACGCATGCTTGTAAATACAAGAACAACGATTGTTACAACATAAGGAAGCATCTTGAAAAGCTCCTGAGTCTCTGTGCCAAGACCCTGAATATAGTTGTTTGCATTGCAAAGTGCACCGAAAAGGAACGAACCTGCAATAGCAAGGCTTGGATTCCAGAGAGCAAAAATAACAAGAGCAATAGCCATCCAGCCTCTGTCACCGAAGGCGTTGTTTGACCATACGCCGTTGGCATAAGCGAAAACGTACTGAAGTCCTCCAAGACCTGCAATAGCAGAGCCTACCATAGTAGCAAGGTACTTATAGCGGGTTACGTTGATGCCTGCGGCATCGGCTGTGGCAGGGTTTTCGCCAACTGAACGGAGGTTAAGACCAACACGTGTGCGTTTTAAAACAACAGTTGCAAGAACCGCAATGATAATTGCAACATAGGTTAAAAAGTCGTGGGAGAATAAAATCTCACCAATACCGCCTAAATCATCGGCAAAAGGAAGCTTTTGAGTAAAGAAGCTTGAGGTCTTTGTAAGTGCAATTGAGGGCATTTCGCTGTCTACAAGCTTAATGAGAGAACCGCCGAAGAAATTACCCAAACCTATACCAAAGGTTGTAAGAGCAAGACCTGTTACGTTCTGGTTAGCTCTTAAAGTAACGGTAAAGAAGCTGTAGATAAGGCCCATAAGCACAGAGCCGATTATAGAGCAAAGTAAGGGAATACAAACCGCAAGGAAAGGGTTCATATTAGCAATATCGTTACCGCAGGCATTTTCATAAAGGAAAGAACCGATAACACCGCTGATACCGCCAACATACATTACACCGGGAATACCAAGGTTAAGATGACCTGATTTTTCGGTGATAATCTCACCTACTGAGCCAAAAAGAAGAGGCACGCCAAGCAAAATGGCACGGCAAATAAAAGTAACTATCATGCCTTAACCTCCTTTTTGCTGTGCTTGAACTTAACAGAATATCTGATAAAGAACTCACAGCCAACTACAAAAAGAATAACAATACCAACTGCAATGTCGGCAAAGGAAGCATTAAGCGAACAGGTGTCGGCAACTTTACCTGAGCCCATCCTGAGGAAAACAATAAGGGCAGACATAATCACCATAATAAAGGGGTTAAACTGACCAAGACAGCGTACCATAATTGCAGTAAAGCCCTGACTGCCAACGGTGTTGGAGTTTATGGAATGGACTGTGCCTGCAACCAAAAGCATACCTGCAATATCGCAGATAGCACCTGAAATAATCA
>JAZTWD010000046.1:0-9139 GCA_045635685.1 Ruminococcus sp.
AATCTTTAATAGTCTTCTTTATTCCAACCTTCTCTTTAAGATCATTAATAGCCTTGATTAAGTTTTCTAATTTTTCTTCATTTGTCTTTCCACCAAGTCCAAGATAATCTGCAATCTCAGCATAACGAGCTAATGTATGTGGATGATCATATTGTGAGAATGTTCCCATCTTAACTGGTTTTTCATCTGCATTAAATCTAATAACTTCTTCAATCATAAGAGCATTAGCCACACCATGTGGTAAATGATGGAATGCACCTAATTTATGTGCCATTGAGTGACAAACACCTAAGAATGCGTTTGCAAAAGCCATACCTGCAATGGTGGCGGCGTTAGCCATTTTCTCACGTGCTTCAATGTCTGTCTGGCCGTTTTCGTAAGCTCTGGGAAGGTACTTAAAGATGTTCTTAAGAGCCTGAAGTGCAAGGCCGTCTGTGTAATCTGTAGCAAGCATTGCGGCATAAGCCTCAACTGCGTGGGTAACAGCATCAATACCGCTTGCGGCTGTTAAGCCTTTAGGTGCAGACATATGATAATCTGTATCAATAATTGCCATATTGGGAAGAAGCTCGTAGTCAGCCAAGGGGTACTTAACGCCTGTTTTCTCGTCAGTAATAACTGCGAAAGGTGTTACCTCAGAGCCTGTGCCTGCGGAAGTGGGAACTGCGATAAAGTATGCCTTTTCGCCCATCTTGGGGAAGGTGTATACACGCTTACGGATATCAATGAAACGCATTGCCATATCCATAAAGTCTGCTTCGGGATGCTCATAGAGAACCCACATAATCTTTGCGGCATCCATTGCGGAACCACCGCCTAAAGCAATGATTGTGTCAGGCTTGAAAGCGGACATCTGCTTTGCACCGTCTGTTGCATTCTTAAGTGTGGGGTCGGGCTGAACGTTAAAGAATGTTGTGTGAGCAATGCCCATTTCGTCAAGCTTATCTGTAATGGGCTTTGTGTAGCCGTTTTCATAAAGGAAGGTATCTGTTACGATAAATGCTTTCTTGGAGCCTCTTACTGTCTTAAGCTCGTCAAGAGCTACAGGTAAGCAACCTTTCTTGATGTAAATCTTCTCAGGAGCTCTGAACCAAAGCATATTTTCCCTTCTTTCTGCTACTGTCTTGATATTTAAAAGGTGCTTAACACCTACGTTTTCACTTACTGAGTTGCCGCCCCAGCTACCGCAACCAAGGGTAAGAGAAGGAGCAAGCTTGAAGTTATAAAGGTCACCGATACCGCCGTGGGAAGAAGGTGTGTTAACTAAAATTCGGCAGGTCTTCATACGGTTAGCGAACTCGTTAATCTTCTCTGTTTCGGTGATTTCATTTAAGTAAATTGATGATGTATGGCCGTAGCCGCCGTCTGCAACAAGGTGCTCAGCCTTACAGAGAGCATCCTCGAAGCTTACTGCCTTGTACATAGCAAGTACAGGGCTGAGCTTTTCGTGGGCAAACTCCTCACTAAGCTCTACAGACTCAACCTCACCGATGAGGATTTTTGTACTCTCGGGAACTTCTATACCTGCTAAAGCAGCAATCTTAGCAGCAGGCTGACCAACGATTTTTGCGTTTAAAGCACCGTTGATGATAATTGTTTTTCTTACTTTCTCAGTTTCCTCAGCATTTAAGAAGTAGCAATTTCTTCTTGCAAACTCAGCCTTAACTGCGTCGTAAACTTTATCGATAACGATAACGGACTGCTCGGAAGCACAAATCATACCGTTATCAAAGGTCTTTGAATGGATGATTGAGTTAACTGCAAGTAAGATGTCGGCAGTTTCATCAATAATCGCAGGAGTATTACCTGCACCAACGCCTAAAGCAGGCTTACCGCTTGAGTAAGCGGCCTTTACCATACCGGGGCCGCCTGTGGCTAAGATGATGTCTGACTCTTTCATAACAGTATTTGTCATCTCAAGGCTTGGCACGTCAATCCAGTCGATAATACCCTCGGGAGCACCTGCCTCAACTGCGGCCTCTAAAACTAACTTAGCGGCGGCAATTGTGCAGTTCTTTGCTCTGGGATGGGGAGAAATTATAATAGCATTTCTTGTCTTAAGAGCTAAAAGGCACTTGAAGATTGCTGTGGATGTGGGGTTAGTTGTAGGGATAACAGCGGCAATAACACCGATAGGCTCGGCAATTTTCTTTGTACCGAAAGCCTTATCCTCTTCGATAACGCCACAGGTCTTTGTGTCCTTATATGCGTTGTAGATATACTCAGCGGCATAGTTATTCTTGATAACCTTATCTTCTACTACACCCATACCTGTTTCTTCTACTGCCATTTTTGCAAGGGGAATTCTTGCTTTATTGGCAGCACTTGCGGCGGCCAAAAAGATTTTGTCCACCTGCTCCTGAGTGTAGGTTGCAAAAACCTGCTGAGCTTCTTTAGTGCGTTTTAAAGCTTCTTCAAGCTTTGCTACGCTATCAATTATGTCGTAAATCTTGTTTTCCATTTTTATCCTCCTAAATAATGGAATCGGATGTATTTAGCCTTATTTTACAAAGCCACCATAGGCTTTGTTATTATTTTAACAAATCCCATTCGACATTGCAATATTTAATGTAAAATTGGTTATATATACACATTTTAATCATATCATAACCCCTGCATAATATCAATAATTACTTAAAATTTTCGGCAGAATTAAAATAATATTTCTGTTTTTGAATTTTTATTAAAAATATTTGAGAAAAACGCGACAAAATCAGGGAAACTGTTGACAAATTATAATATTTATAGTAAGTTTATAGTGTGGCAATGTCTAATTTTATAGTCTTTACAAGGAGGTTATATTATGTCAACACCCAAAATTTTCGAAAGCGAGTACAGATTCTGCCTTATTATGTGGGATACAGCCCCCATAAAGTGTGCAGAAATTGCAAAAATCTGTAAGGAAAAGCTTACATGGTCCCGCACTACTACCTACACAGTTATCAAGCGTTTAAGTGAACGTGGTGTGCTCAGGGTAGAAAACTCCTTTGTTCACCCCATAATTTCCAAGGAGGAAGCTCAAAAGTCAGAGCTTGACGAGCTTATGGAGAAAAAGTTCGAAAACTCTATGCCTGCTTTTATTGCCGCATTCTCAAAGGGCAGAAAACTTAAAGCGGAGGAAGCTGACGCTCTTAAGAGCCTTATTGAAAGTGCAGGAAAATAATGACATCTTTCTTCCTAAGCATACTTAACATTAGCTTTACAGCTACAATTGTAGCCGTAGCTGTTATTTTGCTGAGATTCCTTTTCAAGAAAGCACCCAGATGGATTACCTGCCTGCTCTGGGGATTGGTGGGGTTAAGGCTTATTTTCCCTTTTGCTGTTGAAAGCAGATTTTCCCTTGTTCCAAACACAGAGGTGCTTACCGATAACTTTTACTTACAAAATACAGACGCACTTCATACTCACACCGGAATAAATGCATTTAACAGCACAGTCAACCACCAGCTTACATCTATGCCTGAACCGCAAAAAGCTCTTGAACTTATGGATATTCTGGCAATTGTATGGATTTCTGTGGCGGCTTTGGTGCTTATTTACGGAATAGTCAGCTATATTTTAATGTTTTTAAGGGTACGCACAGCCATTCCTCTGAAGAAAAATATTTATCAGAGCGAAAATGTGAATTCACCCTTTGTTTTAGGCTTTATAAAGCCTAAAGTTTACATTCCCTTTAATCTTACAGGAAGAACCCTCAAGTATGTACTTGCCCACGAAGAGGCTCATATAAAGCGTAAGGACCATATTGTAAAGCCTTTTGCGTATCTGCTTTTGAGCTTTCATTGGTTTAACCCTCTTATGTGGCTTTCATATGTTCTTCTTTGCAGAGATATTGAGGTTGCCTGCGACGAAAAGGTTATTAAAAATTACAGTATAAACAAACGCAAAAACTACGCCTTTGCTCTGCTTAACTGCAAGGTAAACCGTAGCAATATTGCTGTTTGCCCTGTAGCCTTTGGCGAGGTTAACGTTTCGGACAGAATCAGGAAAACCCTCTGCTACAAAAAGCCTGCTATGTGGATAATCGCGGTAGCAATTGCAGTTTCGGTTATTGCCTCAGGTTGTTTGCTGACAAACCCTAAGGCTGAGACTTACTTTGTTGAGGTAGGTCCTGCTGTGGAAACAACTATACCCGCTGAGGCTGAAACTAACCCTGCTACTCAAGTTACAGAGCCTACATCAGAGAAAGAGGCTGTTACAGAAAATTCTGAACCTCAGGAAACTACAGTAGCGGTTACAACAGTACCCGAAACCGAAGCACCTGCTGAGGCTTACGAGGAATACTACGAAGAAGATTACTATTACGAAGACGAGTACTACGAAGAGGACTACTATTACGAGGACGAGTACTACGAAGAGGATTACTATTACGAAGAATTACCTTCACGCGAAAGCTTGTCCGAAATTGCAAACGAGATCAACGAAAAAATTGCCGAAGCTTACAGAGAAGAAATAGAAAAGAAATCCCTTTATGGTAACACCTCTACTAACAGATCTCCGTATTCTCAGCCATTTTCAGTTACTGATCACTGGGACAGCCATAATGTAGTTTATCCTAAAGGACCCAATGGTACTATTAAAATATTCTAACCAAGAGCAGAGTTTTCCTCTGCTCTTTTTATTTGCTTGATTTATGCTGTGTTTTATATATAATAGATATATATATAATTTCACGGTGATATTATGGAAAAATTCTTTGACAGAATGAGCAAGCTCCTCTCACCTGAGGAGCTTGAGGTTTTTAAAAATGAATACACAAAGCCCTCATACATCGGCGTTAGGGTAAACACACTTAAGTGCTCTGCCCAGAAGCTTTTAAGCCTTACGGATGCTTTTTCTGTGGCGGACGTAACACCTTTTTGCAAAGAAGGTTTTTACTTAAAAGACAAGGAAGCTTTCAGCGGAAACCACCCATTGCACCACGCAGGTGCGGTGTATTTTCAGGAGCCTTCGGCAATGTCGGCGACTACACTTTTGGCACCTGAAAAAGGCGACAAAGTCCTTGACCTTTGTGCAGCTCCCGGCGGAAAATCCACCCAGCTTGCATCGGCTCTTAATGGCACAGGTTTAATTTGGAGCAATGAGATTGTTAAAAACCGAGCTAATATTCTTTTAGGAAATTTTGAGAGATGCGGTATAAAAAACGGTGTTGTTTCAAACGCAGACCCCGAAAGCCTTTGCCAAGCGTTGGAAGGCTACTTTGACAAAGTGCTGGTTGATGCCCCTTGCAGCGGTGAAGGTATGATTCGCCGAGACCCTAAAGCACTTGACGAGTGGAGCGTTGAGCATACTTTCTCCTGTGCCACACGTCAGCTTAAAATTCTTGACAGTGCCAAAAAGGCACTTAAGGCAGGGGGAATTATGGTTTACTCCACCTGCACCTTTTCCTATGAAGAAAACGAAGGTGTTATTGAGGAATTTCTTAAGAATAATCCCGACTTTGAGCTTATAGACGCTGAGGAAAATTTCGGCAGACCTACACTTTCAGGCAAGGCAAGGCGGATTTATCCCATGGACGGCGGCGAAGGACATTTTGCCGCAAAGCTGAGAAAGAAAGAGGATAGCTTAAGCTTTGCAAACACCTCTTCTGCCCTGCCAACTCCTGCAAAGAAAATCCCACAGCTTGTTTCTGATTTTCTTAAAGATACCTTTTACGACACCAAGCCTTACGAAAAGCTTTACTTAAAGGACGACAAGGTTTTTGCTCTTCCTGAGGTTTGTCCCGATTTACATGGCACCCACGCCATAAGGGCGGGTGTTTTTGCAGGTAACATCAAGAAAAATTATTTCGAGCCAGAGCATTCACTTTTTGCTTCAGCAGATATTAAAAATGTCAGAAAAGTTTTAGACCTTAAGCTTTCCGACCCAAGAGTTAATCAGTTTTTAAGAGGCGAAGAAATCTCCACCGATACAGACGAAAAGGGCTTTACCTTAGTGGCTGTTGAGGGTATACCCTTAGGCTTTGGCAAAGCAAGCGGAGGCAGACTTAAAAATAAGTACCCCAAAGGTTTGCGGGTTTTCAACCGTTAGCCACGGTGGGCGATTCGCCTTTGGATAAGTAAAATAAAAAAACAACCCGTCATCAACGGCGGGTTGTTTTTTGTTATTGGAATTAAACTTTAATTTAAAATCATATAATTTTTTATTTGAAAGCTTCCTTCAGGCAGTTGGGGGCACGGTAGTCACTCATACCCTTTTGTCCTTTGGATATTTTCCCTATCAGGGGAATCTCTCCTGCCCCTACTTTATAAACTGAAACTATCATCAACCCAACATTTTCAACTTTCAATTTTCAACTTTCAATTTTAATTTCACATCTGTTCCTGTTACTTCAATCCTTTTAATATTACCGCTTTCATCGGTATGAATTTTATAAATGCCGCTACTGCCTTTGGCTGTGGCGGTATATTTTTTATCCTCGGTTTCTTCTAAAGCAAGCTTTGCCATATTAGCATTATCAAGGGAATTTTTAATGCTCTGGGCAAAGCTGGAGGGCGGCAGATAGTCGCTTTCGGTAATTGCATTAAGTCCGCGATAACCTATTGTAAAATCATCATCCCAGCTATAGCTTAGTCCGTAAAGCTCATCGGGAGTTGAAATGTCAAGGTACATTTCTCCGTCATCGGTATAAATAAGCAAGCCCTCTAAGCTTAACCCTCCCATAGTTGCGGTAAAGGAACTGTCGATATGCATATTTATTTCTTCGGGAGCTTTCGCCTCACAGCCCGAAAAGGCAAAAAGAAAAAGGAACACCAATATACACAGAGTAAGTTTTTTCATAAAAACAACCTCAAATTAAGTACATTAACATTCCTTGAAAGCTTCTTTTAAATATTCAATTATATCAGACGCCGTTACGCATCTGCGAGTTAAGTCTTTTTCTGCCTTTTCGCCGCTTAGTCCGTGGATGAATGCCCCCATAACTGCGGCTTTAAAAGGCTTAACCCCCTGAGCCATAAAGGCAGTTATAATTCCCGAAAGCACATCCCCTGAGCCTGCTGTGGCTAAGGCGGCTGAGCCTGTGGGATTAATCGTAACCTCACCCTCAGGACTTGCCACAACTGTGTTTGGTCCTTTTAAAAGCAGGGCAACACCATACTCTTTTGCAAAATCTTTTGCTACGCTTACGCGGTTACTTTTTATATACTCCGTACTAAGCCCTGTAAGCCGTGCCATTTCGCCAATATGAGGAGTAAGCACCACAGGGCATTTTTTACTTCTCAGTACATCTATATGCTTTGCGAGGATATTTATGCCGTCGGCATCTATAAGCAAAGGTTTTTCACATTCAGCTAAAAGCTTGAGCAAAATATTTTCGGCAACCTTCCCTTGCCCTACTCCGGGACCAAACAAAACCGCACCGCACTTGGTAAGGTCAATCTCATCCCCCAAAAGGCTATAAACAGCTTCGGGTAAACCGGTGGCACAAATGGGATAAATACTCTGGGGCACAACTAATCTTACAATGCCTGCTCCGCTTTTAAGGGCGGCTTTACCGCTGAGGACTGCCGCACCTGCCATTAAATATGAGCCTGCAAAAATAACAGCATAACCCTTTGAGTACTTATGGGCATCTGCCTTAATTTCGGGCAGATTTGCTTTTACAAAGCTTAAATCCGTAATCATTTTGTTTTTCTTAAAAGCTTTAAGGCAAGCTCACGGCTGAGGTAAGGACGCATACCCTCTAAAATCTTTTCATTGGGAACAAAAAGAAGAAGGCAAAGACCCTTCTGGGGAAGTCTGAACTCGGCAAAGTAAATATCGCTTACGTCGTGACCGCCTGTAAAGTCGTATCTCTTTACATATTTATTCTTTGGGATATCCTCATCAGTAAGCTTAGCAAGAGTTTCGATATGCTTAATCTCAACCTTAAGCTTTCTTTTACGGCTTGCCTTTGCGGTTACCTTTGCAACGATAAAATCACTGCCGTAAACGGAATAGTCGTACTCTACCTTCATAATTCTGGGAACAACTGCCCATAAGGTAAAGGCACCGAACATTGCAAGCACCAACGCAAACAATGCAAAGAAATAATCAGCATTACCTGCCGCCGCAGTAAGATAGTACATAGCCATCAGCCAGACTACGGGTAAAAGAAATGCAAGGAGTATAAGCAGGCACCAGACTACATGCTTGGTACTCTTTTTCACCTTAACAACCTGTTCGCAGAAACCTTCCACAAAAATCACTCCAAATAAATAAATACACATATAATATAACATAATAAAATATTTTTTTCAATAAAGTCTTGCCAAAAGTTTAAGATAATGTTAATATTACTTTATTAACGCTATGACGAAGGAAGTAGCAACCTTTTATACCCTTGCAAAGAGAGCGGGTCCGTGGCTGAAAGGCTCGCCAAAGGTTTGGTTTAGCGAAGTTCCCTTCTGAGCGGCAGGGCTGAAATAAGTTTTCTTACAAGTAGGCTCTGACGGCAGGCACCGTTACAGGCCAAAGGAGTGTTTGCTTCTTATGTCTTTATTGACTGAGCAAAAATCAGGGTGGTACCGCGGATTATTATTCGTCCCTGCGACTAAGTCGCAGTGGGCGATTTTTTTATTTTCGAAATTTATTATGGAGGCTAAAGAGATGAACGAAAAAATCATTGCTTTGCAAAATGAAATTGCAGAAAAGCTCAGCTCGGTTTCTGACCTTACAGAGCTTGACGGCATCCGAGTTGCATACCTTGGCAAAAAGGGCAGCATCACAGCTCTTTTAAAAGGTATGAAGGATTTATCTGTAGAAGAAAAGAAAACTTTCGGTGCAGAGGTTAACGCACTTAAGGAAGAAGCTACAGCTTTGCTTGAGGCAAAACTTGAGGAGCTTAAAGAAAAGGAAATTCTGGCAGAAATAGGTGCAATGCCCGTTATCGACGTAACTGCTCCTGCAAATGACGAGCGCGGCTCTTACCATCCCATTACTTTAGTTCAGCGTCAGTGCGAAGCTATTTTCAAGTCTATGGGCTTTACTGTTGAGGACTACCCCGAGGTAGTTACAGACTACGAGTGCTTTGAGGCTTTAAATATTCCCAAACATCACCCCGCAAGAGATATGCAGGACACATACTACCTTTCAAACGGTCAGCTTTTAAAGACCCACACCTCTGCCGCTCAGAATGCTATTCTTAAAAAGTACGGCA
>JAZTWD010000047.1:0-4216 GCA_045635685.1 Ruminococcus sp.
GATCCGACTTCCTCGCGATAGTCGGCAGGGAAAATGAAGTCCACGCGGTTTCTGCGCAGCAGTTCCTCCACCGCGTCGCGGTTGGCAGACTGGTACACAGCGATGGCCTGACCGCCGTAAGAGCGCATCATCTTCATACAAGGCACATCGGAAAGACCGTCGCCTATGTAAATCATATTAGTAAAGGGTACACGTTTTGAGTCATCAGGCATAGAACGATTAAGGTCAACATCGTTGGAAACATCAAGCACACCTTTATTTATGCGGTAAACAAACTGAGTTTTGTTGGTGTAGTTTACTGCAGTTTTTGGCCAAGCGGCGTTACCTTCTTCGTCATAATAAAACTCACAGGCAAAAATTTCGGTAAACTTATCAGCAATAGCTGTGCCCTCGATAATCTCCTTCATACCTGATGAGATAACGTAATGCTCAATTTTAGCTCCCTGCTCTTTGCCAAAGGCGTTGATGCGGTCAAACCACTCTTCAACTCCTTTGTAAAGCTCAACGTTTTTGCCGCTGCTTACAAAGCTTTCTCTCTTTAAAGAAACGCCTTTTTCACGACAACGTTTTACGCAGGTATACATATATGCAAGTATACCGTCCATTTTCTGGGCTCTGCCAAAGCCGTTAGCCTCAGCCCAGAAATCCTCAGAGCTCATATTAAGCTTGGGGATAAGGTCGTACTCCTGCATATCACGGGTGCAAAGGGTTTTATCAAAGTCGTACATAATTGCAATTATAGGCTCTGTTTTCATAAAAACTCTCCTTTGCTTTTCTATAAATTAAATTAGTTTGCTTTGTAAGTTGTAATCTCAACAGACTCAAGCTTAACGTCTGTAAGGGGCTTGTTGTCGTCAGCATTTACCTTAACTTTAGCGATTGCGTCTACAACGTCCATACCATCAATAACCTGAGCAAATACGGTGTGACCGCCTGTAGCTCTTAAAGCACCGTCAAGATGCATATTGCCACCGTTTGCCTTATATAACTCCATAATCTCATCAGTAACAGTGTAGCTTAAGGGAGAAATAGGATATGTGCCGTAATACTGTGTATATGTTTTGATATAGTCCTCTAAAGTTGGGTACGCAGTCTTTAACGAGGGGTCCTGTGCTGTTGCCTGTTCAAATTGTGCGGCAAGCTCTTTGTATGCTGTGTCAAAATCTGTTACAAGAGCACTATTAAATGTTTCAGGACCAGCCTGATTAATAAAAAACTGGCTGCCGTTAGTGTTAACACCACTGTTTGCCATAGCTACAGAACCACGAATATTAAAGAGAGTATCAGAGAACTCGTCTTCAAAAGGTGCACCGTATGAGCTCTTTCCGCCTGTGCCATTGTGTTTTTCGTAGTCACCGCCCTGAATCATAAAGTTATCGATTACACGGTGAAATATTGTGTTGTTGTACTTACCCTCTTTTGCAAGAGTAATGAAGTTATCAACTGCCTTGGGAGCATTTTCGGGGAAAAATCTCCATGTAATATCGCCCATAGAGGTATGAAGAATTGCGATTGTTTCGCCTTCCTGGGGTTTCTCAAGCTGATAGCCTACCTTGTGCTCTGTATCCTTTTTAAGTGAAGGGTTAGGATCAGGACGAACTACTGTTACGGAAGAAGCCGCACCTGTTGTGCCCTTTGTGTCACCTTCACCTGAAGTACAGCAAGCAAGGCTTAAGCCACAGCAAAGTGTAAGGGATGAGAGTAAAACTGTTTTTAAAATTGTTTTGATTTTCATAATTTTTTTATTCCTTTCGGGTTTTATATTATTTCTTCGGAGTAATCAATGTCTCCGACAATTCTGTAATCAGTAACATATGGCTCTGCTTTTACAGAATCCATATATTCAAGGGTGGTGGAAATTGCTGTTCCGCCTGAATCAAGCACTCGGAATTTAAGGGAAATAAGGCTACCGCCTTTTGTAAAATCCATTCCGCTTAAATTAACGGCGTTGAATTTAACGGTGTTAGGCATACCGGTGTTGAAAACAACTACATCACCTGCAACGGGAAACATCTCTGCCACGCTTGTGTCTACAAGCTCAAGCATTCCCGAATCATAATTAGTAGTAGCCTGAAAATCCTCCAACGCCTCAGGGGTTTTGAGGTAAAACACATAGTTAACTACGTCCCCTATGTAGCAAGTGTAGGCATTGCCGTCAACATTAACTGTACAGGGCTCATCCGATTTATCGTCCTCTTCAGTTTCGAAGTTATAGTCAGGAACATAAACATCCTCAACAGGTGCTTCTGCCTGAG
This sequence comes from Ruminococcus sp., assembly GCA_045635685.1. GTDB lineage: Bacteria > Bacillota > Clostridia > Oscillospirales > Acutalibacteraceae > Ruminococcoides. The sequence continues at coordinate 2,256 of JAZTWD010000047.1, forward strand.
CAATGGTAGTTGCTTTAGTTTTCTCAGCTTCGGTAACAGGTGCTGAGGTTGTATGAAAAGCCGACGACGACACAACAGGTGTGGTATCAGCCTCGTCAGGGGTACTGTCTGCCTTATTACAGCCGCCTAAAACTACCGACAAAATCATAGCCGAACTTAGTACTATGGCTAATATTTTTTGCCTGTTCATAACACATATACCTCCCTATTATAAACATTATCTTAATTATAGCCTTTATTGCGGAGTTTTTCAAGTATTACTAAGAATTTCACAGTCTTTACACATAACTTTAAATAAAGCTTCATAAGAATGAATACATCGAAATAAAGCGGAGGTTTATAAATGAGCGACTTTTTACCTGAGGGTTGTCTTATAGAAGAGGACACAAACACCATGTATATGCAGAGCATTACAAGTCTTACCGAGGCATACAGGGAGCAGAGAATTTTAGAGGCAAGAGCAACGGTTTGCGACTCTAACCACAATTTAACCGTCGACCTCGGATGCATTAAGGGCATTATCCCCCGAAAAGAAGGTGCCATTGGCATTAAGGAAGGCAAAGTGCGGGACATTGCGGTAATATCCCGCGTAAACAGACCTGTAAGCTTTGTTATTACAGGCTTCGACCGAGACTCAGGCGGTCAGACGGTGGCGCTTCTTTCACGAGAAAAAGCACAGAAAAGGTGTATGCAGAATTTTGTATCAACCCTTTCCTGCGGTGATATTGTAGACGCACGCATTACCCACCTTGAAACCTTCGGTGCTTTTGCCGACATAGGCTGTGGAATTGTGGCTTTAATGCCTATTGACACTATTTCCGTATCCCGCATTGAGCATCCCAGAGAACGCTTTGAGGTTGGTATGAACATAAAAGCTGTTATCAAATCTATTGAAAACGGCAGAATCACCTTAAGCCACAAGGAACTTTTAGGTACTTGGCAGGAAAACGCCGATAATTTCTCCCCGGGCGAAACCGTAGCTGGCATTGTTCGCTCGGTAGAAAACTACGGCGCCTTTGTAGAGCTGAGCCCCAATCTTGCAGGGCTTGCAGAATGCAAGGACGGAATTAAGGTAGGCCAGCAGGCAAGCGTGTACATAAAAAGTATTATCCCCCAGAAAATGAAGGTTAAGCTGATTATTGTGGAAACCTTTGAGGGAAATTATGCACCCACTCAGCCTAAGTACTTTTTTGAGGGAAACCACATTGACGAGTTCCAATATTCACCTGAAAACTGTGAAAAATACATTGCTACCAGATTTTGCTGAGCAAAGTACATTTTATAACCCCGTGCTTCGTTGACAAAAACAACCCCTGAGTGTTATCATATTTACATAACGCAAAGGAGCTGATGAAATGGATAATATCTTACTGATTATCTTGGCCGTGGTACAGGTAATTCTGCTTGCAACCGTAATTGTTCTTATAATAATTAACTCAAAGAAAAAATCAGAAGGCAGCGATTTACGAAATCAGATTCGCGAAGATGCAAAGGCGGATGCTGCAATTCTGAGGCAGGAGCTTGCAAATTCTACTCAAGCTTCCATAAAAAATATGGGCGATATGATTAACGCAAGCCAGAGCCAGAACATGGCAAATCTTGAGAACCGCTTTAAGACCTTTTCTTTAGAAAACGAGCAGAAGCTTGATAATATCCGCCAGACTGTTTCAAAACAGCTCAATTACATTCAGGAAGACAACAACAAAAAGCTGGACGAAATGCGTAAAACCGTTGACGAAAAGCTTCAGAAAACTTTAGAAAGCACTATGCAGCAATCTTTCGGTCTTGTTAATGAAAGACTTGAACAAGTGTATAAGGGTCTTGGCGAAGTGCAGAATTTAGCTGTAGGTGTAGGTGACCTAAAAAAGGTGCTTTCAAATGTTAAAACAAGAGGTATTCTTGGTGAAATTCAGCTAGGAGCTATCCTCAAAGAAATTTTAGCCCCCGAGCAATATGCTGAA
>JAZTWD010000048.1:0-158323 GCA_045635685.1 Ruminococcus sp.
GTATAGAGCTTGCCCGTAAAACAGGCCCTGTCTCCGTTAAGCACCTTTCTCAGCATACAAACTTCATCGCCAAGGTAGAAGGGGATATGGTTACCCCTAACAAGATCCTTGTTTCAGAACAGGAAGAGTCCTTTGCAATCTACGAGAACCGCGTGCTTATGACACTTATCCGTCGAGCACTTTTCTTCGTTGATGATAAGTATTCAAAGATGAAGGGTGTTCCCAACGACAGCTACAACAATATTAAGGTTATACGTCAGGTTGAATTCGATGACAAAAAGGTTGATTTTGCCTTCAACTATGTTAACGAATCCCACGAAAATCTTGCAGATGACCTTGATGTTCTCGATGTTTCCGAACTTTCGGATTTTGACCGTATCAGAAGAATAAGAACAACTCTTAATGAGTTCTTAAATACTCAGCTAATGCGAGAAATCGCAAAAGAGCCTGAGGTTCGCCCGCCTCTTACTCAGACCAACCTTTTGAAGAAAAACCCCAATTTCAAAAAAGCTGTAGAACTCTGGAACTTCCTTGATTCCTACAAGCGTCCCGGTTTTGAAATCGTTGGTGAAGAGTTTAAGGGCGAAATGTCAGATGAAGTTAAGCAGGATGTTTACCTTTCAATGAACTTCCAGCACTTTATGATGACTATTGCTACAAACCCCGGTTTACGTAAAATTCTTCACGAGAAATATGAAGAAGAAAACATTCGTATTGCCGAGGAAAATGCCAAGCCTGAAAAGCTTAAGGCAGCTCAGATTCAGGCAAGAATCGACGAAGTAAGAAAAGAGGAAATGGAAATCCGCTTAAAGGAAATCCGCGAGCGCGAAAAGAAAATCCTTGATCTTACCAATGAAGTTAAAAACTTAAAGGTAACTTTAGACCAGAAGGAACAGCAGATACTTACCTTAAAGGGTCAGGTTTCTGCACTTCAGGACGAAGTTGCCGCATTAAAGGCAGAACTTCAGGAAACTAAGCTTAAGCTTCTTGAAGCTGAGAAGGAAATCGAAAGGCTTAAAGAGGAAAATGCAGCCCTCAAGGCTGAAATTGCTGAGCTTAAAGCTACGATTGAAGAGCTCAATCAGAAGATTTACGAGCTTAACAATATTATTATTGCTCTTAAAGAGCGCATCGCAGTTCTTGAGGAAGAAAACGCTCGTCAGCGCACAATCATCAAAGAACAGCAGCTTATTATCGAGCAGCAGGCTGATAAGATTGCAACCCTTGAAAAGCAGGTTGCAGAACAGCTTGCGAAAATCACAGCACTTACTGAAGAGGTTCAGCGTCAGAGAGCTGAAATTGTTGATAAAAACAATCAGATTGTTGACCTTACCAATAAAAACGAGGTTCTCACAACTACTCTTAATAACGAACGTCAGGAGCATAAAGCTACCGTTGAACGTATGACTGATGAGTATAACTCAACAGTCGAGCGAATGACAACCGAGCACAAAAATGCAGTTGATAAGCTTAACGCTGAGCACGATGCTACAGTCGAGAGAATGAACGAGGACTTCGAGAAAAAGACCACAGCCGCTAAGGAAAAGCATAAAGCTGAGGTTAAAAAGCTTGAGGCAACCCTTGATAGTGCCGAAGCAAAGCATACATCTTACGTTGCGAAGCTTAACGCAGACTTTGCTGAAAAATCCAGCAAGGCAGAAAGCAAGCGTCTTAAAGAGCTTGCTGAAAAACAGGCTGAGTTTGAAACAAACCTTGCAAACGTTAAGAAAGCAAACGCCGATGCAACCGAGGCAGCTAATGCTAAGCACGCTTCAGAAATCCGTAAGGTTCAGAAGTCGGTTGATAAGCGAGTAGAAGCAGCCCGTAAAGATGCAGAAAAGAATTATAACGCTAAAGTTCGTGAGCTTAATGCTGCTCACGATAAAGAAATAGCAGAGCTCAAGCGTAAGCTTAAAGAAGAAATGCGCCTTATTAAGCAGAACGCAAGAGCCGAAGTAAAGCTTGCCAAGAAAAAGGCAAGAAAGAATTTATTTACAGAAGAAGAATTAGCCGACGTTGATGTAAACGACTAATTTTTCGGAAAGGAGCACCCAATGAGCAACACAGAAAAGCCTATTAACAGAAGTACAGGCAGCATCATAGCCAAATGTGCCGTAATCTTTGTTGTTCTTGGTGTTGTATGCTTCCTTTCCATCTGGGCTTGGTTTACTCACTCCACAAAAGCCACCGCCGACGGTATTAACGTTATTGCTAAAGCGGAAGGCGTTGAGGTTTCATGGGATGGCGTTGATTATTTCTATGACCTTACAGCAAAAGATGAATCCGAATATAAATCAAATGTTACAGGTTATGCAAAAAATCTTTGTGACTCGGAAGGCAATCCTGCTCCTTTAAAGCTGGTAACAGGTAACGGTATTAATTTTTTCGAACCCTATGTTAACCGCAGAACAGGTACTCCACTTGTTAAAAATGGTGTATGGCAGGGCGTTGATATTGTTGATGGTGTAAACTCCGAAGGTAAGTATATTGACCTTGACCTTTATTTTAGAGGTATCAACGAAAGTAATATTTATCTTTCAGGCGAAAGCAGAGTTACTCCTAAGAATGAAGATAAATATGGTCTTCATAAAAGTGCTTACGGTCCTTTCTCAAAGGATAATATCGCCTCCGCAGCCCGCCTTGCATTCCTCGGTGTTGAAGACACCAAAGATGAAGACGGTAATGTAGTAGATTCTTCTATTACTGATTGTAAATTTATCTGGGCTCCTAACGCTAATCTTCGTCTTCACGGTAATAGTGATGGTTATGAAAGATATCAGAAAATCGATGAAACAGAAGGTTTTGAAGCAGGAGATTTAGGGGAAGTAATTGATTTTACAACTCAAAAAGGCGATTATTATCTATGGTTACCAACCAAATATGAGTCAGACGAAAAAACTCAGGAAGCTCATTTGGCTTCTAATAAAATGAAGTTTACTGTTTATGACGAGAAAAACGGCACGGGTCTTTATACTTATGATTATGTTATTACAGAACCTAATGCTGGTAAAAATGCTACACTTCTGTATTATATTAATGAAAGCGGTACTGAATGGAACAGTGATGATATTAGTTACGTTGAAGTTTCCAAAAGTAAAGCAAATAATGACACATCAGATTCATCGCCTAAGGTTGCTTTAGCAGATACATTCACTCTTAACGATATTTATAGCAATAATGGTCAGGCAATACAGGTGAATCGTAAAGCTCCTGCTTTTTACATAGAAGGTTCGCAATTTAAAGCCCAAGATATTACCATTACAATTGGCTACAACCCTGAGGACAAGGAAGTTGTAATTGTTGGTTATCATTGTGAAGGTATTAAAACCTACAACCGTGCAGGTAAAGCGATAGAATCTCAGAAGTATTATGAATTACCCTCCACAACTACCAATGTTGCACTTGTAAATCCTCAGACAGCAATTGCAATTTCCGGCGACCAGAATAACAATCATAAAAAGGGTGTTGCTTTCTCAGACAGCCCCACTAATAACAACGTAACTTCATTAAGCGTTACATTATCAGAACAATTTACTGCAACCAAAAAAGGCGAAGGTATTGATGCAAAATATACCTTTAAAAATAAAGAGTCAAACACATGGCTTGCTATAAAAAACGGTAACTTCACCTGGGATGCTAATGAGTTTGAGTTCTCTCTTTATTATCATAAGGATTTTAATGGTCCTTTAATTAAATCCGGTGACTATGTTCTCGCAGTAAGAGATAATGAAGTTGTTGCAGCGGATATTAATAATTTAAACGTTGATTACGCAATTACAGTGTTCATAGGTTCAGAATACACCTTTAACTATGGCTCTGAAGAGATTTACGAATACTACAATAATACTATTCCTGAGGGTAGTGAAAAACCAATAGGCAAGGTAAGCCTTAATACGGTTTCAACGCCACCTCTTCATACAACCAAATCGGTTATTAAAGATAACCCCATAGACATTGAAAACCCCTTAGAGGTAGGTCCTTGCATAGCAGTACTTAACGCAGAAAATAACTATTCAGCACATATCAAAGTTCGCCTTTGGGTAGAGGGCACCGATGACGACGCCCAGACGCCTCTTGCAGACGGCATTTTCGATATCGCACTTCACTTTACCACAAAATTCATAAACACACAGTAAGGAGGGATTAAGTTGAAAAAGCTAAATAAGAATTTTAAAAAGAAAAGTTTAATCATCATCAACTTGTTCCTCATATTTACACTGATGACTGTTTCTGTTTATTCATGGTTTGCAACTCATGTTGACAATAGGGTAGATGCTTACGATGTTCAGGTTCATGCCGATAATGATTTGGAGCTTTCCTTCGACGGTACAAACTGGAGCAACTCTCTTAATATCGAAAATTTAATTGTCAATGATCTTCCTGTTACCAGACTTCTTAATATGGTTGAGATTACAAGCGATGGCACAACATCTTTTCAGAAACCTCAGCTTACCCAAAACGCTAATTATGCTGAGGTTAAATTAGATGGTAACTGGACTACCGCTACACCTAACAAGGATTTTCTTCAGCTTAACCTTAAAATGCGTTCGGTTGATGAGCTTAATGTTTATTTAAGCTCAGATTCCCAAGCTTTGCCAAATTCAGAATCAAGCAACTTAAGTGAACAGGGTGAGTTTTCCAGAGACTACGTTGTCGGAGCTCTTCGAGTTGGCTTTAAAAATGCTGCAAAAACCCCGATAGTTTGGATTACAAACCCTGAATACCATCTTAACAATGTTGTTGGTTCATCTGATATCTCGTTGGATGTAAATACTGAAGCCAAGTCCTATCCAAACGGCACAGGTGAAAAGGGTAGTAACTTTAAGTGGAATAATCCTTTAGAGCATTATTACTATATTAAAAATGCGTCAAATGCTTATGAGTTAAAAACATTCCCTGAAAGTCAAACATTTGCAGAGCTTCCTGAAACTGTAAATTCCGTTGAAAGCGACAGTACATTACTTGTTACATTATCAAAAAATAATCAAACCGACCCTTACTACCAAGGCGAGGTTACTATCAATGTTTGGATAGAGGGCTGTGATACGGAAGCCCGTAAGGCTCTTGTAGGCGGTGAGTTCAGTCTTTCACTGGCCTTCGATTCTTACCCTGTACCTAAAGACAATAACTGATTTAAGGAGGTGCTATTATGTTAAAACAGAATAATAAACGAACAAATATTATGATGTCCGTAGTAGCACTTTTGCTTATTCTTGTGCTTGCCGCAGGTATTACTTTCAGCTGGGTTGAAGGTAACAACCGTGGATATGTTGAAACAGGTAAGCTTGTTATTAGTTCCGGCAGTAATCTTGTAATGCGTCAGGACGGAGGAGTTGTTAATAATATTATTATTCCGGCTTGTGACTTGCATCAGGTTTCGAGTGCTGACGGCAGAAACTTTTTTGTTCCTATGGAGTATAACACCTCAACAAATACCTCTGAGATGATTTTCCGTGAGGGAAGAGATGCAGATGCAAACAAAAAATATGTAGTTCTTGATTTTCAGCTTCAAGCTGGCGATACCACTACACCTGTTTATCTTGGTGCAGGTACAGTTGTAAAGTGTGATAATCAGGATGTTACAAAAGCCTTAAGAATGTCTTTTTCTACTAACGATGGTGCCGCTTCTAAGGTGTTTATGCCAACGCAGATGCCCGGTGTTTCGGGAATAACATATTCACCTATAACTGCTGTGTCATACGACGGCAAGGCATCTACAACCACAACACCTTCCTTGGCTTATGGCGATTATTATTACAAAGGCGATGGTAAGGATGCTCAGGGTAATGATTTGAGTAAACCTATTTTTTCTCTTGACCCGGGTGAAACCAAAGATATTACTTTATCTATCTGGCTTGAGGGTACAGTAGAGGGTTATGACTTCGATTCTTTTGCAAGCAAAGATTTGGAGATTTATATCGACTTTACAACTTATATCGAAGATCTTACCAAGTATACTTTTGTAGACAATACTCATGGTTATAATGGTGCAAAGAGTGAATATTGGGTTACAAATAAAGCTGATAATGATCAATACGATACTATGATGTATCTCTATGACATAGATACCGACAGATATTACGCAATGTCTAAAATCATTGACAAAACTACAAGTCGCGGTTCCGAGTGGAATATTTATGTTCCTAAAACGATAGATAATTTTACTTTCCGAAGATATTCAATTACTGTTGACACTTATTGGAATCAATGGGAGCCCGATATGGGCAATGCAATGATAAAAGACCCTAATGGTGAATATACTTACATTGCAATTTGTGGTAATAGAATAGATGCACATTCTAAAAACGATGGATGTTATGGCTATTGGCAAGATGCAAATGATACCATTAGAATTTATATTGATGAAAAAAATACTACCGGTTGGAAACAAGTTATTTGTAAAGCTTATGATACTACGGTAAATAAGTTTGTTGAATATGAAATGACATTCATTGCTGAAACTTTTACAGGCAATGTTCGAGATGGCGACCTTTGGTGTTGTGATATAAAAAATGGAAGTAAAATAACAGGTTTACAATTTACTGATACTGAAGGAAACCTAATATACGAGTTTTATTCCAGCGATGCTCAATACTACTTTAATGGATTTGCTACTTGGTATAAAGACTTTAATAATAATGGTAAAGCAAGTAATTCCCATTGGATATATACTGAATCGGATAATAGTTTAATCCATCCTGATTATGTTCCAGCTACATCTTAATTAAAATTTTAAGGAGGTGCCGATATGCACAGTAAAAAATCTAAAATTGCAAAAATATTGCTGTCAGTTACGGCACTTTTTCTTATTTCTGTTGTAGCTTTTGGCATAACATACAGCTGGATTGAAGGCGGTACAACCCTTTCTATCAGAACCAAAGAAAAAGGCGATGTTGTTACATCCGAGGTTCCTAAGGTTGGCGGTACAATTACTCTCGACCCCGAATCCCAAAAGGTTATTAGTCTTATTGATTACGACGAAACTGCAAGGTATTATAAAACCCTCGGCGGTGATTTTGAAAATGTTTATTTTTCACCCGCTTCAAGTATTAACGGAAAAGATTTTTACTTCCCTGTAGGTAAAAATTCCCAAGATAATACAATTTTCAGAAAAGGCACAACCAACGATATCGGCACAAAATTCATTAGTTTTGAATTTGATGTAAAAGCTGCTGATAAGTGTTATCTTGCCTTTGCTGAGGAACCTGTAATTAAAATTACAAAAGGTAATAGCACAGTAACTTTTGACAAATCCGCATTTAGGTTTTATATTAGTTTTAATGATTCAAAGTTCTTTAAATTCTCAACATCTAAGAATGCTCGTCAGTATATAATTGATGAGAATGGAACCATTGGAACAGATACTAATTTTAATTTATTCAATTCCTATAAAGCCGATAATTCCCTTGACTATACATACATAGATAGGGAAGATACTACCAACCGTAAGCTGCATACATTAGAAAAGAATGGCACAGCTAAAATAAAAGTTGTTATCTGGCTTGATTATTTCGATTCACTGTTACCTGCCAACAGCAATATTTTTGGGGGTGAGGTAGACATTGATTTTAGACTCAAAGTAGGTCAGGAAAAAATCAAGGCTAACTTTGAGGTGGTTAACTTTGAAAGCGACGGAGAAACTCTCAGTACTGAAGTTGGCGGTATTGTAAACCCAGAATCAGGCTGGTTCCCCATTGACAAAGAGGTTACATCAACTGCATCTGTCACTAACACTAAGTTTAATTTTGCAGGTTGGTTTACTGACCCTGAGTGTACAATTCCTGCTAAAGACGCTAATGGCAATGATCACGATGCTAACGATTTTACTCTAAAAACTATCCCTGAAAATGTAAAAGCCGGCGGTGAAGTAACATATTACGCCAAGTTTGTTCAAAAGGAAAATATGATTTACTTTATCCCCAGTTCTTCATGGAAGGCTGATGATGCTTGGTTTGCAGCTTATATATGGACAGGTAGTTCCAATAATTGGATAACGCTTACCGATGAGGACGGCGACGGAGTATATTCTGGCATTGTTCCTGATGATAAGAATTACACTGAAGTTCTTTTCACAAGACAAAACCCTGATTCATCTACAGCAAGCTGGGGTAATACCTGGACTCAAACCGATGACCAGAAGTTACCAACTGGTGATGCAACTTTATTTGTTCTTGACTCAGGGTGGGCAAAGACCGGTAAATGGAAAGTTCCCTTCACAGTAACTGCTGTTCCAACTGGTAACGGTTCAGCAACTGTAAATGGTGCAGACCTCAGTGCAATTTCCTATAAAGATGCTGATGTAGAAATCAAAGCTGAACCTAATGAGGGCTACAGTTTTGCAGGTTGGTATACAGACAGCAATTGCACCACACCTCTTAATTCAAGCCATACAACTGCTACTCAGACTGTTAAACCTCAATCCGCCACAACTTACTTTGCTAAGTTTGAAAAGATTCCTGTGCTAACAGTTAACGCACTTGCTACACCTGCGGGATTTGGTACTGCGACCGTCAACGGCAGTATTTCTGATAGCGTTCAAACTAACTCAACAGTAGAACTTGTAGCAACTCCTGCCGAAGGCTACAGATTTGTAGGCTGGTATAAAGACGCTGACTTCTCTGAGAACATAGGAAGTACTTACAATAAAGAAAGTACAACCTATAAAGTAACAGGCACAGATGGAGAAGTAGTTAACATCTACGCTCAATTTGAAAAGATTCCTGTTGTAACTGTCAAGACTTCCGTTATTCCCGCAAATTGCGGTACAGCTAAAGTTAACAAGGCAGACTATGTTACAGGAATAGAGATTGGAACTTCGGTTACCCTTTCAGCTACAGACAGTGTTTCCGGTTATAGTTTTGAAGGTTGGTACACAAAGTCTGACCTTTCAGAAAAAATTGGCACTAATTACGGATCAAAAACAGCTACATACGAGATAACAGACGCTTCTGATGGCGATACTGTAACAATTTATGCTAATTTCGTAAAATCATTTACTGCCAAAGCCCATGCCGTAACTACTGGAACTAATAACAGTTCCACAGGCGGTACAGTCGTGGTAACAGGTAAATCTGCGGGTGCAAATGTGGAGAATACATATAAAGCAAATGCCAAAGTAGTATTTACTGCTCAAAAAGCCAGTGGTTATTCCTTTGTTGGTTGGTTTGATGCTGCTACAGGTGGTAATCAGGTGCATAATGAAACCACATATACAGTCGATAATATTACAACCAATATTGAATTGTATGCAAGGTTTGAAAGAGTGATTTACCTTAAACCAAATTCTAACTGGACTTCAGGTGATGCTTGGTTTGCTGCTTATGTGTGGACAGGTAGTTCTACTAAGTGGTATAAGTTGACAGATGATGATAATGATGGCATCTACTCTGCTATAATAGATACCAAGTATACCGATATCATATTTGTTCGTATGAATAAAGACAAAACTGCCCTAAGTTGGGATAGTAAGTGGGATCAGTCAGGTGATTTGACTATTCCTAAAATTTCTTCCGGCAAAACTCTGTACACAATACCAAGTGGTGTATGGAATAGTTTCACTGATGATAAGTGGAGTGTAAAATAAGGTGGTGATACCATGAAAAAAGGAAGAACCTTTTACAGATTGTTTTCTTTTGTAGCAATTTTTACATTAATATTAATAATGGCGGTTGCCTCCACTTTTTCGTGGTATAACCCCACTGTTTATCCAACTTCTGAGGTTATAAACAATGGCAACGCACTTAATTATGACATTGAGGGCAAAATTAACCGTATTTCCGGTTTGCAGTTTAAAACCTATGAAGGTACGGTTGTAGATGGTATGCTTATTTATAACGACGCTTCTTTTCTCAGGGGTCCTCAATCCGTAACTATTAGAGAAACCGATGAGGTTGCTTATTACAAAACCATTATTATGAACGATGATAATGGTGCAGCAATGGTTTCTCTCTATGTTAACAGTATTTCCTGTACTGACGGCGATGCCTATGTAGGAATTTCAAAACCCGAAAAAACTTATGTTAAATCTAATGAGGGAGCTTTTTGTATAGAAGATAATCTGATTGTTCCCAATAATGATTTTATTGAAGTTTATTGGTATGTTGGTGCAAAAAAAGGTGCAACCATTACATTTGGTGACCTTTTTATTGCCTATAACTAACTGTCGGAAGGATAAATCTTTTGAAAAAGCTTAAGAATATTTTAATAGCTACGTTTCTGATATTAACATTTATTCTGGTTGTATTCTTTGTTGTTACCCGAATCCAGGGAGGTACACCCCGAATATTTGGCTATCAGATTCTGAGAATTTCTTCAGGTAGTATGTCGCCTGAGCTTGAAGTGGGGGACATTATCCTTTCCAAAAAAGTCGACGATGCGTCAACACTTAAAAGCGGTGATGTTATTACCTATATCGGAGAATTAGGAAGCTATGCCGACAAGAATATTACCCATAAGGTGATAGTTGATCCTTATGAAATTGACGGTACTTATTATCTTCGCACTCAAGGTATAGCAAACGATTACATTGACCCGGAAATTTCGGAAGACCAGATTTTAGGCAAAATGGTTTGTATTCTTCCTTTTTTAGGTGCTTTGTATAACTTTTTTATAACACCGTTTGGGTTAATAATTGTTCTTGCTATTTTGGCACTTTTGTTTATTAATGAAATTCTTAATCTTAAGAGAATCGTGAAAGATCCGGATAATACCGATAGTGAAAATGATGATTTTGCCGAGTCAGCAAAGAATTCTGAAATTAAAGACTTAAATTAATAAAGACAGCAGGCTCTGTTCTGCTGTCTTTTCTAATAAATCCGAAGAAGGTTAAAATATGAAAAAAGTTCTTAAAATCGGCAAAAAGGTTTTTGATATATTATGCTGGATAGTAATTGCGTTACTTGTAATTTCTGTGGCTGTGTCTGTTATTTCTCGTTTTAGAGGAACTAATCCGACCGTGTTTGGTTATTCCGTTTACAGAGTTTCCAGCGGAAGTATGAAACCTGAGCTTGAAGTGGGCGATGTAATTCTTGGCAAATCAGTTACAGACCCTATGAATATAAAGGTAGGGGACGTTGTAACCTACAAAGGAAGCGGTGAGCTTTCAGGTATGCTTATTACCCACAAGGTGATTGTTGCACCGGAGGAGGTTGATGGAGTAATTATGCTTCAGACCAAAGGTGTTGCCAATGAAATTGCTGATGCACCTATAAGTGCAGACCGAGTAGTTTCTGTTGTGATTTGCCAAATTGAGATTCTTGAGACGTTTTATAATTTCTTTTTCTCGCCTTGGGGACTTCTTACAATTATCGCACTTATAATTATTGTGTTTATTGATGAGGTAATATCTGTTATAAAAAATATAACAGGTAATGGGACTAAAGGAGAAAAGAAAGATATCAATGATATTATAGGACGGATTAAAAGCGAAGATGTTGAAGCGAATGCGGAAAATGAGCTTGATGAGTAACCTTTATTTTTGCAGTTGCAAAATATATTCGTTCTGTGATATACTTATTATGAGCTTGATTTCATTTGAGCTTATATTTTCCTTTAGGAGGAAAGCTTAATGTTTCAGAAAATCAGAAGAATTATTGGTATAATTCTTGTTGTTGTGTTCTTATTTGCAGCGTTTTATTTGACATATATCAGAATTGCAGACAAGCCTCCGGGGCTTTTCGGCTATAGATTAATCAGAGTTTCTTCTGAGTCTATGGAGCCTGCTCTTGATGTTGGCGAAGTCTTAATTGTATCAAACGTTGATCCTGCAACCCTTGTAAAAGGGGATGTTATATGCTACAGAGCTGAAAAAGGATACCTTAAAGGCGAATTGGTAACTCACCAGATTTCCCATGACCCATATATGGAAGATGGCGTTTACTATTTTACCACTCGCGGCATCAAGCCTGAGTCGGTAGATGACCCTGAAATTTCAGAATATCACATTATAGGTAAGGTTACTCACAAAATCCCATATATAGGCACAATTTATGATTTCTTTACCGAGTGGTACGGTATTCTCTTATTTGTGTTGCTTATTGCAATAGCTTTTGCTGACGATGTAATTAACCTTGTTAATAAAATCAGGGAGAAAAAGCATCTTGAGGATGACTCTGAGCATTCTAATTTAGAAGATATCAAGCAAAGCGAAGCTGCAATGGCACAACGTCTTAATGAATTTGACGGTATAATTACTGAGCTTGACGACCTCGACCTTTAATAATTTTAGCCCAAAGCAAAGCTTTGGGCTGATTTTTGCGTTAATTCATTTCGGTTTCATCCTTATTTCAACTGTTTTTCACATACTGTATATAGAATACAGTTAAAAGTTTTGGAGGTATATTTATGACAGACAATAGATTTGATAATCCTTATTTTAATCCCGAGGTATCTCCTGCAGAGTCCCAGGATGCACAGCCTCAGGCACCTTACGAGCCACAGAATGTTGAGGTAGAGCAGGAGCCTGTTGAGGTGCCGGCCGATGAATCTTTAAGCGAGCCTCCTTATTCCTGCGAATGGTACGGCGGAGAGACAGCGCCCGTGAGCCCTACACCTGTTAATTCCACACCACAGCCGCCATATATTCCGCTTCAGACTGAGCCAACTCCTCAGCGAAGAGAGCGTAATCGAAAAGGAGTTTCCAAAGGACTTTTCTTTGCAGGTATTGCGATTTGTCTTTGTCTTTCTTTTATAGCAGGCTTTGTAGGTACAGGAGTTTATAATTATCTTGACTCACTTAATACCGAAGTTAAAAACGGACTTACCATTAACAAAGTCGATGCTGAAAGCTACAACTCAGTTTATAAAGACGGTGGTCTCTCTACCGTAGAAATTGTAAATAAAGCAGCTGACAGCGTGGTTGAGATTACAACCGAAACCGTAACCACAGGCGTGTTTGCTCAGCAGTTTATCAAGTCAGGTGCAGGCTCTGGCGTTATCGTTGATGCCGAGGGCACTATTGTGACAAATCATCATGTAATTGACGGTGCTACAAAAATTTCCGTAACACTTCGGGACGGAACTTCTTATGACGCAAAATTAGTTGGCAGTGACGTAGAGCTTGACATAGCCCTTCTTGAAATAAATCCTGACAAAAAGCTTACTGCCGCTACCTTTGGTGACTCTGATATACTTATGGTAGGTCAGCGTACCGTAGCGATTGGTAACCCGTTAGGCCAGCTTGGTGGTTCAGTTACTGAGGGCGTATTAAGTGCATTGAACCGTGACGTTGTAATTGACGGTCAGACTATGAGCCTTCTTCAGACCGACACAGCCATAAATCCCGGTAACTCCGGCGGCGGTCTTTTTGACCAGAACGGCAACCTTATCGGCATTGTAAATGCAAAATCCTCAGGTTCTGAGGTTGAGGGCCTTGGTTTTGCAATTCCTATTAACGATGTAATCAATGTAATTGGTGATTTGTCCGACTTTGGCTATGTTCGCGGCAGAGTTGACCTTGGTATGACATTTATCGACGTTGACTCTCAGCAGGTAGCTTGGATGTACGGCCTTGAAAAGACAGGTTGCTATATCTACAGCGTAGATAGGGACACCAACGCCGATATCGCAGGCTTTGAAAGCGGTGACAGAGTAATTTCAGTTAACGGTACGGAAGTTACCAAGTCAGAGGATGTTGAGAATATAATCAAGGACTGTGCGGTAGGTGAGGAAGTAACCTTTAAAGTTGAGAACACCTCAGGCAAATCCTACACAATCAGCTTTGAGCTTGAAGAGTATGTTCCCGAATCCGAAAACGAAAACTTCTTTGAAAAAGACAATCCAATTAACGACTTTTCCTATTGGTGGTCTGAATTTAACTAAAAACAGGGGAGATGCAAATTAATGCATCTCCCGTTTTTGTGTTTATCAGTCTTTATGTTCCAGAGCTGAGTAAATCATATTTGCACAGCGGTAAACATTTCCGCCGCCCATTGTAAGTACAAGGTCGCCTTCTTTGGCGTTAGCTAAAATGAATTCTGTAATTTCTTCAAAGGTGTCAATGCAATGGCTTCCCTCAATCTTAGCCCCTAAATCTGTGGAGTAGATGTTATAGGTGTTTGTTTCTCTTACAGCCAAAATTTCCGAAATAATAATTTCATCAGGAATGCTTAATGCTTTTGCAAAGTCATCAAGAAGAATAGCGGTTCTTGAATATGTGTGTGGCTGAAAAATTGCCCATACCTTTCTAAATCCCATATTCATTGCAGAGGTGAGTACCGCAGTAAGCTCTGTGGGGTGGTGGGCAAAGTCATCGGCTATGGTAATTCCATTGGAAACACCTAAAACCTCAAAGCGTCTGTGAACGCCAGTGAATTTCTCAAGGTTCTCTGCAATTTCCTTGCCTGTAGCTCCAAGGTGATGAGCCGCAGCGGAAGCCGCCAATGCGTTCATAATATTATGGCTGCCGGGTACAACCAGCTTAACAGTAGCAACAAAGTCAGCTTTGTAGTACAAGTCAAAACTCTGATGCATTCCGTTGGATACAATATTTTCTGCTCTGTAGTCGCAGGATTCACTAACACCAAAAGTAATTTTCTCAAGAGCTAAATCCTTGAAAGTATCCACAGAATTTTCGTCATCACCGCAGTAGATAACAGCGTGGGTTGTCTGGTTTGCAAATTTATTAAAGGAATTCTTTATGTTGTCAAGATTCTTGAAGTAATCAAGATGGTCAGCATCAATATTAAGTACAACGGAAAGGTAAGGGGTTAACTGCAAAAAGGTGTCAACATATTCGCAGGCTTCGCAAACTATAATGTCACTCTGGCCCACGTAGCTGTTGCCGCCGATTGCGTTAAGCTTACCGCCGATAATTGCAGAGGGGTCAAAACCTGAACCAATAAGAATCTGGCTAATCATAGCAGTTGTGGAGGTTTTGCCGTGAGTACCTGCTACAGCTACCGAGCGGTTATACCTGCGAGTAACAATGCCAAGCATAACGCTACGCTCCAGACAAGGAATACCAAGCTCATTAGCGGCTACAAGCTCCGGATTATCACTCTTTACTGCGGCGGTGTAAACTACCAATTCGGTATCTTTAACATTATCTGCAAAGTGACCCTCAAAAACCTTAATGCCCATACCCTTGATTCGCTCAAGAGTATCGGATTCATTGCAGTCAGAGCCTGTAATCTCGAAGTCTTCGCTGAAAAGAATCTCAGCCAATGGGCACATACCGCTGCCGCCGATGCCAACAAAATGTATTTTCTTAACTTTATCAAGTATGTTATCGTAATTCATTAAAATCAACTCCTTCGCTTATTATATTGCATTTTTTCAAAAAAATAAATACCTATCTCAGTATTGTTACACTTTTTCTTATATTAATGTTGTAAATATACCTGTAAAATGTTAAAATATTATATATTTATTTAATTTTTGGTGGATTATGAACTTAAAAAAGAACGATATCTTAAAACTCAATATAAATTCAATTTCTTCCGAGGGTAGCGGTGTTGCCAAAACCGAGGAGGGAATAACTGTTTTTGTGCCCAATTCCGCCGCTCAGGATGAGCTTAACGTCCGCATTGTAAAGGTTCAGAAAACCTATGCCTTCGGCAAGATAGAGGAAATCCTTACTCCGTCACCTGACCGTATTACTCCTACCTGTGCCGTTGGTGAGAAATGCGGCGGTTGTGTTTATAGCCATATTTCTTATGAGGCAGAGCTTAAGGCTAAGGAGCAAAGGGTGAAAGATGCCATAGAGCGAATTGCAAAGCTTAATGTCCCCATTAATCCCATTGTTTCTACAGGTGAAGTTGCAAGGTACCGCAACAAGGCTATGATTCCTGTAGGGCTTGATAAGAACGGCAAAATCACCATGGGCTTTTATTCAAAGCACAGCCACAGAATAATCGAGTGCGACGATTGCTCTTTACAGCCTCAGTGCTTTTTAAAGGTAAGTGAGATTTTAAAAGCTTTTTTAGAAAGTCATAATATTTCAATCTATAACGAAGCAACTCACAAGGGGCTTTTCCGCCACCTTTATCTTCGTATTGCAGAAAAAACCGATGAGCTTATGATTACTCTGGTTATAAATGGCAATGAGCTTCCTTTTGCAGATGTTCTTGTGGATGCGTTTAAAGCAGAGCTTCCTAACCTAAAGTCCGTAGTTCTAAACACCAATCGCGAAGATACCAACGTAGTTCTTGGCAAGAAAAGCAAAACCCTTTACGGCGATGGTTTTATTACCGATATCCTTTGCTCTCTTAAATTCAAGATTTCACCTCAGTCCTTTTATCAGGTAAACCGTAAAGGTGCACAGCTTCTGTACTCCAAAGCTGCCCAGTATGCAAGTTTAAGCGGTGACGAAGTTCTTCTGGACCTTTACTGCGGTACAGGTACCATAGGTCTTTCTATGGCACATAAAGTAAAGAGCCTTATAGGCGTTGAAATTGTTCCAAAGGCCATTGAGGATGCCAAAGAAAATGCCAAAGCTAACGAAATTAATAACGCACGCTTTATCTGCGGAGATGCCGCAAAAGCCGCCGAGACACTTAAAGCTGAGGGCTTAACACCTGATGTTATTATAATAGACCCACCTCGCAAGGGATGTGACAAATCTCTTATAAAAACTATTTCTGATTTCAACCCTGAGCGTGTTGTCTACGTTTCCTGCGACCCTGCAACCTTAGCAAGGGATTTGGCAGTTTTTGCCGAGCTTGGTTTTACTGCTCAGGAAGTAACCCCTGTTGATATGTTCCCCAGAACCGCTCATGTGGAATGCGTTGTTCTTTTAAGTAGGGAAAAAGCCGACGATAAAAAGCGGGCATTCTTTGAAAATGCAAGGTTGTTGCAAGACGCATTGGGAATCACACCGCTCCTGTACGGTTCCTTAGGTTTGGAATATCTGACTGGCAAGAAATTGAATGCTGATGATATTGACATTCTGATACCCAAAGCCTATATCGCAGAACGATGGTCCGAGTTTACGTCTGTTCTTAAGAAAAACGGATACACCCTGATTGATGAGCATGAGCATACTTTCGAAAAAGATGGTATTCACTACGCCTATGCCAAAATTGAAGAATTAGAGTCTTTTGCGGGCATCCGTATGTCAGAAATCGCAACACATAACGCAGAAAATCTCCGTTTTAAGCTGTTGTCTTTACAGCAGTATTTAAAAGTCTATACCGCTTCGGCAAAGGATGGGTATAGAGTAGAAGTGAGAGAAAAGAAAGACTTTGACAAAATAGCATTTATCGAGAAGCAGTTACAGACTACAGAAAATGCAGCTTTCCTACCTAAATGAATTACAGACGAATGCGTAAACTGGTTAAGACGAAATCATAATAATGGAGTTTAATATGAACATAATATACAGAAAGCCAACATTAGACGAAGTTTTTAAAATCTATCAGCATTATGTCAGGGTTATTGCCTCAATGCAGGAACAGGGCATTGACCAATGGGACGATTTATACCCAAATTCTGCCGATATTGCCGCCGACATAGCCGCAGGCGATTTGATAGCAGGAGAAGAAGACGGCAAGCTTATTTGCACCTTTGCGGTTAATACTACTTGCGAAGAAGAGTATGACGCCTGTCCGTGGCAATGTCCTGATGAGCCTTATATTGTAGTTCACCGCCTTGCAGTAAACCCCAAGTACCGCCGTCAGGGTGTGGCTAAAAATGCTATGGAATTTATGGAGAATAAAGCAAAAGAAAAAGGCATCAAAACTATACGTCTTGATACCTTTTGCGGTAATTTAGCAGGAGCCGCTTTGTATGAAAGCTTAGGTTTTAAAGTTATAGGTTTTGCCCATTGGCGAAAGGGCAAATTCCAGATTATGGAGAAAATTATTTAATGACAGTTTTTGAGAAGATTTACGAAGTGGTTGCAAAAATCCCAAAGGGTAAGGTGGCCACCTACGGGCAGGTAGCTTTGATTGCAGGAAATCCACGGTGGAGCCGTGTTGTAGGTTATGCACTTCACGTAAACCCTGACCCTGAAAGAATCCCCTGCCATAGGGTAGTTGACCGCTTCGGTTCAGTTTCAAAAGCTTTTGTCTTTGGCGGCGAAAACCGCCAGATTTATCTTTTAGAAAGTGAAGGGGTAGAGCTTAATAACGGCGTTGTTGATTTATCCCGATATCAATGGGATGGCTTTTAATACATCTGTGAAAGTTTCAATGCATCCTTTGTGGTAACTTCGCCGTCTGAGTCTACGTCGCTGGCTATAAGATAATCACCGCTTAAAAGCTCCTTTTTGCTCAGGTGATTCAGTATAGCTTTCAAATCTCTGGAGTTAATGTTACCTTCGCCTGTAATCTCGCCGAAAATTATTATTGTAATTATATTCCCTGAGGACAGGGTAAAGGTAGCACCTGTGCCAAGCTTACCGCTGTTAATAATTGTACCATTCGCCTTTGCAAATCTTGTAATTTCATGGTCTGCAAAGGCCTTTTTTATTTTGCTTACAGTAACGCCTTCGTCTGCTATGTAAAAGCCGTTTGCTATATAATCAGGGATTTCTGTTAAGGTGTTTGTGGTAGAAATAGCGGTAGTCTCAACTGTTACGTCTTTAATATCATTATTATCAATATAAAATTCCTTACCAGTAGAATCCTTAATAATACCGCCGCCAATGTATTTTACAGGAGATGACAGGGAAGAGCTGGAATCTATGATTTCGGCATTTTTATAAAGATAAGTTCTTTCGTTAGTTATAATTATCAAATTGTTGTTTTCAACAAGCAAAAGTTCCTTAATCTGTGATTTCATTAGAGCCTTGCTTATATTCCCGTTTTCGTAAATGCAAAGCGATTTGGTATCTCTGCCCGATACAAAGTAGAACCTCTCACCGTCAGAGGAAAAACAGTTTTCGTTATAAAAAGCATCTTCGCTGACTGCAAATGAATTAATTGAGTCATTATAAAAATCAAAGCAGTATATAAAAATGTTTTGATTCAGGTTATCTGCGTAAAACATATAAAGCGTATTTCCATACAAGGCATAGGCATTAATATTATGAATATAAGTAGTGCCTAAAACATCACCGTTAAGGTGAACGCTCAGGTCCTTGTTGTTATAACTTACTTCATAAGTAAGGTCGGTAACAGGGTCTGTTAATATAATTACCTTGCTACTGTTGGCAGAAACAGTTATAAAACTGGATATTAAAATCAAAAATAATAATACAAAAGCCACAAGCTTATTTCTCATACTTATCCCTCAAATTAACTGATAAGATAATGATACTATAAACTGTGGCTTTTGGCTTTGTTTTGTGGAGTATCTTCACGTAAGTCCATACAAAAAAGGCAGACGTTAAACGCCTGCCTCAGTTTTTAGAAAGTCAAATTATTCTTCAACCATTTCCCAGTTATGCCAAACGTTCTGGATGTCATCATTATCCTCGAACATATCAAGCATTTTCTGCATCTTTTCGCAAGTTTCCTTGTCCTCAAGCTTTGTGTAGGTGTTGGGAACCTGCTCAACCTCAGCAGAAGCAAACTCATAGCCCTGTGCGGCTAAATCATCACGAACTGCACCTAAATCGGAAGCTTCTGTGTAAATTGTGAAGATATCCTCATCAGCCTCAAAGTCAGCGGCACCTGCCTCTAAAGCGGCCTCCATAACTTCATCCTCGGTTTTCTCAAGGTCTTCACGCTCAATTACAAGTACGCCTTTTCTTTCGAACATAAAGCTAACACAGCCCTGCTGACCCATATTTCCGCCGTATTTGTCGAAGTAATGACGAACGTCACCTGCTGTACGGTTGCGGTTATCTGTAAGTGCCTCAACAATTACAGCAACGCCTGAAGGACCATAGCCTTCGTATGTAACTGCTTCGTAGTTTGAAGAGTCAGAGTCGCCTGCAGCCTTTTTAATAACTCTCTCAATGTTGTCGTTGGGAACATTGTTAGCCTTAGCCTTAGCAATACAGTCTCTGAGCTTTGAGTTAACAGTAGGGTCAGCACTGCCGCCCTCTTTAACTGCAACAATAATTTCTCTGCCGATTTTGGTAAAAATCTTAGCTCTCGCGGCGTCGTTTTTACCTTTTTTCTGCTTAATGGTACTCCATTTATTATGTCCTGACATAAAATTTCATTCCTTTTAAAAATTTCCAAATTATTATAGCATACAAATTCTATTAATGCAAATATTTTTTAAGAGATTACAAATGGGTTACAAATCTATTGTTTTAAGCGTTTTAGGGTGGTATAATAATATGGTACTTGAAAGGTAAGATACAACGCAAGTACAACCGCAGATTTGAAAATTTAATAAGAAAGGATTTTTACGATGATACGCTCTATGACAGGCTTCGGTAGAGCCGAGGCAACAGTAGGCGGTAAGCTTATTACCGTCGAGCTTAAAAGTGTAAATCACCGCTATTTCGAGTTTAACTGCAGAACCTCCCGTGGTTATGCATTTCTTGAAGAAAAGCTTAAGTCTTACGTTTCAACCCGTGTGTCCCGCGGTAAGGTTGATATGTTCGTTTCCATTACTTCTGTTGAGGACAGCGACGTAGAGGTAGTAGTAAACCATTCTCTGGCATCTGCCTATACCAAGGCTTTTGCAGAGCTTTGTGAAACTTACAATATAGAAAATGACCTCACTGCTTCAATCCTTGCCAGAATTTCAGACGTACTTACTGTTCATAAGGTTCAGGAGGACGAAAACGAAATTTTCGATTTGGTTCTTCCTGTTGCAAAGGAAGCTGTTGACAAGTTCGTAGCTATGCGTGAGGTTGAGGGCAAACGCCTTGCTGATGACGTAATGGGCAGAGCTAAGACTATTCTTGATATTGTGTCACTTATTGAGGCTCGTTCTCCCGAAACTGTTAAGGAATACGAAAAACGCCTTTATGACAGAATATCAGAGCTTCTTGAGTCCACAACCGTTGACCAGCAGCGTATTCTTACTGAGGCGGCAATCTTTGCTGACAAGGTAGCCGTCGCCGAAGAAACCGTGAGACTTCGCAGTCACTTTGACCAGATGGAGCTTATTATGCAAAGCTCTGAGGCAGTAGGCAGAAAACTTGACTTTATTATGCAGGAAATGAACCGTGAGGCAAACACAATCGGCTCTAAGGTAACCGACGCCCAGCTTGCCCACAAGGTTGTTGACATTAAAGCCGAACTTGAAAAAATCCGCGAGCAGATTCAGAATATTGAGTAAGGTGAAATCTTATGAAACTTATTAATATCGGCTTTGGTAATGTAGTTTTTTCAAACCGCCTTGTTGCTGTTGTAAGCCCTGATTCAGCTCCTATAAAGCGAATTGTGCAGGATGCAAAAGGCAAAGGGCTTTTGGTTGATGCTACCTACGGCAGACGCTGTAAGGCAGTTCTCATTACCGACACCGACCACATAATTCTCTCGGCGGTTTCTCCCGAAACCATTGCAAACCGAGCAGAGGAGGATAGTGAAAATGGAAAACAGTAAAAAGGGTAAATTGTTCGTCTATGCCGGTGCTTCAGGCGTTGGCAAGGGCACAATTATGAAAGAGCTTTTAAAGCGAAATGAAACCATAAAGCTTTCTGTTTCTGCCACAACCAGAAACCCCAGAGAGGGCGAAGTTCACGGCAGGGAATATTTCTTCGTTACCAAAGAAAAGTTTGAAGAAATGATTAAAGATAACGGCTTTTTAGAGCACGCTCAGTATTGCGACAATTACTACGGCACACCTAAGGCGTACGTAGATGAACAGCTCGATAAAGGCTTCAACGTTTTTCTTGAAATTGAGCTTCAGGGTGCACAGAATGTGCTTAAAATGAGGCCTGATGCCGTTAGTATCTTTATTCTGCCTCCTTCTGTTGAAGAGCTTGAGAGAAGACTCCGCGATAGAGGCACCGAAACCGAGGACGCAATAATCAAACGTCTTTCTCAGGCAAAGGTTGAGATGGAGAACGCTAAAATGTATCAGTACACAGTAATTAATGACGATTTGGATAAGGCTATCGAAGATGTACTTGAAATCGTCAGAAAAGAAAATTGCTAATATTTAATTTAAATATATAATTTTTTTCAGGAGTGAATTTAAAATGGCAAGAGCATCTATTGAAAATATGTTAAGCGGCAAAGAGAGCCGTTACGCACTGGTAATCGGTGTAGCAAAGCGCGCAAGACAGATTGCACAGAACTTTGAGGACGAAGGTATCATCACAGACGATAAGCCTGTTCTCCTTGCAGTTGAGGAGTTCAAGAATCACAAGTTCAACATTATCGAGCCCGATACAGATGAATAATAACACCCTTATTGCCGGTGTTGCGGTGGAAGATGCAGTCTTTCACTTTGATAAGCTTTTCAGCTACGTTATCCCTGAGTCTTTAATTGATGTAGTTAAAGTCGGCTGTCGTGTTCGTGTGCCTTTTGGCGGCGGCAACAAAGGCAGGCAGGGCATAATTGTAACCCTTAGCGAGGGTAACGCTGAAAATTTAAAAGAGGTGTCAGCTCTGCTTGATACCGACCCTGTTTTAAGTGAAGAGCTTCTTAAAATGGCTGAGTTTATGCAGAAGCATTACTTTTGCACTTACTTTGAAGCCGTAAAAGCTATGCTTCCTGCAGGTCTTAACTTTAAAATCACAACAGTTTACGAAGCAGCCCCTGATGCCGACACATCCTTTTTAGACGAAGAGGAAATGAAGATTTTTTCCTACGTTTCAAAGGCTAAAAAGCCCGTAAAGCGTGAAAAACTTCTTGGGGTTTTCGGCTATGACGATATTGAGCCTTTTGAGGACTTGGTCCGCCGTGGTATTCTTTTAAAAAGCGATGATGCTTTCCGCAAAATGGGCGATGCATCTGTTAAAATGATGCGTTTGTGTGAGGATGTAGATTTAAACTCTTATTCTCTTACTACTAAGCAGGAAAGTGTTGCTGAGCTTCTTCTCACCATTGGCTCTGCAAGTGTTAAGGAAATCTGTTACTACACAGGTGTTACCTCAGCTGTAGCCGATGCCTTGGTTAAAAAGGGGATAGCCGAGTATTTTGATGCCGAGGTTTTCAGAAACACCGTGCCTCAGAATTACTCAAAGCTTGACTTTCCTGTTCTTAACAGCGAACAGCAAAAGGTTTTTGAGGATATTTCAGAGCTTTCAGACAGTGGCAAAGCAGGCGTGTCTCTTCTTTACGGTGTAACAGGCTCAGGCAAAACCTCTGTTTTTATGCACCTTATTAAGCATACTGTTGCAAAGGGCAAGGGTGTTATTTTAATGGTGCCCGAAATCTCCCTTACTCCTCAGCTTGTTAACAAGTTTACCTCGCTTTTCGGCAGTCAGGTTGCGGTTTTCCACAGCGGACTTTCCTTAGGTGAGCGTCTTGATGAGTATAAAAGAGTAAAAAGAGGTCTTGCAAAAATTGCCGTAGGTACCCGTAGTGCTGTCTTTGCTCCATTTGAGGACTTAGGCCTCATTATTATGGACGAAGAGCAGGAGCATACCTACAAGGCAGAGAACAAACCTCGCTTTCACGCAACGGAGCTTGCAAAGTTCAGATGTAACTACAATAACTGCACCTTGCTTTTAAGCTCAGCAACCCCCGATGTGCGTTCATTTTATTATGCTCAGAGCGGAAGATATACCCTGCATACTCTAAGCAAACGCTTCGGCGGTATGGCTTTGCCCGATGTACAAGTTGTAGATATGAATGAGGAATTAAGCCGAGGTAACATTACAGGTTTTTCAGATTATCTTTTAGAAAGCTTGGAGCAAACCATTCAAGAAGGCAAGCAGGCTATTTTGCTTTTAAACCGCAGAGGCTTCAATACCTTTGCCGCTTGTAAATCTTGCAAAGAGGTAGTAACCTGCCCCAACTGCTCAATCTCTATGACTTATCATAGTGCCAACAACCGCCTTATGTGCCATTACTGCGGTCATTCGGTGTATTTTTCCGACAAATGCCCAACCTGCGGTAGTCAGGGCTTAAGACTTTCAGGTACAGGTACCCAGAAGGCAGAGCAGGTCTTGGCGGATATGATTCCCGAAGCCCGAATTTTGCGTCTGGATGCAGATGCGGTTATGGCTAAAAATGCCCATGAGAGGCTTCTTAGTGCTTTTGGCAGAGGTGAATACGATATTTTAATCGGCACCCAGATGGTTGCAAAGGGACTTGACTTTCCCAATGTAACCTTGGTTGGTGTTTTAAATGCCGACCAGATGCTTTACAGTGACGACTACCGAAGCTTTGAGCGTGCTTTTTCTATGCTTACTCAGGTGGTAGGCAGAAGCGGCAGAGGTGGGGAAAAGGGCATTGCAATTGTGCAGACCTTTACACCCGAAAATCCTGTTATTGACTTAGCAGCTTCCCAGGATTACGATGCCTTCTATGCTGACGAAATTGCTTTAAGAAAAGCACTTATTTATCCGCCTTTTGTGGATTTGCTGCTCTTAGGTTTCGTAGGCGAAGACAAAAACAAAACCATAGCCTGCGCAAAAGCCTTTTTTACAAGGCTTAAAGCAAAGCTTGACGAATGCTTACCGAATTTTCCCATAAGAGTTTTAGGACCTTCTCCTGCGTTAGTTTCAAAGGTAAGCAATAAATACAGATACAAAATTATAGTAAAATGTCGCAGTACTGCAGGTTTTCGCTCTGTAATCAGCTCTCTCTTAGCCGAAGCAGGCAAAGACAGAGATTTTAAAGACATAACCGTTTATGCAGACGCAGACCCATTAAGATTTTGATTTGGAGATATTAAAATGGCAATCAGAAATATAGTAAAGGAAGGTGACGAGGTACTTGCAAAAAAAGCAAGACCCGTTACAGAATTTAACGAAAGACTCCACACACTCTTAGATGATATGGCTGACACAATGTACGAGTCAGGCGGTGTGGGTCTTGCAGGCAATCAGGTAGGCACTCTTCGCCGCGTTGTTGTTATCGACATTGGTGAGGGGCTTATTGAGCTTGTAAACCCCGAAATCACAGAGCGTGACGGCGAGCAGGAGTCTGTTGAAGGCTGTCTTTCCTGTCCCGGTGAGTACGGCATTACCCGCCGTCCTTACTATGTTAAAGTAAAAGCTCAGGACAGATTCGGCGAAGAATTTGAAATTGAGGGCGAAGAGCTTCTTGCAAAAGCTTTCTGCCACGAAATTGACCACCTTGAGGGTATTATCTACAAGCAGGTGGCGTTAAGAATGATAGACCCTTCCGAAATCGAAACAGATGAGGACTAATTTATGAATATAGTTTTTATGGGTACACCCGATTTTGCTGTTAAAAGCCTTGAGCAGATTATTCGTGATGGCCATAATGTGCAGGCGGTTTACACCAAGGCAGATGCACCTAAAGGCAGAAAAATGGTGCTTACCCCCAGTGACGTAAAAGTTTGTGCCTTAGAGCATAACTTGACTGTTTACACACCCGCTTCTTTTAAGGATGAAGCCGAGGTAGAGCGTCTTAAGGCTCTTAATCCCGACCTTATTGTGGTTGTGGCTTATGGAAAGTTGCTTCCAAAAAGTGTTCTTGATATTCCTAAATACGGCTGTGTTAATGTTCACGGCTCAATTCTGCCTAAGTGGCGTGGTGCTGCACCTATTCAGTGGACTGTACTTTCAGGTGATGAGTACGGCGGAGTTACCACAATGTATATGAACGAAGGCCTTGATACAGGCGACATCATCCTTATTAAAAAGGTTAAGGTTGGCGAAAATGAAACCTCAGGCGAGCTTTTCGACCGCCTTTGTGTAGATGGAGCTGAGCTTTTAAGCGAAACTATTAAGCAGATAGAAGCAGGAACTGCTCCAAGAACTGTTCAGAATAACGATGAAGCTACTTACGCTTCTATGCTTAGCAAGGAGTTAAGCGAAATCGACTTCACTAAATCCGCTCAAGAGGTGCATAATAAAGTCAGAGGTCTTTCTCCATGGCCAAGTGCCCAGAGTAAACTTTTAGGCAAGCGTGTTAAAGTTATCGAAACCCGTGTTTCTGCTAAGAATGGCGAAGCAGGAAAGGTTATCTCAGTTAACCCCTTAACTGTCGCTTGTGGTGAAGGTTCTGTGGAGATTGTTACCCTTCAGACTGAGGGCAAACGCGCAATGGCGTCAAGCGACTACTTAAAGGGTCATCCCTTAGAAATCGGCACAGTCTTCGGCGAATAAAAAGCACTTTATTTGGAGGATATATGGGATTTTTCTATGGCTATTTTGAGTATCTTTTATGGATGCTCCCTACATTGATTATTTCATTAATTGCACAGGCAAAGGTTAAGTCAGCCTATACAAAATACTCAAAGGTTTTTAACAGAATGGGGCTCACAGGTGCTGAGGCGGCACGCAGAGTTTTGTCTGCAGGCGGAGTTACCAATGTTCAGATTACTCACGTTGGTGGTAACTTAACTGATCATTTTGACCCAAGGTCAAATACTATAAGACTTTCAGACGGTGTTTATGATAAATCTACCGTTGCCGCAGTTGGTATAGCCGCCCACGAAGCAGGCCACGCATTACAGCACGCCGAGGGTTATGTACCCAATAAAATCAGAAGTGCCTTAGTGCCCATTACCAATATCGGCTCAAGAATTGGCTGGCTTTTAATTATTATCGGCTTTGCTTTTTCGGGTGTAAGCTACTATTATTACTCTACTCCCACAACCTATAACTCACCTGTGGGTGATGCGTTAGTTACAGTCGGTATTATTCTGTACAGCACATCACTTTTGTTCACTCTTATTACTTTGCCTGTTGAGTTCAACGCTTCAAAACGTGCCCTTAAAATAATCGAGAGCACAGGAATGCTTCAGGGCGAAGAATATGATGGTGCCAAAAAGACCCTTACAGCCGCCGCTATGACCTATGTAGCCGCTGCATTAACCGCACTTTTACAGCTTTTAAGAATTATTACTATTGCAAAACGCAGAAGATAGAGAGTATTTTTATGAAAAACGCAAGAGAGGCAGCCTTCGAGGTGCTTTACAGAGTAGAACGTGACGCGTCCTATTCAAACCTTACCCTCGATAAGGTTCAAAAAGAGAATAACTTACAGGGCAGGGATGCCTCCTTTTGCACAGCTTTGGTTTACGGTGTCCTTGAGCGTCAGCTTACTCTGGACTATATCATAAGGCAGTATTCCTCAGTAAGGCTTAAAAAGATTGAAACAAAAGCTTTAATTATTCTGAGAATGGGCGTATATCAGCTCCTTTTTATGGATTCTGTCCATAATGGAGCCGCCGTTAACGAAAGCGTAACTTTGGCTAAAAAACAGAAGCTTCACAAAGCTTCAGGTTTTATAAACGGTCTTTTACGTTCCTTTGTCAGGGCTGAGCTTAAATATAAAATGCCCGATGAAAAGGATAATGCAAAGTATTTATCAGTAAAATATTCCTGCCCCGAGGAAATTATTAAGCTGTGGCTTTCAGCCTATCCCGAAGCTTTAGTGGAAGATATGCTTAAGTCCTTTATGGGCAGACCTGAGCTTACACTTAGGGTTAATACTCTTAAAGCAAGCTGTGCTGATGTTAAGGCTCAGCTTGAAGCAGAAGGCGTTAAAGCTCAGGTTTCACCCTACAGCGAAAATGCTCTGGTGGTTTCTTCCACAGGTTCAGTTGAGGGTTTAAAGCCTTTTAAAGAAGGCAAAGTCTATGTTCAGGATATTTCCTCCATAATCTGCAGTGAGCTTGTAGCTCCAAAGGCAGGTGAGAAGATAGCTGACGTTTGTGCGGCTCCCGGCTCAAAAAGCTTTTCAATGGCAATTCTTGCAGAGGATAAAGCAAAGCTAAATTCTTTTGACCTTTATCCTCATAAGGTTGAGCTTATTAAAAACTCAGCAAATAGACTTGGAATTACATCCATAAAAGCCTATGTTCGTGATGCTTTATCAGAGGTTACAGATTTAAAAGAACAGTTTGACACCGTGCTTTGCGACGCTCCCTGCAGTGGCTTAGGCGTAATCGGCAGAAAGCCCGAAATCCGCAATAAAGCCATCGAGGATATAAATTCTCTGCCTGATTTGCAGTACGATATCCTTAATAATACCGCAAATCTGGTTAAAATGGGCGGCAGACTTTTCTATTCAACCTGCACTTTGAACCCTAAGGAAAATAACGAAATTGCAAATAGGTTTTTAGATGAACATAAGGATTTTGAAGCTCTGCCCTTAAATATCCCTGAAAATATTAAAAAGGGAATAGAAGAGAGCGAAAATCAGCGTACTCTTTTCCCACACATAAACGGCACAGACGGATTTTTCATTTCCGCCTTTAAAAAGGTGAGGTGAGAGTATGACAGATATTAAGTCAATGTCTTATGAAGAAATCCTAAAATTCGTCACTGAAGAGCTTGGTTTACCAAAATTTAGAGCAAATCAGATAAATGATTGGCTTTCAAAAGGCGTTATCTCTTTTGACGATATGAAAAATCTTCCTAAAGAGGTAATAGAAAAGCTTAAGTCAATATGTTACATTTCTGTTGCAAATATTGAAAAAAAGCTGAAGTCAAGTTATGATGAAACAGTAAAATATCTGTTCTCATTTGAAGACAAAGAATGCGTCGAAGCAGTTGTTATGAAGTACAAGCACGGCTACTCTATGTGTATTTCCACACAGGTGGGTTGCAAAATGGGTTGTACCTTCTGTGCAACGGGCTTAGGCGGCTTTACCCGCCAGCTTTTGCCCTCTGAGATGCTTGCTCAAATAGAGGCGGCTCAAAGGGATTTGCACATCCGTATAAGTAATATCGTTCTTATGGGAATGGGTGAGCCTCTTGACAATTATGCAAACGTTGTTAAGTTTATCCGCCTTGTGTCAAGCGAAAAGGGACTTAATATCGGCACTCGACATATTACCCTTTCAACCTGCGGCTTGGTGCCAAATATCTATGATTTGGCTGATGAAGGGTTTGGCATAACCCTTTCACTTTCATTGCACGCACCAACGGATGAAATAAGAAGTAAAACAATGCCTGTCAACAAAAAGTATCCTATTGATGAGGCTGTTAAAGCCTGCAAGTACTATGCTGACAAAACAGGCAGGCGTATTACATACGAATACGCAATGATTTCAGGCGTCAACGATACACCCTACTGTGCCCACAATCTGGGTCAGCTTATAAAGGGTACACTTTGCCACGTTAATTTAATTCCTGTTAACCCTGTAAAGGGCACAGGTTACAATCCCTCTAATGATAAACGAATCATTACCTTCAGGGATATTCTTTCAAAATACAATGTAAATTCTACCGTAAGGCGAACCTTGGGAGCAGATATCAACGCTTCCTGCGGTCAGCTCAGAGGTAAAAATAAAGATTAAAAGGAGGTATACAACTTGGAAGTTTTCAGCAAAAGCGATATAGGACTCGTTCGAAGCCAGAATCAGGACGACTGCCGTTTCGGAGTTGTATCCCCAAGTTGTGCATGGGCAGTAGTTTGCGACGGAATGGGAGGTGCCAATGGCGGCAATGTAGCTTCAGCTTCGGCTGTTGAGATTATTTCCGAGCAGATTGAGCAGCTTTACGACGAAACCTTAACCAAAGACCAGCTTGCAACCTTGCTTACAGATATTGTACGCAGAGCAAATTCTCATCTTTTTGACATTGCAATGTCAGAGCCCGAACTGGAGGGGATGGGAACAACCTGTGAGCTTGTTTTTGTAAAAGACAGAACCGTTCATGTTGTACACGTAGGCGACAGCCGTACATACTCAATCCGTGGCGGCAAAATCAAGCAGCTTACCGAAGACCACTCAATAGTTCAGGAAATGGTCAAACATGGCGAAATTACTCCCGAGCAGGCTCAGAATCATCCCAACAAGAATATCATCACCCGAGCTCTTGGTATACGTCCCGACGTTACCCTTGATTACATCGAGGCTAACTTCACCTATGGTGACGTTATCTTAAGCTGTAGCGACGGTCTTACCAACTGCGTATCAAATGGTGATATTGTAAAGACAGTCCACGAAAACCGTGGCGAATCCTTAGTTAATACTCTTGTAGAAAAAGCCAAAGAAGGCGGCGGTCAGGATAACATAACCGTCACTGTTATTTATTGAGAGGAGTAGCTAAATATGGATAAATATGTAGGTAAAAAGCTTGACGGCCGTTACGATATCCGCGAGCTTATCGGTATAGGCGGTATGGCCAATGTTTACCGTTGCTATGATACTATCGACGACCGTGAGGTTGCTATTAAAATACTTAAAGACGAATACCTCAATAATCTTGAGTTTATCCGTCGCTTTAAGAATGAGTCTAAGGCAATTGCCGTTTTGTCTCATCCTAATATCGTTAAGGTGTTTGACGTTTCCTTCGGCGATATGATTCAGTATATCGTTATGGAGTATATTGATGGTATCACACTTAAGGAGTACATTCAGCAGCAAGGCGTTTTAACCTGGAAAGAAACCGTTCACCTTATAAGTCAGGTTCTTCAGGCACTTTCTCACGCTCATTCCAAGGGCGTGGTGCATCGTGACGTTAAGCCTCAGAATATGATGCTCCTTTCAGACGGCACAATTAAGGTTACTGACTTTGGCATTGCACGTTTTTCTAACAACACCAAAACAATGACCGAGCAGGCTATCGGCTCTGTGCACTATATTGCACCTGAGCAGGCAAAGGGCGATATTACCGACGGCAGAACAGACATCTACTCTTTAGGTGTAATGATGTATGAAATGCTTACAGGTAAGCTTCCTTATGACGGAGATAATGCTGTTTCAGTTGCCTTGATGCACCTTCAGCTTACTCCTGATGCACCCACAAAGCTTAATGCCGATATTCCCGAAGGCTTAGAGGAAATTACACTTAAGGCTATGCAGAAGCAGCCTGCCGACCGTTATCAGTCCGCTCAGGATATGATGGCAGATATCGAGCGTTTTCGTCTTAATCCTTCCGTTAAGTTTGAGTATAAATATTTCTTTGACAAACAGCCCACAAAGTATGTGGATGCCATAAACAAAGTTCGCAGTAACCGTGCTGAAAGCAACGAAGAGGTAGCTAAAGATGACGATAACGTTCGCCACAGCTCTGCCTTTGCTGTTGTTCTGGGTATTGTAATTGCCGCATTTCTGGCTTTTACTGTTTGCTTTATAATCGGACTTACCCGTCAGACTTCAACTGAAGAGCTTCTGGAGGTTGAGGTTCCTAACTTTATCGGTATGAACGTCAACGAAATAACAAGCAACACCGATTATAAATTCAACTTTGAGTACGAGTATATTTATAATAAAGATAAAGAACTTAACGAGGTTGTAGACCAGACTCCTTTGCCCAGCTCCAAGAAAAAGGTAAAGGAAAATGCAACCATTACTCTTTCTGTTAACAGTAAGCAGGGCGAAGGTGAAATTCCTTATGTATATGGTGAAACCCAGAGCGTTGCTATTCAGAAGCTTAAGGAAGCTAACTTTGTTTACTATGAGGTTCATACTGTTATCGACGATACATTAACCCCAGGTACAGTTAAAAACACCTATCCGCCTCAGAATACCAAGGCAGATTATACACAAACAGTTTCAATTTACGTTGTAGGCGAAGCTGTCGATACCCGTAAGTCTGTGCCTTATGTAATCGGCTACTCTAAGGATGAAGCAGAATCTATGATAAAAGACGTAGGCTTCGAGGTAGAGTTTAAAACTGTTAAGCACGAAAGTGCCAAAGATACAGTTGTGGCTCAGTCTCCTGTAAGCGGTAAGCTTAATGCCAAGTCTGTGATTAAATTAAGTATCAGCGACGGCGAACCTCAGACCAGCGTTCAGCTTAATGTAGAGCTTCCTAATACCATTGCAGACAACACCAAGCTTACAGTCCGCTGTGACGAAACCGTAAGCGAGGTTTATATCGACTCCAATACTCCAAAGCAGATTACCGTTACAGTTACTGGCACCGGCACGAAGAATGCCGAAATAAGCCTTGACGATACCCTTTACTGCGTTTACTCTGTAAACTTTACCAAGAAGACATCTGAGCTTATTGCTTACTATGGAGTAGAGGAAACCACTACAGCTCCTGCAGCTAACGAAACCGAAGTTCCCACTACTACAGAGGCCGAGGTTTTAGAGTAATGAGCTTAGAGAACGAAAAAATCAAAACAGGTATTTTAATCCGTGTTACTGGCGGCTTTTACTATGTTGACTGTCAGGGTGAGATTTTAGAATGTAAAGCAAGGGGAGTGTTTCGCAAAAACGGCAACACTCCCGTTGTAGGAGACAGGGTAGAGGTTGAAGTTAAGAAAGACGGCTACCATAGTTTAAGTGCTATTTTACCCCGCAAAAACTTTCTTACCCGTCCGCCACTTGCTAATCTTGACAGGCTTTTTATTGTGGTTTCTGCTGTCAGGCCTGAGCCTAATACTCTGGTTATTGATAAGCTGACTGCCGCCGCATCTGCTATAGATGTTGAGCCTGTTATTGTGTTTTCAAAAACCGATATGTCATCTGTTGACGATTTGCTTAAAACCTATCTCAAAGCAGGTTTTAAATGTGTAGTTTACTCCGACGTTACCAAAGAGGGTGTAGAAGAAGTAAAAGAGCTTTTGTCAGGCAAGCTTTGTGCATTTATTGGTAACTCAGGAGTTGGCAAGTCCACTCTTTTAAATAATATCCTGCCCGATTTAGGTCTTAAAACAGCAGATATAAGCGACAAGCTGGGTAGAGGCAGACATACAACCCGAACCGTTGAGCTTTTTAAAACAGAATCAGGCTTTATTGCTGACACTCCCGGCTTTTCCACCGTAGACCTTATACGTTACAGCCTTAATTCTAAAGAAAATCTTATGAACTGTTTTCCTGAATTTGAGGATTATATAGGATGCTGTATGTTTACGTCCTGCTCTCATACCGTAGAAAAAGGCTGTGCGGTTATCGAGGCTGTAAACAACGGCGAAATTGCCGCTTCAAGACATATAAGCTACAAGCTGATGTATGATGAACTTAAGGACATTAAGTCCTGGCAGTTAAAGTAAAGGAGATGCACCTATGCTTTATTCAATTGCAGATTTTTATGTAGAATACGAGCCTAAATATCCCAAGCTTACCGCAAGGAGCCAAAAGTATCTTGCGGATAATCAGAATATAAAGCCGGAAATTGTTATTTCCGTTTCTGAGGCTGAAATCGACGAGCACGTTTTAAATTATGAGGTAAGCCGCGATTTGGCTGAGTATGTTCTTATGGGTGCAAAGTTTTACACCGAAGTTCTCAGCAAAAACGCGTTCTTTCTTCACTCCTCAGCTGTGGCTGTTGATGGTGAAGGCTTTGCATTTACCGGCCCCTGCGGTGCAGGCAAGTCTACCCATTCTTCTTTGTGGCGTAAATATTTCGGCTCCCGTTTGATTTCTGTTAATGATGATAAACCTGTTGTAAGGATTATTAATGATACCGTTTATGTTTGCGGCACACCTTTTTCAGGTAAGCACGATATTAACACAAACATCTTAGTTCCTCTTAAAGGCATATGCGTTTTAAAGCAGGCAAGGGAAAATTCCATAACCCGCCTTAAGGCGATTGAAGCTATGTCGGTTATTATGGAGCAAACCTTAAGAAGTAAAGATGGTTACAAAATGATGGCTCTTCTGGATGTTCTTGATATTACCCTGCAGAAGGTTCCTGTTTATGAGCTTTCCTGTAATATAAGCGATGAGGCTGTAGAGCTTGCGTTCTCTACCTTAAGCGGTAAATAAATATACAAAAGCGGCTTTTATTAAAGCCGCTTTTTCTATTAGAAAAGTAAGGTGTAAAATACCACAAAATCAAAGCTTTAGTTTTGTAATATTTGTAAATGGTAATACATCTGTGTTTGTAGTATAATTTTATTGAATTTAAGCGGAGGTGTTTTTATGAGAATTTTAAATAAAACCTTAGCTTTGGCTTTGGTGTTTTTAAGCGTAATGAGCGTATTCAGCTTTGCCTTAACAGCTTTTGCCGAAACCGAAGGCTTTAAAGAGGGTGACAAAATTTATGTAGACTTTACTCAGATGCCCGCCTGGCACTCAGGCTCTGCTGTTGTAGGCTGGGATGTTGTGGAGTCTTATCTTTATGTGAATTTTACATCTGATACACGTTACGATAGCGGCGAAAAGGAAACCGTTGTTATCGGTAATAATACTGAAAGATTCAACCCCAAAGAAGTTACCGAAAAGGTTTCCGATTGTTTTTATAAGTACACAGTTACCGCAGAGGACGCAGGTAAATCTACTCTTCGCTTCTGGCGAGGCAGCGCAGAAAATCTTTGGAACCACTCTGTAGAATTAACCTACGAAGATTTTACAAAGGGTCTTAATACGGTTGTTATCACCGACTACAACCACGAGCAAGAGGGTAGCGGTTATTTGGAAAGCACAGAGTTTTATCCCTATGAAATTGAGGCTGTGCTTACTATTACTCCAGAAAACGGCGAAAAAGAAGATGAGCACACAGTAACACTTGCTTATGAAGAAGCTATTGATGCTGACATAATCTACACATATGAAATAATAATCGACGGAAAAAAAGTTGCCGACTCCAATACCTGTACCTTTACCCCTGAGCTTAACTTTACAACTGTTGAGGGTGTTATCACTGCAAATTTACCTGACGGTACTATTGCCGCAAAGGATAGTGTAAGTGTTACCCTTCGTTTTGCTGAATTTGTATATATCGGTGCCGAGCCTGACACTCTTTACGCTCACGCTATAGCTGACGGAGGTGAAGACAAAGAGGCTTGGACAGAGCTTAAGAATTTCGGCGATACATCTTACTTCTTCTTGCCTTCCTCAGCTTCAAAAACAGAGGTTGAAATTTTAAACACTTACAATTACCCCGTTACAGTTAACGGTGTACAGATTGCCTCAGGCGAGGTTAAAACAATTTCTTACGTTGTTGGCGAGACCTACAAGGTTGACGGTGCAGTTAGTTCAGACCTTATCATAATGCGTTCAGACGCAGAAGCTTCTCTTTTCGTAAATAATGACTATTCTAAGACAGATAACCTCTGGGATTACCTTACCGCTGATAAAGAGAACTCTACTTCAGCAAAATCTGCTATTGTTAATGCAGACGGAACTATAGTAGATACAGATATCAAAAAAATCAAGGGCAGAGGTAACACCACCTGGAATGCTGACAAAAAGCCCTTTAACCTTAACTTTGACGATACAGTAGAAGTAGGCACAATGCAGAAAACCAAGCAATTCAGCCTGCTTGCTAATTTCCAGGATGCCGCTCTGAGCCGTAACCGTATACTCTACGATTTAGGTGATGCTGTTGGCATGCGTTATTCCTCTGATTCCCGTTTCGTTGACTTTTATGTTGACGGCGAGTATAAAGGCCAGTACCAGATGTGTCAGAAAATTGAACCCGGCAAGAAAAACCTTGTTTTCGATGTAGCTGATGACGACCATCTTGATGACGATGGCAATCTTAAAGAAAAGTTTTCAATGCTTCTTGAGGTGCCTTTTGGTGAGGACTTCTACACCTCTACCAACTCAGGCATTGATGTAATTATTAAAAGCCCCAATGTAGAAGATTACGACAATCTTTACGCTGACGAGGTTAAGGCTTACGCCAAAAAGCTTTTCGACGAAATGTATTTAGCTCTTAAGAATAATTCCGACAATCTCGGGGAGCTTATTGATATAGACTCCTTCGCAAAAGCTTTTCTTGTTCAGGAACTGGGCAAAAACTGGGATACCCACAGCTGGTACCTTACTTATGTTCCCGATGAAAACGGCAACTACAAATTCTACGCCGCACCTGTGTGGGACTTTGACAACTCCATCGGTAACGCACACGGCGTTCAGTCTGATCTGAACGGCTTTGGAGTAAAGGACTACACCGAGTACACAGGTTGGTGGTGCCAGTTTAAGCGTGGCTCCAATAACTTAAGCTATCTTTCTTCCAAGAATGCTCAGATTATGGATGCCGCTAAACGAGTATGGTTTGAGGATTTCATTCCTGCTATTGATACCTTTAAAGCTGAGGGTAACACCGACACAGAAATCCTTTCCTACGATGTATACTACAGCTACCTTGCCGCTTCCGCTGATATGAACTATATGATTTGGGAAATGGAAGCCGACAACAGCTGGATTTGTGACCATTCAACCCTTACAAACGCAAGCTTTGACTATGAAAAGCTTACCTATACCGTTGACAGTACAGTTACCAAATACGACCAGTTTACTTTCAAGGGTCAGTTTGATTATATGACTGATTGGTTCCTCTCTCGAAGTGCATGGATTAGCGAGCAATGGAAAGATTACCTCATAACTAATCCCGAAAACGGATTAGTTGGTGACGCTGACCTTGACGGCAAAGTAAGTATTAAGGACGCAACCGCAATTCAGAAGATTGTGGCTAAAATGGAAGTTGCAAGCTTTAGCGAAGCTCTTGCCGAAGTAAATGCTGACGGCAAAATTAACGTTAAAGATGCAACCGCCGTGCAGAAATACTGTGCGCACATAGAAACAGGACTTGAAATCGGCAAGCCTTATAATGGTTAAAATGAAAAAACTCCTTTGTATTTTACTTTTAATTTCATCAACAATTTTGCCACTTGTTGGCTGTAAAGCTAAAGCTCCTCTTATTGAAGAGGAGCTTTACGCCCTTGATACCATAATTACAATGTCGGTGTATTCAGCTGACGAAGAAGCAGTAAATGCGGCAAAAGCCGAGATAAAAAGGTTAGAGTCCCTGCTTTCTGTCACTAATCCTGAAAGCGATATCAGCAGAATAAATACATCTCCCGATACTTTTGTGAAGGTAAGCGAAGATACCTTTAATCTTGTTAAATCCGCTATTGCAGTTTCAGAAAGTACCAAGGGAACCTTTGATATCACTATTTATCCTGCAGTAAAGCTATGGGGATTTACGACTTCAGACTATAAAGTTCCTGACAATAATGAGCTTCTTGAAGTTAAGTCTAAAATTGATTATAATAAAATAGAGCTTGACGAAAGCACAAAAAGCGTGAAAGTTCCTAAGGGCACAAGCCTTGACTTAGGCGGTATTGCAAAAGGCTATATTGCCGACAAGGCGGCAGAGGTTTTAATTAATAAGGGTTTAACCTCTGCACTTCTTAACTTTGGCGGTAATATAAGGCTTATCGGCTCAAAACCCGACAATTCAAGCTTTAAGCTGGGTATAAAAGCTCCTTTCACAGAGGGCTACTTTGCTGTGCTTAAGGCTCAGGATGTAACTGCTTCTACAGCAGGCGGCTACGAAAGATATTTTGAAGAAAACGGCAAACGTTATCATCATATCTTAAATCCCGAAACAGCTTCACCTGCAGAAACTGACGTTATCTCTGCAACCGTAGTAGGCAAAAACGGCGAAGTCTGTGACGCACTTTCTACAGTTACCTTTATTAATGGAAGCAGTGGCGTTGAAGAATTATCCGAAATGTATCCCGATTACGGCTTTATTGCCTTAACTGATACAGAGGTTTATATTTCAGAGTCGCTTGTTAAAGACTTTGAGCTTACAGAAAATTACAAAAATACAGAAATCAAGATAATTTAAAGGTGTGTTTATTTTAATATGAACTCAAAAAAGGTTCTGGTTGCCGTCAGCGGTGGTGTTGACAGCGGTGCGGCAGTTTATCTTCTCAAAAAAGCAGG
The DNA here is from genome assembly GCA_045635685.1 of Ruminococcus sp. Classification (GTDB taxonomy): domain Bacteria; phylum Bacillota; class Clostridia; order Oscillospirales; family Acutalibacteraceae; genus Ruminococcoides. Next base: position 37,463 of record JAZTWD010000048.1, read on the forward strand.
CTTCTCTGTGTCTGCCATAATGCTCCGCCTGTATGACAAAACCGACGAAAACGGCAATGTAATTGAAACTGAGGTTAATTCTGCCCGTCAGCTTTCAAAAGATTTGGGTATAGAATTTATTTATGCAGATTATCGAGAAGAATTTAAGGCAGACGTAATTGATAACTTTGTAAAAAGCTATATGGAAGGTAAAACTCCCAATCCGTGCGTAGAGTGCAACCGAAGCGTAAAGTTTAAATATGTTTTTGACTATGCCGAAAAAAACGGCTTTGACTATATTGCCACAGGCCACTATGCAAGAGTTATAAAGGACGAGGCAAGGGGGAGATTTGCTCTTTATAAAGCCTCAGACCCTAAAAAAGACCAGAGCTATGTGCTCTATAATCTTACAGAAAATCAGCTTTCTAAGCTTTTGTTGCCTTTAGGCGAGTATTCCAAGGAGCAGGTAAGAGGCTTTGCAAAGGATGCAGGACTTAAAAATTACAACAAAGCCGATAGTCAGGATATCTGCTTCATAAGCGGTGACTATTACGATTTTATCAAAGACTATACAGGAAAAACTTTTTCCGACGGAAACTTTATCGACAAAGACGGCAATATACTTGGAACTCACAAGGGCATAATCCGCTACACCGTAGGTCAACGTAAAGGCTTGGGACTTTCATTTGATTCTCCACGTTATGTTGTTTCAAAAAATCCTCAGGATAACACAGTAACTCTGGGCAAAGAGGATGAGCTTTTCCACAGTACAGTTTATGCTGACAGAGTTAATATTATTGGCGAGGATTTTGATGGCGAAGTCAGATGCGAAGCTATGATACGCTATAACCAGAAGCCTCAGCCTGCAACAGCTTATTTTCAGGAGGATAAAACCCTGAAGGTAGTTTTCGACACTCCTCAGCGTGCACCAAGCCCGGGTCAGTCCCTTGTAATTTATCAGAGTGATAAAGTCCTGGGCGGCGGAATAATTAAATAAAAATAAGCTTTCCTTTTTGGAAAGCTTATTTTTTTACCTTAACAGCCACAGGTTCGGTGTATTTCACTTTTGGTTCTTTTTTGATAATACCCAAAATAACCGCACCTACAAGGCTTCCTGTAAAAACAGAAACTGTAAAAAGTAAAGGATTACCCACTAATGGCAACACCAAAAAGCCTCCGAAAGGTGCAATAAGTGTGCAACCGAAACCTGCGGATAAAGCTCCGCTTATTGCTGCTCCAATAGTGCAGGCAGGAATAACTGCCGTAGGATTTTTAGCGGCAATGGGTATTACACCCTCGGCAATATCAAAAAATCCGAATATAAGATTAAGCTTTGCAAGCCGTGCTTCTCTTTGCGTAAACTTAAGCTTAAATACAATCGAGCAGATAGCAACAGAAAGTGATACCGCCATTGAAGCGCTCACAACAGCCGCCATTGCTGTGAATTCTCCTGAGGCAAGAGCGGCGGTGGCGAAAATAAAGGCTGATTTCGAAAACGTACCGCCCATATCAATAGCCGTCATTATTCCAAGTACCGCCCCAAAGGCAATGGGGTTTGCCTCGCTGATTACCATAAGCATTCCCGATAACCCTGTGTTAAGCAACCCCACCAAAGGGTTAAGACTTAGCATAAACACTCCTGTAATCAGAACAGAGGCTATGGGCAGCAGTACGCTTTTTGCTCCTTGCCGCGTGGTGTCCTTAAGTTTTTCGGTCAGCCGTTTAAGTAACTTATAAATGTATCCGGCCAAGATACCGCAAAGTACAGCGCCAATAAATCCCGAAACTGCAGTTGTGTCGCCGTATGGCAGCATCAGCGTTGCACCATTCTGAGCCAGAAATCCGCCCACAAGTCCTGAGATAAATGCACTTTTGTCAGAAACTTCAACTGCTATGCAGGCTGACAGCACAGGCAGCATAAAACTAAAGGTAAGTGTACCTAATGATTTTAAAATCACTGCCACGGGATTTTCGTTTCCAAGGCCGTACAAAGCCTCACGTGAAAAAATCATATCAATAATGTAAGAAAAACTAATCAGCACACCGCCTGTTACGGCAAAGGGAATGATAAAGTATACTCCCTTAACTACTGCCGAGGATATGCTTTTAAGCACTTTGCTTCTGCTCATTTTACCGCCAACCTTTCTTCGGTTTATTATTGCCTAAAATGAGCAAACTATTAAGGCTTATTGACTTATTTTATGCCTTGTAATAAAATTAGCTCAGAGGTGATATTATTGAGCAAAATATTAGTTTGCGGACTTGTTAATTTAGAAACTACAGTTCCTATAGAGAATTTTCCTGTAAATTATAATCCTGTTAACTATAAATTTTTCGGTATCACTACTCATCCCTCAGGGGTAGGCCTTAACCTTGCATCTGCTCTCACTGTTTTAGGCGATGAAGTTAAGCTTTTATCCCTCTGCGGTGACGACACAGCAGGAAACGCTGTAAGAGATTGTCTTAAATCTCAAAGCATAGATGATAAGTATGTTCTTTCAAATGCTAAAGCCACCGCTCAGTCTGTTGTGCTTTATGATACTGAGGGTAAGAGAAGCATTTACTGCGACCTTACAGATATGCAGGATAACGCATATGACGAAGAAACCTTTAAGAAAGTATCAGAGGACGCTGACATTGCAGTTCTTTGCAACATTAATTTTTCAAGACCTTTACTTTCTATGGCCAAGGATATGGGGCTGTTAATTGCTACTGATGTTCATTGCCTTTCTGATATCTGTGATGAGTATAATAAAGAATTTTTACAAAGTGCAGATATTCTCTTTTTAAGTAATGAAAGCTTTATCGACTGCGAAGAAGATTTCGTAAATAAACTAAAGACCGTTACAAATGCTGAGATTATTGTAGTAGGTATGGGCAAAAAGGGAGCACTTCTTTATGTAAGAGCTTCCGACTCTTTCAAAGCTTTTCCTGCTGTATATACCCGCCCTGTGGTTAATACTGTAGGAGCAGGCGACAGCCTCTTTGCGTCCTTCCTGCATTTTTACGCAAAGACTAAGAACCCTGAATACTCTTTAAGGCTTGCTACAGTTTTCGCTTCTTACAAAATCGGCGATACCTCTGCTTGCCGAGGATTCCTTTCGGAAGAAGAGCTTATTAATTTATGTAAGGATATTGATGAATAAATGGATAGATTTTTAAGAACAGCCGCCATTTTAGGCGAGCAGGCCATGGAAAAATTAAAAAATACCCGTATTGCAATTTTCGGCATCGGCGGGGTAGGGGGCTACGCTCTTGAAGCGTTGGTGCGTTCAGGTATAGGTGCGGTTGATATCATTGACGGCGACACAGTTAATATAACAAACCTCAACCGCCAGATTATCGCAACCGAAGCTACTGTTAATATGCAAAAGTGCGATGCCGCCAAGGCTCGTATGCTCTTAATAAACCCTGAGCTGAAAATTAATACCTATAGCTTTTTCTTTGGTGACGACACAGCAGACCTTATTGACTTTTCGGTTTTTGACTATGTGGTAGATGCCATTGACGACGTAAAGGCAAAAACCCTTATCGCCGTTAAATGCAAGGAACTAAAAATTCCTCTCATAAGCAGTATGGGTTTTGGCAATAAAATGGAGCCAACAAAAATTGAAGTGGCTGATATCAAGAAAACATCTGTCTGCCCGTTAGCTCGCACAATGCGTCGCCGCCTTAAGGGTGCAGGTGTTAAGGATTTAAAGGTAGTATACTCTAAAGAAGAACCAAAGGTAGGTTTAAATCCTGATGGCACACGTGTTCTTGCAAGTACTGCTTTTGTGCCTTCTGCCGCAGGTCTTGTAATAGCCTCTGAGGTTATTAAGGACTTAATTAAATCATAAAAGAACAGCACCGACTTTACCTTTAAAGCCGATGCTGTTTTTTATATGAATATAAAAATACTGCCCATTAAAATCCCTATGATAATCCCTGCCATAACGTCGCTTATAAAATGTACTCCCGAAAAAATCCTTGTTAACGCAATTACAAAGGCAACAACTAAAAGCCATGTTCCTAAAATAGCATTTACCGAAAATCCTGTCATTGCAATTACAAACCCGCAAGCCGCGTGATTAGAGGGGAATGAATGGCCCTTTTTATCTTTTACAATAAGGGAGCTTACGCCGAACTTTTCGTAGGGTCTTTCTCTGTTTATAAGCCTTCTGATTAAAGCAACACCAAAAAGGGTAACAGCAGGCACCACAATGCTTAATATAAATTTGTGGTCAATCGCCTTTAAGCCGTTGAGTATAATAATTACAGGATACACCACAAGCATTACAAAAGGTAAAGCGGTGTATAAAATATTTATAAGTCCTTTAAGTGTTTTTCGACGCTTAATATAATCCATAAGCTTTATGTAGGTTTCTTTTTTCATAAATAAAACTCCTTTTAGTGTATTTTAGCACCAAAGGAGTTTTTTTACAACTGTTTATACCAGTTTTACGTCATATTCCTCAAACCAAGCGTCAAGCTGGATTATATAGGCTAAAATCTGAGGTGCACGCATAAGCTGACCGTACCACGGCTCTTTAATTCTTTCAGGGTTTTCCAGAATATTATTTATGCCGTCTTTTGACAAAAGCTCGGCAAGAGGAGTTTTCTTCTTTAAAATGCTTCTTACTTTTGCACTCACAGCCTCAAAGTAAAATGGATTATGGGTTTTAGGGTAGGGGCTTTTCTTTCTGTAAACAATTTCTTCAGGTAAGTCTGATTCGAAAGCTTTTCTTACAATACCTTTTTCTCTGCCTTTATATGCCTTTAAACTCCAAGGCATATTGTAAGCGTACTCCACAATTCTGTAGTCGCAGAAAGGCACTCTTACCTCAAGGCCTGTGTACATGCTCATTCTGTCTTTGCGGTCTAAAAGACACTGCATAAACCAGTAGAAATTAAGCATAAACATTTCTCTCATTCTGCCTTCAAGTTTTGAGTCCGTGGGTAGCTTATCAGTTGAATTTATCGTATCAAGATATCTGCCTCTCACGTATTCCTTGCCTTTGGGAAGTACACCTTTTCTTAAAATGTTTGCTCTTATATCCTGACTTCTTGACCAAGGGAACGTGTCCTCAAAAAGTATTTCCTCCCTGTGATACCACGGATAACCGCCGAAAAGCTCGTCGGCACATTCGCCCGATAAAGCTACGGTAAAGTTTTTCTTAACCTCTCTGCATAATAAATACAGGGAAGAGTCCACATCAGCCATACCCGGTAGATCTCTGGCGAGGGTTGCGGGGATAAGTGCTTCAGAAAGTTTAGCGTTATCAATTATTACTTCGTGATGCCAAGTGTTTGAGTGTTTGCTCATCATCTTAATATATTCGTAATCTCTGTTAGGCTGAAAAAGGCTTTCCTTAAAATATTTTTCGTTGTCCCTGTATTCAACAGAGTAGCTGTGAAGCCTTTCGCCTTTTTCTAAAGCGGACTTTGAGGCTTGATTTGTAATAATGCTACTGTCAAGTCCACCTGACAAAAAGGTACACAGCGGCACATCTGACACAAGCTGACGCTTTATTGAATCTTCAATAAGCCACTTGGTATATTCAATGGTTTCGGCTTCAGTATGAGGATGCTCTTTGGCAATAATTTTAAAATATTGTTTTTTATATAGCATGCCGTTCTGATATATAGCGTATTCACCGGGCTTTAATTCCTTGATATCCTTAAAAACTCCAACGCCCGATGTTCTTGCGGGGCCTAAAAAGAAAATTTCATAAAGTCCCTGTTCGTTTATCTCTGTAGATGCAAGCCCTGTTTTTAATAGGGACTTTATTTCTGAGCCGAATGCAAGCTCTTCGTTCTTATGGCAATAAAACAACGGCTTAACGCCGATTCTGTCACGACATAAAAACAGCCTTTTGCTGTGGCACTCAAAAGCGGCAAAAGCAAAAATCCCATTGAATTTTTCGGCACAGCTTTCTTTAAACTCTGCATAAGCTTTAAGAACAACTTCGGTGTCAGAATGGCTCTGGAAGGTGTAACCTTTTTCTGTTAGTTCATTGCGAACATCTTCGGTATTATAAAGCTCACCGTTATAAACAAGCACATAATGCTCGTTTCCTTTGCAAAAGTGCATGGGTTGTTTGCCGTTTTCTATGTCAACTACAGCAAGCCTTCTGTGAACAAGTAAAGCGTCCTCATCAATATACACTCCGCCCTCATCAGGGCCTCTATTGGTAAGGGTGCTGAGCATCTTTGGTGCAACCTTTTCTTTATAATCCATACTTTTTACCGAGCTTATAAGTCCTGCAATGCCACACATAAAATAACCTCCACTATGATGTACGCTTGTTTTTTACAGTTATAATGAATATTGCTGATGTAATTAAAAGTGCAACCGAGCCTGCAATTCCTGAGTAAAATGTAAGCTCAGGCTTCTCTGTTGTGGTTGAAAATACCGCATCCGTTACAGAAAAGGCTAAAAGCAAAAGCTTGGTTGAGAGCAAGCAAACAGCAGCTTGAATAAATCTGAAAATATAAAACCTTGTTTTAGAAAAATTTACTCCTTTAAGTTCTCTGAAAATCTGCAGATGAACGCAAATTCCCCCAAAGCCTGTTAAGGCAGAAAGCAACTCTAAGCTGACTTCCCCCGACAAAAGGTTAACACCTGTGGTAATTTCAAGTATAGCAACTAAGCATTTACCAAGTATATTATTTGCCCCAAAGCCTTCGGTAAGTACACTGCAGATTACAGAAAAAGCTATAACAAATCCGCACATTCCTGCCGTTGACTTAACCGCCGAATTCACCGAGGTCACCAAAGCCGAGGAGAGGGAAGGCTTTTCTTTAACTGTAATCTCACCGCTTATTTCACATTTACCAAAGCAAAGCCTTGAAGTCAAGCAAAGTAAAACCCCGCTTATTATTTGAGAAAGAAGCATAATAATTCCCGATTCTTTGCTCAGCAGCAAAGATACTCCCATAAAGGTAATCAAAAATCCCGGGCCTGCAAAACAGCATATAACCGCGAGCCTTTCTGCCTCTTGATTAGTTATGCTTTTGTTGCGGTAAAGGGTAGCGACTGTTTTTGCACCTACAGGATAACCGCCTGTTAATGCCATAATAACAGGCACAAGACAGATTCCTCTCATCCCAAGCAAAGCTTTTGAGATAGGATTAAACACAGGTGTAATTAAGTCAAGTATATGGCTTTCAGCTAAAAAGGATGCAAGAATAAAGAAAGGAAACAATGAGGGGATAAGTACACTAAGGCACATCATAAGTCCGTTTAAGGCACCGTTTTTGCACTCCTGTGAAAAAATAAATAACCCTGCAAACCCTGCAAGTACCACAGTCCAGATTATGGCAATTTTTGTTCTTCCAATACATTTATACAAATTCATTACTCTCACCGAATAATATATATGAGCCACAGAGCATAAAAATTAATAAATCCTAAGGAGGTAATCATATGCCAAAGGAAAAACCCAGAGATAAAGGTAAAGAAAGCTTCAGATTCTCACCAATGGATTTTCTGAGTAAAAAGTGCCACATAGAGCTTGACGGCAATAATACTGCCGTACTTGAAGGCAGTAAAGGAGTGCTTGAATATTCAACCGAATGCATAAGAATTTCGGTTGAAAGTTTTATTGTATCCTTTCAGGGCAAAAACCTTACTCTTAAATGTATTTCTCCCACAGCTCTGACAATCCATGGTTCTATACTTAACATAAATTTTTCAGACTAAGGTGATACCTTGCTTTTACGACTTATAAGGTTTTTCAGAGGATATGTTACCTTTAAAATTATAGGTAGGTTTCCCGAACGTTTTATAAACCTTGCGCTAAAAAACGGCATCGGTATTTTTGACGCTGTGCCTGTAAACGGAACTCTTACTGCTTCAATGATAATTTCCGATTATCGTGTGGTGCGTAATATTGCAAGGCGGTGTGGTGTACGCCTTAAAATAATAAGCCGACACGGCGTGCCTTTTATTACTTACAAATACAGAAACAGATGGGGAATACCCGCAGGCTTGGCTTTGTTTTTGGTTATATCTTTTATAATGCAGAGTTTTGTATGGTCCGTAGAGCTTAACGGCGTAAAAACTCTTAGTGAAGCTGAGCTTCGCGGCTCTCTAAAAGCTTCGGGTTTTACTGTAGGTAAATTCAAAGGCAGGCTGGACCTTCATAAAATCGAACGTGATATCCTTCTTGAATATGAAGAGATTGGTTGGATGTCTATAAATCTTATTGGCACCCATGCTGAAATAGAAATTAAAGAAAAAGCAGTGGTTCCTCAAAAAGAATACAGTTCAGATTACAGTAATATTATTGCCTCTCAGGACGGTGTTATCCTTAGTACCAACATAAGCCGAGGTACAGCCGAAGTTAAGGTTGGCTCGGCGGTTTCTCAGGGTCAGCTCTTAGTAAGCGGAATGTATGAAAACGCTTTGGGAGAACTTCACTTTGTAGATGCTCAGGCAAAAGTTGTTGCAAGCACAAATTATGATTTCACCGCAACAGTAGACGAAGCGGTTTCTTATCATAAGCCTTTGGAAAACACCAAAAGGTCAGAGGCTAATATATTCTGGTTTAAATTCCCTTTAAGCTTTTCACCGCAAAAAACACCCTTTACTTCATATAACGAAGCCCGTCAGGTTTATCTTTATGATAATCCGATTCCTCTTAGTTTTTATACTCAGAAACTCTATGCCTATGAGCAAACTGAAAAAAAACTAAGTGAAAAACAGGCAATGCAAAGGCTTAATACAGAACTGAGTTTATATAAGCTTTTCAACCTTAAGGATGCATTATCGGTGGTTGATGAATCCAAGGTTGTTAAATATAATAGTACCTATATACTGAAAGCAAATCTTACCTGTACAGAAGACATAGCTCAAAAAGAAAATCTCGTTGTAAATGAAGAATAGTTGTGTTATAATTTAATTTAAAGTATTGGAGGCGATTGAATGAGGATTCTTTGCATAGGAGATGTTGTGGGCAGCAAGGGCTGTGCCTTTGTCCGTGAAAAGCTCCCAAGCATGAAAAAGTACTATAACGTAGATGCGGTTATCTGCAACGGCGAAAACTCTGCCGACGGTAATGGCGTTCTGCCTACCTCTGCCGATAGTCTGTTTGCTTCAGGTGTTGATGTAATCACCCTTGGTAATCACACCTTCCGCAGAAAAGAGATTTTTCCTTATCTTGAAGAAAGCCCATTTATAATCCGCCCCATAAATTTTCCTGAGTCTACAACTCCCGGGGTTGGCAAATGCGTTCTGGATTTAGGCAGAGCTCAGATTACGGTTATTAACCTTATGGGTAATGTGTATTTCAGCGAGAACCTTGCCTGTCCTTTCGAAACTATGGATAAGTTGCTTAAGACTGTAGATACTAAAATTACTGTTGTGGATTTCCACGCAGAGGCAACAGGGGAGAAGGGCGCCTTGGCTCATTACCTCGACGGCAGGGTTTCTGCAATTTTCGGCACTCACACCCACGTTCAGACAGCTGACGAGCAGATTTTACCTCAAGGCACAGGTTTTATTACCGACGTAGGTATGACTGGACCTGTTAACTCCGTTCTCGGTATAAAAAGCGAGCTTATTATAGAAAAGCTCAAAGCTAAGCTTCCCGTAAGGTTTGAGGTTGCCCAGAACCCTTATAAATTGGATGCTGTTTTGTTTGATATCGACAATTCAAGCGGAAAGTGCCAGAGTGTAGAAAGAATATCTGTGATTTAGCATTGTGCATATTGCTAAATGTTGTAGGGCAATTTTGGTTAAATTATGCAAACAACCAATTTTTCTTTTAACAACTTGATTCGACTTGAGTTTAAGTTTATAATGTAGAAGAATTAAACTGTGCAATTCTGTGCAGAAATTAAAAGGATGTGCGAAATTATGGTAAACGGTGCAATTTTAAAGCAGGCTATTATTTCAGGTGCAAACAACATTTGCTCACAGTGTGACAGAATTAACGACCTTAATATTTTCCCTGTTCCCGATGGTGACACAGGTACAAATATGTCAATGACAATCTCCGCCGCTGTTAAGGCTCTGGAGGCTCTTGACACAGATAACGCAGGCGAGGTTGCAAAGGCTACTGCTTCTGCAATGCTCAGAGGTGCCCGTGGTAACTCTGGTGTTATCCTTTCACTTCTTTTCAGAGGCTTTGCAAAAGGCCTTGAGGGTAAAGCAGAGGCAACAGGTAAAGATTTAGCTAAGGCTCTTGGTCTTGGTGTGGATGCTGCTTACAAGGCAGTTATGAAGCCTACAGAGGGTACAATCCTTACAGTAGCAAGAGAAGCTTTCGAGGAAAGTGCAAAGGTTGTTAAAAAGACTAACAAACCTGCAGAGGTTTTCGAAGTTATTTGTGAGGCTGCTGAGGAGTCATTAAACAGAACTCCCGAGCTTCTTCCTGTTCTTAAGAAGGCAGGCGTTGTTGACGCCGGCGGTAAGGGCTTACTTGTTATCTTCGAGGGTATGCTTTCCGTTATCCGTGACGGCATTATGATTGAAAACACAGGCAAGGAAATTGATGAGAATACCGAGTCTGAGGACGCATTCCGCAGTGCCGCTGCCGAGTTTGACGAGGTTATCAACTTTACTTATTGCACAGAGTTTATCGTTGGCAGAGATGTTGAAGTAACAACTCCTGTTGAAGATTTACGAGCATACCTTGAAACAATCGGCGACTGCGTAGTTGTAGTTGACGATGAAGAAATCATCAAGGTTCACGTTCATACAGAAGACCCCGGTAACGCTCTTCAGAAGGGTCTCGGCTATGGTCAGCTTCTTACCGTTAAGGTTGAGAATATGAAGCAGCAGCACGAAAATGCTAAGGCTGAGAACGAAAAGAAGAAGGCCAAGAAAAAGGTATTAAAGCCTCAGGAGCCTACTGAAGAAATGGGCTTTGTTGCTGTTGCCGCAGGCGACGGCCTTGAGGCACTCTTCACAGATCTTGGTTGTAACAATGTTGTATCCGGCGGTCAGTCCATGAACCCCAGCACAGACGATATTTATGCCGCAGTTATGGCAACTCCCGCCAAGACTGTTTTCGTTCTTCCCAACAACAAGAACATCATTATGGCTGCTGAGCAGACCGCTAAAATCGTTGAGGACAGAGAGGTAGTAATCCTCCCCACAAAGACAATTCCTCAGGGTATTACAGCAATGCTCGCTTTCGACCCCGACTCTGATGCATTTATAAACAAGAATGCAATGCAGGATGCTTTCTCAACAGTTAGCACTGGTCAGGTTACCTTCGCAGCCCGTGACTCTGAGTTCGGTATGAAGAAGATTAAAGAGGGCGATATTATTGCTCTTGATAACGGTAAGCTTACAGTTAGCGATAAAACTCCTAACAAGGCTCTTATGAAGCTTGCTAAGAATATGATTGACAAGAGTGCCACATTCGTAACTCTTATTTACGGTGAGGGTATATCTGATGATGAGGCTAACGAAGCTGTTGCAGAGTTAGAGGCAAAGTTCGGTAAGGATGTTGACATCAACCTTGTAGAAGGTGGTCAGCCTGTTTACTACTACATCCTCGGTATTGAAAAAGAGCAGTAAAAGTTATATAATAAAGGCAGGTTAATTTTAACCTGCCTTTTATTTTTTGTTCCGAGGTGGTAGCAAATGGCTTCTCTTTTTGAAATTCCCGTGGAAAATGTCAAGGGAGTGGGCGAAAAAATCGCTCAGCTTCTTCATAAATTAGATGTTTATTCTGTGGGTCAGCTCATACGTTGCTATCCGCGTTCTTACGAGGATTGGAGCAATCCTCAGCCAATTACTCCTTTTCTGGAAGGTGTAGTATTAATCAAAGCAAGACTCCTTAACTCCTTTGCAACTGCAAGGATTGCAGGAGGCAGAACCGTTTCAAACGCAATTATAGGCGATGATTCAGGCTCGGTTAACATTGTATATTTTAATAATAAATATATTTCCTCAATGCTTAAAGAAGGCGAAGAATATTATTTCCACGGCAAGATTGAAAGAACCTTAACAGGGCTTAAAATGATTTCGCCAACCTTTTCACCTGTGGGCTCAGGCTTAGGTCTGCATCCTGTTTATAACCTTACAGCAGGGCTTTCCAATAAACAGCTTCAAAGGTATGTTAAAGAAGCCTTAAAGCTTCTGCCCGAAAAGGTTAACGACCCTTTGCCTGAGTTTATCCGTGAAAAATATAATCTCTGCGACCTCAGAAAGGCTATTGTTGACATTCATTTTCCAAAGTGCAAAGAGGATATGGAGCGTGCACGTTACCGCCATGTTTTCGAGGAGCTTTTAACCCTTAATCTTGGCTTACGCTCAATTAAAAGCAACAAATCTACAGTTACACCTATACATATCACCAAGGATTATACTGACGAGTTTTTCTCAAAACTTCCTTTTACTCCCACCAGTGCACAGGTCAAAGCTGTTAGGGACTGTATGCAGGACTTAATCAAAGGCAAGTATCCTATGAACCGTTTGGTGCAGGGTGACGTTGGCTCAGGTAAAACCGCTGTTGCCGCTGCTGTGTGTTATTCTGTGGCAAAATGCGGGTTTCAGGCGGCGTTTATGGCTCCTACTGAAATACTTGCCGAACAGCACTATAATACACTTTCACGTTTTTTTGAAGGTACAGATATAAATGTAATTCTCCTTACAGGCTCTATGAAAGAGTCCCAAAAGAAAAACGCAAGAAAATATATTGAAGACGGCACAGCACAGATTGTAGTAGGCACTCACGCCCTAATTACCGACAAAACCGTTTTCAATAACCTTGCCTTAGCTATTACTGACGAACAGCATCGCTTCGGTGTAGCTCAGCGTACAAAACTTTTATCCAAAGGCAAGTCTGTTCACCTTCTTGTTATGAGTGCTACTCCCATTCCGCGAACTATGGGCCTTGTACTTTATGGCGATTTGGATGTTTCAATTATCGATGAACTTCCAAAAGGCAGGCAGAAAATCCGCACTATGCTAATTGACAGCTCAAAGCGTAACCGTGCTTTTAATTTCATACGTACAGAGATTGCCGCAGGCAGACAGGCTTATATCGTTTGCCCCTTGGTGGAAGAAGGCGAGCTTCCTGTAGCCTCTGCCGAGGAATATGCCGCAGAGCTTATGCTGGGTGGATTTTCAGATTTACCTGTGGGTATTATTCACGGCAAAATGAAATCCGCTGATAAAGAAAAAACTATGCGTCAGTTTGCTCAGGGTGAGCTTAAGCTTTTGGTTGCCACAACTGTAATTGAAGTTGGCGTTGATGTTCCCAATGCTTCGGTTATGATGATAGAAAACGCCGAACGTTTCGGTCTTTCTCAGCTTCATCAGCTCAGAGGCAGAGTGGGCAGGGGAGAGTACAGCTCTTATTGCATCCTTGTTTCTGACAATAAATCTGAGGATAGTCAGAAGCGTCTTTCTGTAATGTGCACTACAGATAACGGCTTTGTAATAGCTGATGAGGATTTAAAGCTTCGCGGCCCTGGTGACTTTTTTGGCAGCCGTCAGCACGGTCTGCCTCAGCTAAGTATCGCTGACCTTACGGATTTTGCATCTCTTTCCGAAAGCTCACAGGCGGCAATGGATATCCTGGATTTTTCTCCCGATTTATCTGATGCTTGTCTTAAAGGATTAAGAGGTAATATAAAACGTCTTTTCAAAACCACAGGCACACAAATGAACTAATCGTCAGCGACGGTACACATTTAGTCCGTTAGCCACGGCGGGCGATTCGCCTACGGGTAGGTTAATATAGAGATAAACTTTCATTAACGGCTGGTTGGTTTATTAATGAACAGAATAGTTAATTTAAAAGGGTCGGTGGAATAAAAATCACCGACCCTTAGTGTTTATTAAAATGTTCTGCTTTTTCTTACTTCGTCAATAGGCACAATTTCCTCAAATACTGAGAAAATGCTGTCGCTTAAAGCGAAGTCTGCGTGTAAATTACCGAAAAACCACTTCTTGTATCTTACCTCTGCACATAACTGCTCCAAGAAAAGGTTAACAGGGTTTGTTTTGCAGTTTCTCCAGATTTTATGCTTGTGGGTAGCGTTTGCTTCGTGGGTAATTATGTAGTCTACCTCACAGTTGAACTTCTTAAGGTTTTCAACAGCGTAACGCATCTCGTCTTCTGTAGGCAGTTCACGCTCACTCCAAGTGCCTCTGTCCAAAAGTTGTTCCAGGTCAGGGCTTACACCGCCGCCAAAGGCAAACAGAAATTTGCCGTCGATGTTATAAATCTCACCACGCATAAGGTGGTAGATGTTTCTGGATATTTTATGAGCCTTAGCTGAATATAAATCAACAACAGGCTGATTTTCGATTTTTTCAAAATTCTCGTGGGTTCCGTCAACAAATAAAATCTGATATTTCTGAGAGTTCAGAAATTCAAGCTTCTTACTCTCTTCCTCAGACTCATCCCACAAAAAGCCGAAATCACCGCATACAATAAGTATGTCGTCCTTGGTAAGCTTCTTGGCGGCTCTTGATTTAAAACGCTTTATATCTCCGTGGGTATCTCCTGTAATATATATCAAAGCAAAAATCCCTTTCTTTATTTCAATTTTAAGTTGAAAAGACTGTCGTAATATTGTATAATCAATATAATATCACAAGAGAGGCAATTTTTCTATGAAAAAAAGAATAATTCGTATATTTTCCTATATTTGCATATTTATTTTACTTTTTGCTTGTACCATTAGTGCATCAGCCGTAAGCTATGACTATTTCGCTTGGGAAGAAGCCGAAGCAAAGCTTTACTCTGACACTATCCTTCTGGTTAATATGGATACAGGCGTTCCTGTTTTTGAAAAAAACAGCCACGAAAGGCGTTTTCCTGCATCCTTAACCAAGATTATGACTTACATCGTAACTCTCGATAATATTGAGGATGTTGAAAATACAAGGGTAGAAATCAAGCAGGACGTTATTGATTTGTTAAGCGGTACAGGCAGTTCAATGTCAGGCCTTGACTACAAAATCGGCGAAAAAGTAAAGGTTATTGACCTTTTATACTGCCTTATGGTTTCATCCGGTAATGATGCCGCTTTGGTTCTTGCCGATTATATCGGCGGGGGAGATATTGACCTTTTTGTAAAAGCTATGAATGATAAGGCCAAGGAGCTTAAATTGGAGGATACTCACTTTGTAAATCCTCACGGCCTTCACGACCCTAATCACTACTCCACAGCTTACGATATCTACACAATGGCTTCCTATGCTCTTACTCTCCCATATTTCTCCGAGATTACCGATACCGCTACATATTACTGCGAGGGAGACGACTATCCCTTGGTAACTACCAATTACCTTATTGATGAAAACCGCGGCGGTGAGTATTACTACACCTACGCAAAGGGTATAAAAACAGGTACAACCGAGGAAGCAGGCCGCTGTATAGCAACAACTGCCGTTGCCGACGGTTACGCTTATATGTGCATCTGCATGGGTGCACCTTACGACGATTCAGACATTAACGGAGCAATGAAAGATGCCCGTAGCCTTATGCGTTGGGCTCTTTTAGAGCTTGAATTTACCCGCTTGGTAAGCGTTGATACTCCTGTTTGTGAGGTTGATATTAACTTCTCTGCAGGGGATGAGTCAATCCACCTTTATCCCGATAAAAACGTTAACAGCATCTTACCAAAAAACTATAAGACTGAGGATGTAGAGATTAACCCCAACGCTCCTCTTTCTTACGATGCTCCTGTTAAAAAAGGCGATGTAATCGGCACAGCTTCGGTTTATTATCAGGATGAGCTTGTGCAGGAGGTTAATCTTATTGCTACCGAGGATGTTGCTAAAAGTGACGTAGCCTATACAATGCACATCTTAAAGAACATTCTTCTTTCATGGCAGTTTTGGGTTGCTATGATTATCGCAGTTATTCTTCTGGTGGTTTACTTTGCAATTTTAAGCAGTGTCCGCCAAAAGAAAAAGCAGCGCCGCGTAAAGCGACACCGCAGAATGTAATTTTTAAATATTAAGCTCTTCTTTTTAAAGAGGAGCTTTTATTTTACCTCAAAATCGGGTAAATACCATTTTAAAGCTTCCTTAAAGCTCATTCCATCTTTGCAAAGATAATCAATTCCTCGCATACTTACACCTGTTGGGTATTCTTTGCCGTAAACAAACTCCTTGTTTTCACAATCCCAGGGCGAAGCCACAGGCTTAATATAGGGGTAATCTTCGTTTGTTTGTGTGTGTCCTTTAGAAAGCGAAGCTGTGGGAATGTAAACATTCTTGCTATCAAAACTGATGTCTGCATCAAGCTTTTTATGTAGCTTTCTGACTTTTTTGCAGAATTCTTCGTCAAATTCTGTTTCGTTTATATTATTCAACTGTATACTGTTATCATTGCTATATTTTAAATTATTCTCGGCAATTGCCAGTGCCGCCTTAATTCCTTCGTCACAAAAATCTTCCTCAACAAGGCTTAACGCAAGATTTATCACATCCTCAGTATTATTCTTTTTGTCGAGTTTGTAATCCTTAGCAGGTTTCTCGTTGTAAATATTAATATTAAAATCGCTCTTATGGGTAATTAATACAGCAAAAACAGGGGACAGCGACAAAATTATAAACAGCATAACACAGTATATTAATATTTTCCTCATATAATTCACCGATTCTTTACTTTAATTTTAGTTTCTTACAACTCTTTCACCTTGACAAGGCACACGGTTTGTTCTACAATAGTAGTTGTAAAAGAATTGCTCTAAAGAATATTTATTTATATCTGTTTATTTTTATTACAGAAAAGGAGCCTTAAATGAAAGCTATAATAAACTGGATTATTTTAATCCCTGTACTCATTCTTACAGTTGGCGTTGAGCTTTTTACAGCTTTAAACCCGGCTGGTGCCCAGAACTTTTTCGGTATGGATGCAAACGGAATTTCCGAGATTATCCTTATTGCTATTGTGGCACTTTTCGCTCTGTTTTTCCTGCTCTCGTTTTTTGACAGAAAAACTTCCCCTGTTCATATCTTAAAGCATAATTACATTGCCGGTGTATCTGCTGTAATTGCCGCTTTCTCACTTGCAGGCAATACTGCCGCAACTGTTGCAGAAAGCCTTAGAGGCAGCGCTTTAGGTACTATGGATATTATTGTGTTGGCTGCATCTGCCTTTGCGGCTATAGCACTTCTGCTTGTAGGTATTAACCATTGCACAGCCTCCAACACAAAAACCAACGTATCCCTTTTATATCTGGCAATTCCTTTATGGTGTGCCGTTCACCTTTTATCAAGATTTATGAGCCACACAGCAGAGCCTGTGGCAATGGCAGAGACAATGGACCTTGTAATGTATGTTTTCCTTGCGATCTTCTTTATGTATGCAATGATGGTTGTGTCTCTTATTAATGGCAAAAACCCCGTTAAAGCCGCTATATACTGGGGTGCTCCTGCCGCAGTAGCTGCTCTTGTATATGCAGTTTCTGTTGTTGGCACTGTTATGAACACAGAAGGCTCAGGTATGTTTGATTACCTTGACGCTGTAACCTGTGGTTTCTTAGGTGTTTATATTCTTTCCTTCGTAGCTGAGCTCAGCTTTATGTCAAAAACTAAAGACGAGCAGTTTGTTCCCGAAGCTGAAACTGACGAGCTCCCCGAAGAAGCAGAGGAAGTTAAAGAGGAAGAAGAAACTGTTTCAGAAGATGTTGAAACAATTATCATTTCCGAGCCCGATGCAGTTGAAACTGAAATTAACCAGACTACTAAGAAATATTTTGACGACATTTCAAGCGTTGAGTCTGAAATTATAGAGCCTGAGGAGGAAGCTTCAGTTCAGGAAGAAGCTCAAGAGAACGAAGCTCCTGCGCGTGATTACGGCAGCTATTTTGATGATACAGAGGAGACAGATAATATGTATATTGAAAGCGAAAATATTGCTGTTGACACTAAAAAGAATATTCCTGTTGATAAAACAAAGTATCCTACAACAGGCGAAAAGACAAACCACCAGTTCGCAGTTCGTGACGAATACGTTGTAGGTATTAACGAGGTTACCGATAATAACAGTTATTCTTCAACTCCTGCCGATGACTCTGACTTGGTTGTGAGCAACACAGGCTCTGAAACTCCTGAGCAGCTTGAAAAAGCTAAGGATAATTACGAAGCTCGCCTTGATGAGATAGACCGTCTCATTATCAGCATTCAGGGCGGAGATAAAGAGAAAAAATAATGAATCGAGGCGGATTTTCCGCCTCTTTTTCTTTTGGTGATTACTATGAAGAAATTTTTAGTA
The DNA here is from genome assembly GCA_045635685.1 of Ruminococcus sp. Lineage (GTDB taxonomy): Bacteria > Bacillota > Clostridia > Oscillospirales > Acutalibacteraceae > Ruminococcoides. The sequence continues at coordinate 55,621 of JAZTWD010000048.1, forward strand.
TTTATATTAGTCTTTATAATTGCACTTTGTCCTATGTATGCTTTGTCTTCCGTAGCGGCAGGTGATTATCTGGTTGAGGATGGAGTGCTCCTGTCCTTTACAGGTCTTACAACTACCGTTACAATTCCAAGTGATGTTTACTATATTGCTGACGGTGCATTTAAAGATAATACTCGTATCAATAAGCTTAATCTTCACGACGGAGTAATCAGTATCGGCAACGAGGCTTTTTACGGCTGTACTTCTCTTAAAGAGGTTAATGGCGGTGATTCCGTTGATTTTGTAGGTGCCTATGCTTTTTACGGCACTCCTTACTTTAACAATCAGGCATCGCAGCTTGTTACCTTAGGTTCGGTAATTTTAGGCGGAAAAGTAACCTCGGCTTTTGAAACACCTGAAAGCATCAGTATGATTGCACCTTATGCTTTTGCCGAGGATACGGGTATCACCTCTTTTACTGCTTCAGATTCTCTCAGGGTAATAGGTGAGGGTGCTTTTTACAGATGCAATAATTTATCATCTGTTAATATTGATGATAGCGTATCTTATATCGGTGCACTTGCCTTCAGCGGTACAAAATTTGTTGCTGATAGCGAAGATGATTTCGTTGTGGTGGGAGAAGGTTATCTTTTAGGCTACAATGGTGTCGATTCAGCAGTAACTATTCCCGAAAACGTTAAGCATATTACAGGCGGAGCTTTCTATTCCAACACACATATTATTGAAGTTAATATGCCTGCCGGTGTTGCTTCCATTGGCGAGCGTGCTTTTATGAACTGCTCCAAGCTTACAAAAGTAAGCTTTCCCGAAAGCCTTGTTATGATTGATAAGGAAGCTTTTGCTCGCTGTAAAGCCCTGAAAACCGCAATTATCCCTGCAAGCGTTGAGCTAATGGGCGAAAGTGTGTTTTATGGTTGCAATTCTCTTGAAAGTGCAAAGCTCGAAAGCTCTGTGGATATCCCAAAAGGTGCCTTTGCCAACTGCACAAGTCTTGTTTATGTAGCAATTCCTCAAAAAATATCAGAAATAGGAGAGAAAGCATTCCTTAATTGCTCATCACTTTCTGACATTTCTGTAAGTGACTCTGTAACTTCTATTGCATCTGATGCTTTTGAAGGGACTGAAAACCTTACAGTTTCCTGCAACAAAACTTCTTACGTATACGAATTCTGTACCCAAATCGGCGTAGAAGCTTTGCAATGCGGAGATGCCAATTTAGACGGCAAGGTTAATATACGCGATGCAACCTATATTCAGAAGCACGTGGCAAGCGTTATTACAATGACAGATCTTGAAGCCTTAAGGGCAGAGACAAACTTTGACGGAAAAATAAACGTCAGAGACGCAACCTATATCCAAAAAATGTTGGCAGGAATGCTTTAAAAGCTGTTGACTTTTATTTTTAGCGTGATATAATAACTTAAGTAAATCGTTGATGGGGACAACACCCTTATAAACTGCTCACAAGAGAGTTTGCCTCTTAGCTGAAATGGCAAATTGAGTAAGAATTTCGGTTACCACCCCTGAGTCTGTGCAGGAAATGGCACGGCGGTTAGGCTCCGTTATGGCATTAGAGGGCAAGTTTATTTGCCGAAGTTGGGTGGAACCACGTTGTATTTTCATCGTCCCGATATTCCTTTTAGGAGTATCGGGATTTTTAATTTTTTGAAAGGATGATTAAGATGATTAAAGTTGAACTTAAAGGCGGCGTAATTAACGAGTACGAAGCAGGTATATCTGCCGCTGAAATCGCAAAAAGCCTTGGTGCAGGTCTTTATAAGGCTTGCTGTGCTTGCAAAATTGATGGTGTAGTGTGTGACCTTCGCACACCTTTGAATACTGATGCAAAGCTTGAGCTTCTCACATTTGACGATGAAGAGGGTAAAGCTGCTTTCTGGCATACTTGCTCACACGTTCTTGCTCAGGCTGTTAAGCGTCTTTACCCCAATGCAAAACTTGGTGTAGGTCCTTCTATTGAAAACGGCTTCTTCTACGATTTTGAGGTAGAAAAGGCATTCTCTCCTGAAGACCTTGAGAAGATTAAGGCAGAAATGAAGAAGATTGTTAAAGAAGGCATTGAACTTGATAGATACGAGCTTGAAGCAGAAGATGCTTTAAAGATGCTTTCTGAAATGAATGAAGACTACAAGGTAGAACTTGCTCAGGAGCATATTGAAAAGGGTGACAAGCTTACATTCTACAAGCAGGGCGACTTTACCGACCTTTGTGCAGGCCCTCACCTTATGTCTGTTGCCGCTTTAAAGGCTATTGAGCTTACAAACTGTACAGGCGCATACTGGAGAGGTAACGCCGAAAACGCTCAGATGTGCCGTGTTTACGGTATTGCTTTCCCTAAGGCTTCTCAGCTTGAGGAGTACCTCCAGATGGTAGAGCAGGCTCGCCTTCGCGACCATAATAAGCTGGGCCGTGAGCTTGAGCTTTTCACAACTTCTGAGGTTATCGGCCAAGGTCTTCCCATTCTTCTTCCCAAGGGTGCAAGAATCATTCAGCTTCTTCAGCGTTTTGTTGAGGATGAGGAACAGCGCCGAGGTTGGCTCTTAACAAAGACACCCTATATGGCAAAGTCTGATCTCTATAAAATCAGCGGTCATTGGGACCACTATAAAGATGGCATGTTCGTTTTAGGTGATGAAGAAAAGGATAAGGAAGTTTTCGCTCTCCGTCCTATGACATGCCCCTTCCAGTATCAGGCTTATCTCAACCGTGGCCGCTCCTACAGAGATTTACCCTTAAGATATAACGAAACATCCACACTCTTCAGAAATGAAGCCAGCGGTGAAATGCACGGTCTTATCCGTGTTCGTCAGTTCACAATTTCCGAGGGTCACCTTATGTGTACTCCTGAACAGTTAGAGGATGAGTTCAAGGGCTGTCTTGAGCTTGCTGTTTATATGCTCAAAACTCTCGGCCTTTATGAGGATGTTTCCTTCCGTTTCTCTCAGTGGGATCCTGCCGATAATGAAAAGTACATCGGTACTGTTGAGCAGTGGGACGAGGCTCAGGGTATTATGGGCAAAATCCTTGATAATCTTGGCCTTAACTACAAAATCGGTATTGGCGAAGCTGCATTCTACGGTCCTAAGCTTGATATCCAGATTAAGAACGTATGGGGCAAAGAGGATACCCTCATTACAATTCAGGTTGATCAGCTTCTTGCTGAGCAGTTCGGTATGGTTTATGTTGACAAGGACGGCTCCAAGAAGAATCCTTATATCATTCACAGAACTTCTATCGGTTGCTACGAGCGTACTTTAGCTCTTCTTATTGAGAAGTATGCAGGTGCATTCCCAATGTGGCTTGCTCCTACTCAGGTTAAGCTTCTTCCTATTGCCGACAGACATCTTGACTACGTTTATGACGTTAAGAAGGCTCTCGAGGCTAAGGGTATGCGTGTAGAAGTAGACGACAGAAGCGAGAAAATCGGCTACAAAATCCGTGAAGCTCAGCTTGAAAAGGTTCCTTATATGCTTATTGTCGGCGATAAAGATATCGAGAGTAATACTGTTTCTGTCCGAGCAAGAAAGCAGGGCGACCTTGGTGCGATGAGTGTTGAAGATTTCATCGCAAGAGCAGTTGAGGAAATCGAAACAAAGGTTATTAACTGATAGGAGAGCTTAATGCCATACAAACGCTACGATATTACCAACACATATTCATATCGGGGCAGACGTAAAAACGATAACGTTGTGCTCAAAACGGTAATGCTCTTTCTGCTTCCTGTTTTGATTATCGGTGTACTTTTTGGCGGTGCCTACATTTCTTACAGATTAATTCTTAAAGAAATGTATGTAGAGCCTGTTAAGCCTGTTTCAACTACTGACGAGGCTTTTTTGCACGAAGAGGAGCTTTTAAGAATAGTTAACGAAAATGACCCGTTGGAAAGTGACTACGTTCCACCACTTACAACTGTAAACGGGGTAGAGGTTAATGCACTTTCGGCTGATTGCCTTAACGAAATGATTAACGCGGCAAAGGCTCAGAATGTTACATTAACCCTTAAAACAGGTTACGTTTCCTATGATGAGCAGGCTAAGCTTCATACCGCAACCTATGAAAAACTTAAGAAAAGCGGAAATTATTCCCAGATTAAAGCTGAGGCAGAAGCCAAAAAGCTTTGTCCTCCTGCCGGTTGCAGCGAATGCCAGACAGGACTGATTCTGGAATTTGACTCTCCTGTAGGCAGTGATGCTTACAAGTGGCTTGTTAAGTATAGCGTAAACTACGGTTTTATCTTAAGATACCCCGAAGCAAAGGAAGCTGACACAGGTATTTCCTTCAATCCCAATCTTTACCGTTTTGTAGGCAAAGATGCGGCGGCAAATATACGTCGATATGATATGTCTTTAGAGGATTATGCTACTCATATTTCAATAAGATAAAAAAGATTATAATTAATTCAAAAAATGCTTGCAATTTCTGTTTTTTTGTAGTACAATAAGCCTATTGCAACTGAGTTTCATGAAAGAGGTGAATTCGAATGAAGGAGAATATCCATCCTAACTATCAGCAGACTACTATCACATGTGCATGTGGTAATGTTATCGAGACAGGTTCTACTAAGCCCAATCAGCGTGTTGAAATCTGTTCCAAGTGCCATCCTTTCTTCACTGGCAAGCAGAAGCTCGTTGATACAGGCGGCCGTGTTGACAGATTTAAGAAGCGTTACGGCATCGATAAGTAATCTATCTAAGAATTTTTGGGCGGTACTTCCAGTGAAGCACCGCCTGATTTTTTTAATAATTGCGGGGTGAGGATTTTGTCTAAGGATTATGTAACTGTTAAAGTAGAGGCTCAGGATGAATTTGTAGAGCGTCGCTCTAAGTTTATAGGCTATGTTAAGCCTGTAAATACCGAGGAAGAAGCGTTAAGCTTTATAAACGAAATACGAACACGCCATTGGGATGCTACTCATAATGTTTACGCTTATGTTATCCGTGAGCAGAATCTTTGCCGTTACAGTGACGACCACGAACCTCAGGGAACAGCAGGTGTTCCTGTGCTTGATGTTATCCGCAAGTCCGGCTTAACCGACGTATGCGTAGTTGTAACCCGCTACTTTGGCGGTGTTTTGCTTGGTGCAGGAGGGCTGGTGCGTGCTTATTCCCACGGTGCGTCTATTGGACTTGCCGCCGCCGGCAGACGTGAAATGATAACCTGCTATAACGCAAGGCTTGCTTGTTCCTACAGTCAGTATGGTAAGTTAGGTTCACTTTTGCCTGAGAATGGTGCAACTCTTGACGATACAATCTTCCAGGACAATGTAACACTTTGCTTTCATATACCTGTAGGTGACATTGGTGCACTTAATAAAAAGGTTGCAGATGCCACAGGCGGTACCTGCGAAATCGAAATAATCGAAGAAAAATACTATTCCTATTAGAAAAAATATAAAAAAGCAGGAATATTAAAATAATTGTCGTATATAATATTGAATATTTTTTCAAGAGGAGGTCGGTTCTATGGCATTGCCAAGCAGTTTTTTGTCAGAGCTTAAAATGCGCTGTGATATTACCGATATAGTCTCCTCTTATGTTAATTTAAAACGAAGAGGGCGTAATATGATAGGACTTTGTCCTTTTCATAGTGAAAAAACGCCTTCTTTTAATATTTATCCCGAAAATGGTAGCTTTTACTGCTTCGGTTGCGGTGTCGGCGGTGATGTTATCACCTTTATAATGAAGATTGAAAATCTTGATTATATAGAGGCTGTCAAGTTTCTGGCAACTCGGGCAGGGCTTTCAATGCCTGAAGATTCTTACGATGACGGTGTATCAAAGCTTAAAGGCAGAATTTTAGAGGCAAATCGCGAAGCTGCAAGGTTTTTCCACGCTCAGCTGATGAGCGATGCAGGTGAATCTGCTCAGGAATACTTAATGGGCAGATCTTTAAGCCGACAGACTGTTGTCAGGTTTGGCTTAGGTTATGCACCCGCTAACCGTTTTGCTCTTAGTGACCATTTACGAAAAAAAGGCTTTAAGAATGAGGAAATAGTAGCCGCTAACTTAGCTTTCCAAAAATCAAACGGAAAGGGAATAGTGGATAGGTTTTCAGACCGAGTTATGTTTCCGATTATTGACCTTAGAGGAAACGTAATCGCTTTCGGCGGGCGAATTCTCACCGACCAGAAGCCAAAATACCTTAACACTTCCGATACTTTGGCATTTAAGAAAAGCTCAAATCTTTTTTCCCTTAATAATGCTAAAAATACAGGACTGCGAACCCTTATTCTCTGCGAAGGATATATGGATGTAATCGCCCTTAATGCCGCAGGCTTTCAGAATGCCGTAGCAACATTGGGCACAGCATTAACTGCTGAGCAGGCACTTTTAATGAAGCGTTATGCCGATGAGGTTATAATTTGCTACGATGCTGACGAAGCAGGTCAGAAAGCAACGGCCAAGGCTATTGATATACTAAGAAACGCAGGCTTGGTTATAAGAGTTCTTACTATCCCTGATGGCAAAGACCCAGACGAATTTATCCGTAAAAACGGCGATAAGGGACATGCCGCTTTTAAAAACCTCTTGGACAGCAGCGGAGATGACGTGGAGTATAGGCTCTCGAAATTACGCCTTGTTCACGACCTTAACCGCCCTGATTCCAAAGCAGCATATATGAAAGAAGCCTTGCAGATAATAGCAAATCTTGATAGCTTTGTAGAGCAGGATATTTATTGTTCACGGCTTTCTGAGGAGCTTAATGTACGCAAGGACGCAATAATCGAGGATTTAAACCGTATTAAGTCCGCCAAACGCAGAGACTTTGCAAAGAAAGAGTACAGAAAGGTAACTGCCGAGCTTTTAGGTAGGGATGAAAAGCTGAATCTTCAGCGTAAGGATAATATGCGTGGTGCCAAAGCTGAGGAAATGCTTATTTCCTATATTTTTCATAATCCTGATATGCTCTCAAGAGCTGAGGAGCTTATAAGTTCGCAGGATTTTGTAACGGACTTTAACGCACGGTTTTATAAATATATTGGTGATAAAATCAAGGCAGGATTACCTCCCGACCTTAAGATATCAGAGGACTTCACCCCTCAGGAGGTTTCGAGGTTCTACTCAATAATCAATTCATATAATTCCCAAACAGCAACCTTAGATGCTATGAAGGAATATATTGATACCATTGTTTTTGAAAAAGGAAAATTAACCAAAGCAGATTATTCTCAGATGTCACCTGAGGAAATTATGCAGAGCTTTAAAAAGAAAACAAAGAATTAACAGATTGGAGAAATAAAAATGGCAGGTTCAATTCAGGACAAAAAATCAATTATCAAAGAAATTACAGAGTTAGGCAAATCCAAGGGTCAGCTTACCAACAAGGATATTTTGGATGCTATCGGCGAAATCGACTTCGACCCAGAACAGCTTGAAAAACTCTACGATAACTTAGAAAGCATGGGTATCGAAATAGTTGAAGATAACGACGATTTACAGCAGTTTGCAGACTTAGAGGTAGCAATCAGCGTTGCTGAGGGCCACAACTTAGGCGATTCTGACGGCTCTGAGATTATAGCTATTGATGACCCTGTTAAGGTTTATCTTAAGGAAATCGGCAGAGTTCCTCTTCTTTCTCAGGAGGAAGAAATTGAGCTTGCTATCCGTATTAACGAAGGCGATGTTCAGGCAAAACAGCGTCTTTCCGAGGCTAACCTTCGTCTTGTTGTAAGTATTGCCAAGCGTTACCTTGGACGTGGTATGCAGTTCCTCGATTTGATTCAGGAGGGTAACTTAGGCCTTATTAAGGCTGTTGAAAAGTTCGATTACACCAAGGGTTTCAAGTTCTCAACCTACGCTACATGGTGAATACGTCAGGCTATTACACGTGCTATTGCCGACCAGGCTCGTACAATCCGTATTCCTGTTCATATGGTTGAAACCATCAATAAGGTTAAAAAGGTAAGCAGTCAGCTTCATCACCAGAATGGCCATGAGCCTACTGCTGATGAAATTGCAGAAGAGCTGGATATGTCAGTAGATAAAGTTCGCGAGATTATGCGTGTGGCTCAGGAGCCTGTATCTCTTGAGACTCCTATCGGCGAAGAGGAAGATAGCCACCTTGGCGACTTTATTCCCGACGACGATGCTCCTGCACCTGCTGACGCTGCATCCCATACACTTCTCAGAGAACAGCTTGTTGAGGTTCTCGATACCCTTACGCCCAGAGAAGAAAAGGTTCTCCGCCTTCGTTTTGGTCTTGAAGACGGCAGAAGCCGTACTCTTGAAGAGGTAGGCAAGGAGTTTAACGTTACCCGTGAGCGTATCCGTCAGATTGAGGCAAAAGCCCTGAGAAAGCTTCGTCACCCCTCAAGAAGCAAGAAGCTCAAGGACTTCTTAGACTAATGATCAGCTTCGAAGAATGCGCACAAATGCTGGATGAAATTGCTGACTCAATGCCCTTCGAACTTTATCGTGAGCTTAATGGCGGAATGAGTTTGCTTCCTCAGCTTAAGGTCCACCCTAAGGCAGTTAGTAATGACCTTTTTATATTAGGCGAGTATAAACGGAACTCCCTTGGCAGATACATAGTTTTTTACTACGGAAGTCTTAACCGTGTTTATGGTCATCTTCCTAAGGATGAATACTACAAACGTCTTAAAAAGGTGCTTGCTCACGAAGTTCGCCATCATAACGAATATCTGGCAGGCGTTGATGATTTGGTTCTTTACGATAACGAGCAAATCAGCAGCTACTTAAAAAGAAAAACCAAAAAATAAGTGCAGACCGCAAGGCAGAACATTTAGCCTTGCGGTCTTTTTATATTATTATGGCTTAAGACTCAGCCTCTGTCCGGGATAAATTGTGTTGGGATTGCTTAAGTTGTTGTATGAAATAATATCATTAGCCGATATGCCGTATCTTCTTGCGATGCCCCAAACTGTATCTGAAGGCCTTACAATATAAACTGCAGGCATATCAGGCGGCACCTTTGCAGGAATCTTAAGCACAAGCCCAGGTATAATAAATTCAGGGTTTTCAATGTCGTTTTCCCTTACAATCTCGTCAACCGTTGTACCAAAGAAGTTGGCAATTCCCCAAAGTGTGTTACCGGGCATAACTGTATAAAGAGTATAGTCCAAAACATTACCTCCCTTCTGTTAGTAATATATTCAAAGGCGTAAGGCTTTGTGCGGAATATTTGATTTTTTAGTGTTAATAATATTAAAAAATCAGGAGGTAAAATTATGGAAAGTAAAATTAAAAGTGTTACAGCCAGAGAAATCCTTGACTCCCGCGGTTTTCCTACAGTTGAGTGTGAGGTTATGCTTGAAAACGGATCAAGTGCTTCTGCGGCTGTGCCCTCAGGTGCCTCAACAGGCGAGCACGAAGCCGTTGAGCTTCGAGATAAGGATGCACGCTATATGGGCAAAGGTGTAAAAAAGGCTGTGTCAAATGTTAATACGGTAATTGCACCTGCGCTTTTAGGTCAAAAAGCTACAAATCAGCTTTCTATTGACTCTGTGCTGACTACTCTTGATGCAACGGAGAATAAATCAAAGCTTGGTGCAAATGCTTTGCTGTCAGTTTCTATGGCTGTTGCAAAAGCGGCGGCTAAGGCAGTTAAGCTTCCCCTTTACAGATATCTGGGTAATATTTATACCCACCGCCTGCCTGTTCCGATGATGAATATTTTAAATGGCGGTGCCCACGCATCGAATAATATTGATATCCAGGAATTTATGATAATGCCCGTAGGCTTTCGTTCTTTTGCCGAAGGCTTGCGTGCCGCCTGTGAGGTTTATCACACTTTGGGCAGGCTTTTAAAGGAAAATAACCTTTCAACAGCAGTAGGGGATGAAGGCGGCTTTGCACCTAACCTTAGCAGTGACGAAGAAGCAATAGAATGTATTTTAGAAGCCATCAAACGTGCTGGTTTTACAGGCGGAGAAATTAAATTAGCACTTGATGCCGCTTCCTCAGAATGGTATGAAAACGGTGTGTATACTCTTCCTAAACGTGGCACTCAGTACACAGGAAAAGAGCTTGCCTCATATTTTAATTCACTTAAGGAAAAATATCCCATAATATCTATTGAAGACCCGTTGGCGGAAGACGACTGGGACTCTTGGAAAGAGTTTACTGCTACCGCAAAAAACAACCTGCAGATTGTGGGCGATGATTTATTTGTAACTAACTACAAAAGGCTCGAAAAGGGTATTAATGAAGGAGCCGCTAACTCAATTTTAATAAAAGTAAATCAGATTGGTACCCTTTCAGAAACCTTCCGTGCCATAGAAAATGCCCACCGAGCAGGCTATACAACAGTTATTTCTCACCGAAGCGGAGAAACCGAGGATACAACTATTGCCGATATAGCCGTGGCAGTTAACGCAGGGCAGATAAAAACAGGCGCACCCTGCAGAAGTGAGCGTGTTTCTAAGTACAACCGACTCTTAAAAATTGAGCAGGAATTAGGCAATTCGGCAGTTTACTCGTTAAAATAAAAAAAGCAATATGGCAAATTCAACGAAAAAATGCCGGAAATTTCTACACGGAAATCGTGCGTTAAGTACGGTTTCCGTCTTTATTTTAAGTTCAGTTTGTGGTATATTATCTATGTATTATATTATGGGAGTATAGTTGCTCCTGAAGCTTGGTGATTTTTATGATTAACATATTAAATAACACTTCTGACTGCCCTGTTAACCCATTGGGCAACCCTGTTCATCCTCTTGATAAGTTCGCTTATTTCGGCAACGACTTAGGTGCTGTTTACTCAAAAGATAAAACTGTTTTCACATTCTGGTCTCCCGAGGCTTTAAGCGTTACTGTCAGACTTTTTACAACAGGAAGCGACAACGAACCCGGTGCAAAGGTTATTACCGACCTTGCAATGACCAAAACCGCTGATAATGTATGGCGTGCTGAATACGCAGGCGACCATAAAAACGAGTATTACACCTACATTATTAATTTTAAGGATAATAAAACTGAAACTGTAGATATCTACGCAAAAGCGGCAGGTGTTAACGGCGACAGAGGTATGATTGTCGACCTCAATGCAACCAATCCTAAGGGTTGGGAAAATGATAAGCATATTTTCGTTGAAACTCCTACAGACGCAATCGTATGGGAGGTTCACGTTAAGGACTTTTCTCATTCACCGTCTTCAGGTATTACTGAAGAACATAGGGGAAAGTACCTTGCTTTTACTGAGAGTAGCACACTTTACGGAGAGGGAATAGTTCCCACCTGTGTTGATTATCTTAAAAACTTAGGAGTTACTCACGTTCAGATTACTCCTTTCTATGATTATGGTTCTGTTAACGAGGCAGCTCAGGACGACAGCTATAACTGGGGTTATGATCCTAAGAACTATAATGTTCCCGAGGGTAGCTACTCCACAAATCCCTTCGACGGTAATGTAAGAATTACAGAATGCAAGCAGATGATTCAGGCTCTTCACGATGCAGGTATCGGTGTTATTATGGACGTTGTTTATAACCACACTCACCACGCACAGGGCTCTTTCTTCGACCTCAGCGTTCCCGGTTACTACTACCGTTATCATAAGGACGGCTCCTGGTCAAACGGCTCAGGTTGCTCAAACGATACAGCCTCCGAGCACCTTATGTACAGAAAGTTTATGATTGATTCCGTGCTTTACTGGGCTAAGGAGTATCACATTGACGGCTTCAGATTTGACCTTATGGGTCTTCACGATGCCGAAACAATGCGTCTTATCCGCAAAGCTTGTGACGAAGAGTTTGGCAAAGATAACATAATCCTCTATGGCGAGGGTTGGCATATGCCCACAGCCTGTGCTTACGGCACTAATCTTGCAAATCAGGGTGCTATCCGTTCTATGCCCGGCGTTGGTGCATTTAACGATAATATCCGTGATGCTATTAAGGGTAGCGTTTTTGGTGCTTATGATAAAGGCTTTGTACAGTGCGGCGCTTCTGCCGAGCGTATTAAAGGCGGTATCATGGCTGAAACAGGCAGCTGGGCAGGTAAGGCATCTCAGTGCATTAACTACGCATCCTGCCACGATAACTACGCTCTTTATGATAAGCTTATTTTAAGCGAGCGTGGCGGCACCGGCTATGCCGAGCGTTTCGATAGCTTAGTTTCTATGACAAAGCTTTCCGCTGCTATTATCCTCACATCTCAGGGCGTTCCTTTCTTCCTTGCAGGCGAGGAATTAGCCCGTACAAAATTCGGCGACGAAAACAGCTACTGCTCTTCAGCCGAGGTTAATCAGATTGACTGGGAAAATACAGGTCATTATGCTGACCTTATCCTTTACTATCAGGGCTTGATTCGCTTAAGAAAGAAGCTCTCAGCCTTAAGAGGCTCCAATAAGGTTTCAGATACCGCTAAGGTTAATTTTATCAATTCAGCTATGCCTTGTGTATCCTATACCGTTGATTTCAAGGATAACGATATAGAGGGTCACATCTTCGTTGCTCTTAATCCCTGCGACTATGATGTTCGCTTAAACCTTGCTGATACAGGTCTTGCTAAGGACATTAAGTGGATTGCTGTTGTTAACAAGCACAGTGCAGGCACAGCTCCTCTTATGGCTATTTCCGAGCTTGCTCTGGTTGAAAGCAAAAGTGCACTTGTTCTTATTGACGAAAAAGCCTACAAGGCAATTTTCAAAAGGTAATTCTCTGCTTTTGTCATAAAGCAGATTTACATTATTCAATTTAATAGGAGGTAATTCTATGAAACTCAGAAAAATCCTTGCGGTTTTGCTGGCTGTTATGATGGTTTTAAGCACATTTGCCATTGTTACTGCTTCTGCAGAATCTGAGGTAACAAACAACAACCCTTATTCGGTTGCTGCTATGGAGCTTGACGAGCTTTATGCTTACGACGGCGACGACCTCGGTAGTACTTATACTCCCGAAGCAACCACATTTAAGGTATGGTCTCCTACATCCGAGGCAGTTACTCTTAAGCTTTATGCTACAGGTAGCGACGCCGAGGAAGGTGCACAGGACCTCGGTGAGTATGAGATGACTCTCGACGAAACAACAGGCGTATGGTCTGTAACAGTTGATGGCGATCTTCTCAATGTTTACTACACATACGAAGTTTCCACAGTTGCTCTTGTAACAGGTGCTAAGAAAACTTCTGAGGTTTGTGACATCTACGCAAAGGCAGTAGGTGTTAACGGTAACCGTGCAATGGTAGTTGACCTTGATTCTACCGACCCCGAGGGTTGGGAGAACGACGAGTATGTTCTCGTTGATGAGCAGTCAGATGCTATTATCTGGGAAGTTGTTGTACGTGACTTCTCCAACCACGAGTCTTCAGGCGTTTCTGAAGCTAACCGCGGTAAGTTCCTTGCTTTCACTGAGGAAGGCACAACAGTTAACGGCGAGGGCAACATTGCAACTTGCGTTGACTACCTCAAGGAGCTTGGTGTAACTCACGTTCAGATCAACCCCTTCTACGATTTTGCTTCCATTCAGGAAGACCAGAGCCTTGACAACCAGTATAACTGGGGTTATGACCCCAAGAACTACAACGTTCCCGAGGGTAGCTATTCTTCTAACCCCTATGACGGTAACGTTAGAATTACAGAGTGTAAGCAGATGATTCAGGCTCTCCACGAGGCAGGCATCGGTGTTATTATGGACGTTGTTTACAACCATACATACGCTTCCGATACATCTTTCTTCCAGCTTACAGTTCCTAACTACTACTACCGCTTCAACGCTACAGGCGGTTGGTCTGCAGGTTCAGGCTGTGGTAACGATACAGCTTCCGAGCGTGCAATGTTCAGAAAGTTTATGCTTGACTCCTGCCGTTACTGGGTAGAGGAGTACCACGTTGATGGTTTCCGTTTTGACCTTATGGGTCTTCACGATGCCGAGACAATGAACCTTATCAGAGCAGACCTTGATACAATCAACCCCGACCTCATTATGTATGGTGAGGGTTGGAATATGACAACTACATTTGACCCTGTTACCTGTGCAGGTACAGAGACTGTTGCTTGCTCTCAGAGAAACACAGCAGTTGTAGATTCCAGAATCGGTATGTTCAACGACCAGATTCGTGATGCTCTTAAAGGTAACGTATTCTCCAACACAGCAACAGGTTACTTACAGGGTTCCAAGACTTCTTACGAAGGTATTTCCTACGGTGTTCGTGCTAACACAGTAGGTAAGGGCGGTACATGGGCACCTCAGACTCCTGAGCAGTGTGTTACATATGTATCCTGCCACGATAACCACACACTTTACGACAGACTCGTTGCTTCAACTCGCGGCGAGGACGCCGAATACAGAGTAAGATATGCTGACCTTATTGAAATGAATAAGATGTCTGCTACAATTATTCTTACATCGCAGGGTACATCCTTCTTCGTAGCAGGTGAGGAGCTTGCTCGTTCCAAGGATGGTGACCACAACTCCTATTCTTCTCCTGTAGAAGTTAACGAAATCGACTGGAATCTTGCTGTTTCCAATGCTGACCTCGTTTCTTATTACAGAGGCCTCATTGATATCAGAAAGAACTTTGCTCCTTTTACAGACGGCACAGGCAAATATTCAACCTCATATAACTTTGCAACCGGTATCACCGGCGTTGAGAGCTATCTCGCTTACGTAGTAGATAACGATGTTGAAGGTCAGTGGGACAAAGTTGCTGTTATCGCTAACTCCATGATTAAGGAATCTCAGGATGTTACACTTCCCGATGTAGGCGTTGACGAGTGGGTTATCATTGCTGACGAAAACAGCGCTGGCGTTTCCGAAATCAGAACAGTAAAGGGCAACACAATCACAGTTGCTCCCTCAGGCTCCATTATCGCTGTTGATAAAGAGAGCTTTGATGCTGTAGGTCTTGAGTCTGACGATTCCAAGGTTACAGTTAAGCACGTAAATGCTAAGAACAATAAGGTTATCACAACTCAGACTATCACAGGTGCTATCGGCTCCGGTTATGAGACAGCTGAGGATTCTTCCTTAAGCCTTGAGTATGAGCTTGACCGCGTAGAGGGTAACGCTAAGGGTACATTCACAGAGGAAGACCAGACTGTTACTTACTACTACAACTACTATGTTGCTCCCGCACTTAAGAACAACGATATTACAGGTGACGGCAAGGTTAACATCAAGGACGCTACAGCAGTTCAGAAGCACCTTGCAAAGATCGAAGTATTATCTGACGAAATGATAGCTCTTGCTGACTACGACTACAACGGCAAGGTTAACGTTAAGGATGCAACTGCTCTTCAGAAGCACATTGCTAACTTCAACATCAGCATCGGTACAGTTGTAACAAACTTCTACACAATCAACGAGGACGGTGAGAAGGTTACTATCGCTCCTTCTGTTGAGAAGCAGTACAAGGTTGGTACAGAGTACAAGACAGAGGCTATCTCCGTTGAGCTTTACACATTAAGCGACAAGCTTCCTGAGAATGCAGAGGGTGTTGTTGCAGTGGGTACAACTACTGTTGATTACATCTATAACTACTCCGCAAGCGGTATCAAGGTTCACGCAATCCACCTTGATCCCGAAGCAACATGGGTTCCTTACCTCTGGGCTTGGGATCCTATCGGCGGCATTAATGCATTCGGCTCTTGGCCCGGTGTTCCTATGATGGAAGATGGCGACGGCTGGTACACAATTGATGCAGCACTTCCTGAGGGTTGTGCTTACGGCGTAATCATCAGTGCTAATGGTTCACCTCAGACTGCTGATATGATGAACAACACAGCAGAGGAAATCTGGATTGTAATTGATGACTACAATGTAGTAAACCAGGGCGAGTTCATCACAATCTACACAGAGATGCCCGATATCGACGCTCTCCGTGCAGAGGTTCCTGCTGCTGAATAATCAACATAATCAGAATTTATGATAAATAAAATTACCTCCCTGAGAGTAATCTCAGGGAGGTTTCTTTATGTATATGCTTTAAACTATTCTGTTTTTAGTTTCACCGCTATAAAAGCTTTTAATGTTTTCGGCCATAATTTTCACGCATCTGTTACGTGCCTCATAAGAGCCCCAAGCCATATGAGGTGTAAATATAACGTTATCATAGCCTAAAATTTCGGTGAAAGGATGATTTTCGGGGAAAGGTTCAACAGAGTAAACGTCAACACCTAAGCCACCAATTTCGCCTTTTTTAATCGCTTCGGTTAAAGCTTTTTCGTCAGTCACAGCTCCGCGTGCTGTGTTAACAACAATGGCATTTTTCTTCATATTGCTGATTCTGTCAGCGTTTATAAGGTTTCTGGTTTCGTCACTTAAAGGAATATGCAGAGAAATAATGTCGCATTCCTTGCAAAGGGTATCAATATCAACTACAGTGAATCTGCCTTCATTTTTTCTTCGGCAAATCATTACTTTGCATCCTATTGCATCGGCAATTTCGGTAACTTTCATACCAATTCCGCCGCCGCCAACAACGCCCCATGTTAAAGACGAAAGCTCGTGGTAAACAGGAGTGAGCTTATTGGCAATGCCTGATTTTGAGTAATCTCCGCAGTTTACAAAGGTTTCGTACTCCTTAAGATGTGTAACAAGGCTTAAAACCATAGAGAGTGTAACCTGTGCCACGCTGTCGGTTGAATAACCCGGAACATTGTAAAGGGCAATACCAGCACCTTTGCAGTAGATGGTATCAATATTATCATAACCTGTAGCCGCAACGCAGATAACCTTAAGATTCTTAGCATTATTCAGATTGTTTTCGTTAAGCTTGATTTTATTGATAATAACTACATCAGCGTCTTCAATTCTCTCTGCTACTAAATCAGGAGCTGTAGTTTCAAACTCAACAACCTCGCCTAAAGCGTAAATAGGGGAAAGGTCAATATCTTCTCCAAGAGTGCCTTTGTCCAGAACTGCTATTTTCATCAAACACGTCTCCTTTTAAGTAGCTTCTCAAGCCTTATAATAATTGTTTTTTCAAAAAGAATAATAATTGCTATTTCAATGGGTATTGCAATAAGGGTTTTTATTCCTCTTGTACCTGCGGCAAGCCAGAAAGCTTTTGAATACTGAATGTAAAGCCACAGCGAACCCAAAGCAACTTCTACAAATAGGCCTGTAATAACTTCGCATATTACTAGGGAAGGAATAAACCGTTTACACTCAAATAAAAACAAGCCGTAAAGTAAACCCACAAGTAACCCGTTTATTGTCCAACCGGGAAAATATGCTCCCATTGGTGCCAGCATAAAACAGAATAAATCACCCAAAGCACCGATTACACCTGATGCCACAGGGCCGCAAAGTATGCCTGCAATTGCAATAGGCAGAAAAGAAAAGCCGATTTTGACGTCAGGTGAAAGTGTAAGGGTCAGGTTAGAAAAGTAACCTATTACAATCCTTAAAGCCAGCAGCATTCCGCATACGGCAAGGGTCTGGGGCTTTTTTAAAAGCTCTGCTGATTTTGTAAATTTTTCTCCTATAATGTTCACGTGCAAACCTCCTGTGTTTGCCGCAGAAAAAGAGAAAGGCGAAACTGAATTTATAAAGCACAGTTCCGCCAATAGTTCTGATTTTCAGCGGGATGCAAGCCTTACACCGCGAGCTAAACTCTTCGTCCTCTTGGCAACTCCCCGTCCAAGCGGCACTTTACGCACAAGGCTCTACTCTGTTTTTATAATAATATACCTCTGAAAGCTTTTTGTCAATTATAATACTCCATTAAATGCAAGAATCACTAACACACAGGTTGCAATAATCAACACAGAAATTACAATTGATGAAATAAATGTTGAGGTCTTGTTTTTGCTTTTACTATCAGCCTCGGGTAAAAGCTTGGCTTTTCTTAATGTGCTTACAACAAATTTGTACAGTACAAGTGTAACGCTTGAGTTCAAAGCACCTTTAATTATATTAAAAGGTAGAAAAGCAGGAAGCAAAAGGCTTGTAATCAATTCCCTTGAAACTTTCATATAGATAGGAGTAACAAGGTAGTTCCACAAAAGCATAATACCTGTCATAAGAACTGTACCAACAGCAAGTCCGATAATTGCACCTAACAGGGATTTTTTCTTTTTGTAAATATAAGCTGCAGGGCAAACAAAAGCCGCAGTTGCAAGCACATTCATAATAAACCCAATAAGGCCTGTAGAGCTGAATGTAAGCATTTCAAGAAAGCATACAACAACCGTTACCGCAAAAGCAGGCAGGGGACCATAAATAAAACCGCCGATGAGTATAATGGCGCTTTTAAATTCAAGGTCAAGAAAGGGCACGCTTGGAATAATGGGGATTCGGCAGATGAAAGTAATTACAAAAGCCATAGCCGACAGCATTCCAAGGGTTGCCAGCATCTTTATATGATAGCCTCGGTCTTTTTTACGTGTTAATGAGTTATCCATTTTAAGTTACCTCCAAGGTAAGGGGAAAATAAAAAGCTCCGCAAAAAGCGGAGCGTGGCAATACACAGATGTATAATGTCATCTTTTCTCATCCGGACTTTACCGTCGGCACAGGAATCACACCTGCTCAGCAAAATGCTCGTGGGCTATACCACCGGTGGGGAATCACACCCCGCCCCAAAGATTTCATATGTATTCTATTACTATTAAGCTAAATTGTCAAGTGGATTATCTTGACTTAACGTTAAGCTTAAGGTCGATAATATCGTGGTGAGCAACTCTTTTTTCTTCGGGCGGAAGCTCCATATAGTTGCCGAAAGGTATCTTAAGGTAATCATCGTAGTTTTTCATAGCAAGGTACTTTCTGCCTTCAAACTCTACCTCACAAATACCATCATAAATACTTCTGGGATACACTTTTTTCATAAAGTAAAATCCTGCACAAAGCTCTGCAACATTTTCGGAGGTTTCAAAGCTGTAACGGCTCATCCTCTGCTCGGCAAACTTCCAGATTTTGTATCGAATGTTCTTACCTCTGAAAATTCCTAAAAGTACCTTTGAGCCAAAGCTAAGAAGTCCGCCTTGATTTTTTGGAACAATGCCTGAGCGAAACAGAGAATAAATCATAGTCCACATATACTGAGAGTAACGTGCCATTTTACCGTTTGCAAGACCGTCAATAGGGAAGATGTCAAGGGGGATTCCGTGGGGCATATCCATATCTGTCTGATATTCTTTAACAAGAGTGTGGTCGGTATCTGCAATTACAGCAAAAATGTTGCCGTAGGTTTTCTCGTTATCCGCATCTAAAAGAACAAATCGCTTGCTGGGATTTTCCTCTTTATAAAGCCTTAAAAACTGCTCATAATCAGGTCTTGGCATCAATACGTCAATGTCATCATCCCAAGGAACAAAGCCTTTGTTTCGAATAGAACCTATGAGGCAACCGCCGCAAAGGTAATATGTAAGACCGTGACTTCTGCAAAAATCGTCAAAGAAGTTAAGTCCGTCCAGCTCTGCAATCTGCAACTCTCTTAAGGTTTTATTGTCAAGCTTAATACTCAAACCAATTCTCCACTGCTTTCTTTTGTGTTGTGTCGGTTGTTTTTAATAACCTCTTCCTGTACCTCTTTAATTCTGTCAAAAGGCTTTGTGCCAAGCTTCTTTCTCCAAAAAGGCATTCTTATAAGTCCGCAAAGAGTTCCCACACCGTAAGCAATATGAAGAACAGGGAACAGGAAAGGAAGAAGTAAAAACTGAGGCTTAACCTTGCGGGTAAGGAAGCATACAACAGTATTAACAAAGTCAAACATCAGATATGCCAGACCTGTGTAAAGCAAGGGGTAAATGTATCCCAAAGCCGCAAATACTGTGAAAATTACAAGCATTACAAGAAATACAAAAGGTGCAAAGTGAAAGTAAGAAAGGCAACCGGGACATACGCCTGTTGTAAGTCCTATCCACAATCCGTTGCCGAATTTCTGCTTTATCATATGGCGCAGGGTGCTTCTTGTGTGCTGGAAAGATATAATATCAGGGAAACTGCACATCTTATATCCTGCTTCTCTGATTCTGTAATGAAGCTCATTATCTTCGGTTCTGCCTAAAGCCTCGTTAAAGCCTCCGACTTTTTCAAAAACCTCACGCTTATATGCCGCGTGGAACAGGGAATCGTGATATTCCTGCTTACCTGTAGGGCGTCTGTAATTAGCTATGGAACTGCCAAAAAGGCTTTCCTCAGCTGCCAAAAGTGTAAGCTTCCAGGAGGTTTCGTTATCTACAATATTAGGTCTGCCGCCGCCAACGATGGTTTCGCCGAACTCTTCCATATTGTAAATACAGCGTGCAATAAAGTTTCTGGGAATAGATGCGTGGGCATCGATTCTGATAATAACATCACCTGTAGCCTTGCAAAGAGCCGCATTCCAGGATGCCGCCTGACTACCTTTGTTGCTGCTGGTGATAATAACGTCCTTAAAGCCGTAATCAGTGGCCTTAAAGTCCTCCATCATAGCCAGAGTGTTATCTTTGGAGTTACTGTCAACAAGAACAACCTCAATTTGCTCGTGAGGATATGTTTGGTCTGAAATATTTCTGAAAAGGCCGTTAAGCACCTTTTCTTCGTTGTATGCAATTACACAAAGTGAAACTAACATAATCAGTACACTTCCTTACTGAGTTTAATAATCCATTTTGCCGATGTAGCGGCAGACATTTCAAAATACGGAACAAAGTATAACATACCAACACCTGTAAGTGCAAGCAAAAACCAACCAAAGAAAGAGTACATAAGCTTTCTTACGGATTTGTTAAGAGGTCCGTTTGTAATTCTTTCGGATTCTTTAACGTAAAAGCCGGCAGGCATTGAGTCGTCTTCAATAAATAAGTACATACTTAAAGCCTGACGTGACGTCCACAAAATCCATAAGGCAAGACCTGCGATTCCTGTTATAAACACGCTGATCGTAAGTAGTGAATTTGCCAAAGTGCCGAACTCATTGCTGATAATTGTAGCAACAAGCAGGTAAGCAGGCGCAATACAAGGCAAAAGCTTTAATAATGAGATGAGTCCGTATCTCAATCCTAACAGCAAGCAGTTTTTAATCTTTTTTGTCAGATAGTAAAATACATCTGCAATGCCTGATTCTTCGCCTTTAGAGATAAGATAAAAATATCTTCTTACACCGCAGTAAAGAGGGAACAAAAACAGAAAACCTAAAGCATAAGCGAGGTATCCGCCTGCACCTGAAATAAGGAGTACAATTGAGTTTCCAAAGGAATCTTCTGTTTCTAAAGAGAATATTGGATCAACCTCAGCCAGAACATTAAACAGGGGAGTTAGCACTACCTGAACTCCAAGCACAATAACGCTTTGTATAAAAAGTACAAGCATCACGCTTGCAAAAAGTATAAAGAATACACCTAAGGATGTGCTCCAGTTACCCTTTGAAAGCAGGCTTTTCGCTTCGTTTTTTATTCGTTTTTCAGCATTCATATACCTTTAAACCTCCTGTTACTTAGTCAGCAACATACATTCTGTACATAGCCTCTAAGCAAATCTGAGCGTGCTTCATAAAGTTATCTTCGTTAACACCTTCGTTGTCTGTATGCAGATTTGAAGGGTCACCTTTGAATACAGGGCCAAAGGCTACACCATTACCACCAAGCTTTCTGGCGTAGGTACCACCGCCTGTGGCGTACATTTCGGGCTCTTCACCCATAATCTCCATATAGGCATCCTTAAGAATACCGATAACAGGACGTGTATCATCAAGGTAAAGGGGCTTTGCGTGGCTAAGTACGTTAACCTCAATGTTTTCAAAATCAGCCGCTTTTTTAACTCTTCTGATGAGCTCCTTACCGCCAAAGGTTACGGGATAGCGGATGTCAAGAGTTGCTCGCTCGCAGTTTTCGTTGATTTCAATGGTAGAAACGCAAACTGTAAGTGCACCTGACTGGGAATCTCTCATCTTCATACCAAGAGAAGTGCCGTCACTTTCAAGTCTTATGTGAGTTGAAAGGAAAGAGCAAAGGTTACCCAAGGAAGAAAGGCTGAAATTAGCAGAAAGCAAGTCAATAAGGTCAAGTATAGCGTTATGACCCTTCTGAGGCTCGCAGGCGTGTGCGGCTCTGCCTTTGGATTTAATCAGCATTCCATCAGGAGTATACATAAAGTCGAATTCACCGCTCTTTGCATCGGCAAGTCTCATAAGCTGGTGGTCATCGTTTTCATTGCAGTTAATTACTGCATAGGCTGTGTCGGCAACAGCGTTTACAACTGTGCCGCCTTTGAATTCTGTAAGTACAGCCGCATTGCCACGCTCACAGGTTAGCTCAAGCTGTAAAATGCCTTTTTCGGCTCTGCAAATGCCGTAGTCAGCATCAGGAGTAAAGGACATATCAGGCATATCTTCTTTAGCAAAGTAAGCGGCTACGTCTGTCATACCTACCTCTTCGTCTGTGCCGAAAATAGCTCTGATTGTATTTTTGCCATCAATACCTTCTTCCTTAAGAATTCTTAAGCAGTAAAGAGTAACCAAAGCGGCACCTTTGTCGTCTGCAACACCTCTGCCGAAAAGTCTGCCGTCCTTTCTTGTTAATTCAAAAGGATTGGTATCCCAGCCTGAGGAAGCTGGCACAACGTCAAGGTGGGTAAGAGTAGCACACAAAAGCCCGCCTTCGCCAAGCTGTGCGTGACCGGCTTTGTTATCAATATTCTTTGTAATAAGTCCGAAGCTTTCAGCCTTTTGGAGCATCCAGTTAAGTGCATCAACACATTTGTCGGGATGTTC
Source organism: Ruminococcus sp. (assembly GCA_045635685.1). Taxonomy (GTDB): domain Bacteria; phylum Bacillota; class Clostridia; order Oscillospirales; family Acutalibacteraceae; genus Ruminococcoides. The sequence continues at coordinate 78,237 of JAZTWD010000048.1, forward strand.
AGCAGATACAGACTCTATTCTTATAATCTCATCAAGATCCTTAAGAAGCTCTTCTTTATAATTAAGAATTTTTTCACCGAATGACATAAATTCACCTCAAAATTATTTGGAGTTATAAAAAACACTTTACCTCCAAAGTATAATGGTATATAATCATATTTAAGTATTATAACATATATAATAAAAAAATGCACTATGTTTTTTAGAAATAAGGAGATTTTATGGCAAATTACAATTTTTTCGCAATGCTTTCCAGAATGAAATATATAAATCGCTGGGGACTTATGAACAATACAAGGGAAGAGAACATTGGCGAGCATAGCCTTGATGTAGCAATTTTTGCCCATGCCCTTGTGTGTATAGCCAACAAACGCTTTGGCGAAAGCCTTAATGCTGACAGGGCTGCCCTTATGGGACTTTTTCACGATGCCAGCGAGATAATAACAGGTGATTTGCCTACTCCCATTAAATATTTCAACCCTAAAATCAAGGATGCCTACAAGAATATCGAGCATTTAAGCGAGCAAAAGCTTCTTTCTATGCTTCCCGATTATCTTATGGATGAGTACGCACCTCTGGTGGATTCAGAGCTGTCTGACGAAAAGCTTCACATCTACGTTAAAGCCGCAGACAAGCTTTCGGCTCTTTGCAAATGCCGCGAGGAGCTCAGAATGGGCAATGTAGAGTTCTTAAAGGCAGAACGCAGTACTTTAGAAGCTTTGGAGAAAATGAACTTGCCTGCATTAAAGGTGTTTATGGAAGAATTCCTGCCTTCCTTCGGCCTTACTCTTGACGAGCTTGATTGACAGATAACGACATTATTCTGAAGATTTTGTGAAAGTTTTACGATTTCTTTGCATAATTCCAAATTAGAAATATAAATTCAATTCATAGATTATAATTGTTTTCGGATAAGGCTTTAGAAAGGGGAAAGTTTATGTCTGGCAGTAATAATCAGGAGTTTGTAGATATCAGTTCATCAGCTGATTTGAGCTCAAACTCCCGCAAAATGACAAATAAGAAGTTAATAATTATCAAAGTTATATGTGCGGTTTTATCTGTTATCTTTCTTTTAACAGGTAGTGCGTCTATAATTTACTATGGTACTATAAATCAGTTTAATTATAAGGATATTGAAAAGCAACCTAATAAGCCGGCTGTCAATAATTCTTCTACCGATACTACAGACCCCGATTTGCTTGTTTTTGATGATGAATCAGGTGAGCTTTTAAGCGACCCTTACATCCTCAATATTATGCTTTTCGGTGCTGACCAGTACGGTAATGAAGGCTTAAGCGATACAATGATTTTGCTCTCAATTGATAACCGTCATGAAAAGATTAAGATGACCTCTTTTTTAAGAGATACCTACATTTCAATTCCCGGTTATTATGCTTCCAAACTTAATGCCGCTTATTCCTTAGGCGGTGCCGAGCTTTCCATAGCTACTATCGAGGCTAACTACGGTGTGCAGATTGACCGCTACGCTATAGTAAACTTCGAAACCTTCAAGGAAATTGTAGATATTATGGGCGGTGTAGACGTAGAACTTACTCAGGAAGAAATCTGGTATATCAACGACCAGATTGCTCAGAACGGTCAGGCTGAATACCTGCCCTACGATACAGAGCCGGGTATGGTTCACTTAAACGGCCAGCAGTCTCTCTGGTATGCCAGAAACCGCGGTGGCTATGTTAACGGCACAGAATACGGCGGCTCGGACTGGGATAGAGTAGAGCGTCAGCGTAACTTCCTTAATGCTGTTATTGATGAGCTTAAGGGTGCATCCCTTACAGAAATAGTTCAGATTGTAAATGCAGTAGGCCCCAACATTACAACTAACCTTAAAAACAGCGAGATAACCACCCTTGTTTCAGGTGCTCTCACATATCTTAATTATGATATAGAACAGCTTTCAGTTCCCACAGACGGCACTTGGAGCTACGGTTACAACGAGGCAGGTTCAGTTATTCTTGTAGATGACTGGTATCAGGCACGCTATGACCTTGCAAAGTTTATCTACGAGGATTCAGTAGCAAACACTTATTCCTACTAATATAGCTAATATTAAACGCCACAGCTCAAATGAGTTGTGGCGTTTTTCTCAGTCAATAATACTTTCTTAATTATCTATATTCTTTTTAATGGGCTTTAATTCAAAAAGCATAAGGTTAAGTAAAAGCTCGGTGTACATCAGAGGAAGTACAAGGTAAGTGAAGCTGAATCCTACAAGAATACTGGCAACAATAATACCTATAACCGAAAGCAGAATAAGAAGTCCTGCAAAGCCAAAGGCAAAAAACTTATTATACATACATCCTCTTACGGTAAGTCCTGCAATAATGTAGGGGTAAACCATAAGAATGCATAGTGCAAATCCTAAAATTTCAAGTCCATAAAGAAGCTTCAGAATGAAAAGCAATACAAATGCCATTGCAATGAATACCGAAATAATGTAGCAGGGGAACTCGCCAAAAGCGGGTTTCTTTGTTTTCATCAGCATAAAAGCAGATGTACCGATGGTCAGCGGAATTATGGAGATTATTGATGCTAAACTGCTGAAGCCAATGGAAATACCCTGAGCGGTAATATCAATTCTTACAACGGAAAATATAAGCATCAGAACAGCAACAGCAATCATAACAATTATCAGTTTTTTGTTCTCTTTAAGCTCAACTGCTTTGATTTTTTTCATGCTCTCATTCTCCTTGGAACATATTTTTCCTTTTTAACCTTACCTTCAATCTGAGCCTTTGATTTAGAAGATAAGCAGAAAAGTAAAACTCCTAAAGTAAGAGGAACGGAGTAAGCACGGCTTAAAACTGCGAATTCACTTGCCTGATATGTTGTTGAGTAGGAAATTACCGCATAAAGTACCACAATTGCAGTAATAACAGAAGCGAAAATAACAGGGAAAGGTGTTTTTAGCAAGCCTAACAAATAGATAAGTGTAAGCAAAGCAGTAAGTGTAAGTAAAGCTGCCTCGGCTATATCAATATAATTCTGAGTATAGCTTGAATGTATAGACATCGCATTAGCTAAAGCCTTTCTTTCTGTATATGTTGATACTGAAATTATAAGCTTCATTAAACTGCTTACGAAGCCAAGTACTGACGCAGGAAGCAAAGCTACACTTGCTCTTCTCATATCGTATACAACTACACCTGCAACCAATGTTATGGCAAACAAAGCTCTTACGCACACATATACATTATATAATGCAGTATCGTTTGTACCTTCAACCCTTGTGAACTGTGAGCACATAGCAACCCAAATAACCATTAAAATCGGTATTGCGGCTATAATTCCTAAAAAAGCCCCAAAGGTTGGCAGTGCCGACTTTTTATGAATTAAAGGAAATGCTATTTTAAATGATTTCATCGAATCCCTCCAAACTTAATTTAACTTATTTTATCATAAATAAAGTTTTTTTCAATAGAAATGGCTAAAATTTCAAAAAAGCCTCACTTAAGGCTAATGTGAATATTAAGCGGATTCTTTGCATATATATAGGGCAAAGGGGAGATTTAATGATTAGCAGAGTTGCAGAGCTGAGACGTAAGGAGGTAATAGACAGCCTCAGCGGTTCCCGCGTAGGCTTTATTGACGATATAGAAATAGACACATTAACAGCAAACATCAGGGCTGTTGTAGTCTTCGGACGGCCTCGTTTTTTCGGTCTTTTAGGCAAATCTGAGGATGTAATCATCCCTTGGAGCGATATTTCCTTAATAGGCGAAGACACGGTGCTTATTACAACAAATATAAAAAGTAAACAAAAATCCATAAGAGGCACAAAGCTCTTTCGTTAAAATGACGGAGTCGAAAGTTTGTGCCAATTAGCAATACAACTAAAGTATAATCAAAAATACTGTATAAATTGACGAAGGATAATTCCAAACAAGAAATAAATCTTGATTATAATTCTATAATAGAAATAAAAAGCGGTAAGTGAATTTTTGCAAAATCGCAAAAAGTATGCCATAATACACCTCGGATTGTGTGATCAAGCAAAAATTTTACTGCTTACACAAGACCTTAAATGAATCTCTGCAAAGCTTCAAAATAAAATTTCAAACTTGAAACTTGAAGTTGCGCATTGTGTGACAATTCAATAAGGCCTTGTCTTAGGGTACTTCAGCCGCTTACGCGGTATGCACAGATTTCCTTTGTATGTGCCCGGAATAAGGAGGACAAATTTGATTAAAGCATTCAAAAGATCGACTGCTGTTTTATCTTTAGCTCTTGTAATGACTATTGCAATTACACCTTGCCTTATCTGCGTGCTTGCAAACAGCAACGTAGAGGCAGCTAACGACACAAACGGCCGACCCGAAGGAAGCATTCAGCTTGTAACCAAGACTTATAAGGAAGACCAGATTCTTTCAGCAAAGCAGGACGACGAGTCCTTTTCTCGTGCTCAGGCGTTTGACCTTGCAAAAAAGGCAACCGCAAAAGCAGTAACTGAGCTCGAGGAACAAAAAGAGTCAGGCGAAGCAGTTCTCTGTGCGACAGAGAGTAAGGATTTTCTGCTTCAGATTGATAACCCCGACTCTTCCTATGTTAGCTATAGCGTAGAGCTCTCTGACTATGACAGAGATGTTCTTGAGCACCTTGTAATGGGTGAAGCTGGCGGACAGGGCTTTATCGGTTGTGCTCTTGTTGCTCAGGCAATTAAAGACACAATGATTACTGACGGCTACCCTTCAGTAGACGCAGTAAGAACAGGCAATGGCTACGCAGCATCCCTTGATAATGTTCCCAACCAAGATGTATTAGACGCTATCGAGTATGTATTCGATAACGGTGGTGCCGCAGTTCAGCATAGGATTATCTACTTCTACGCACCTAACGTATGCGAAAGCGCATTCCACGAGTCACAGAATTATGTGGTAACCCACGGTGGCCACAAATTCTTCGACAGATGGTAAATTTTTCTTATATCACCAATCAATCCTGAACCGCTCTTCTCAAAAGGGAAGAGCGGTTCTTCTTTTGCGTAAAAAGTTAAAAAAATCCGCAAAAACCCTTGACTTTAACTGTATTTTTTGGTATCATACTAAGGCATTACGCACGATGGGTTGCTCTGAAGGTGTAGCTTGTGACATTCAGGCTATCTAAAAAGAGTAAATTTCAAAGCTCATCGGAGGTTTTAACCTAAGGAGGAAAATAAAATGTCAGTAGTATCTATGAAGCAGCTTCTCGAAGCAGGTGTTCACTTCGGTCACCAGACAAGAAGATGGAACCCCAAGATGGCAGAGTACATTTTCACAGAGAGAAACGGTATCTACATCATCGACCTTCAGAAGACTGTAAAGAAGCTTGAAGAAGCTTACAACTTTATCCGTGACCTTTCCGTTGAGGGCAAGTCCGTTCTCTTTGTTGGTACAAAGAAGCAGGCTATGGACTCCGTTAAGGAAGAAGCAGAGCGTGCAGGCGCTTACTATGTAAACGCTCGTTGGCTCGGCGGTATGCTCACAAACTTCACAACTATCCGTCGCAGAATCGGCAGACTCAACCAGCTTAAGGCTATGGAGGCTGACGGCACATTCGATATGCTTCCCAAGAAGGAAGTTATCAAGCTTAAGCTCGAGATCGAAAAGCTCGAGAAGTTCCTCGGCGGTATCAAAGATATGGAGAAGATGCCCGGCGCACTCTTCATCGTAGACCCCAGAAAAGAAAAGATTGCTGTTTTAGAGGCAAAGAAGCTCGGTATCCCCGTAGTTGCTATTGTTGATACAAACTGCGATCCCGATGAGATTGACTATGTAATCCCCGGCAACGATGATGCTATCCGCGCTGTTAAGCTTATTACAGGTGCAATGGCTTCCGCTATCATCGAGGGCAGAGAGGGCCAGATGGGCGCTGCTGCTGTTGTTGAGGAAGAGGCTGAAGCTGAGGCAGAGGCTTAATCTCTATAAATTCGTTTTAAACTAAATATACAGAGAGGATTTTTGATTATGAGTTTTACAGCACAGGACGTAAAAGCACTCAGAGAGAAAACAGGCTGCGGTATGATGGACTGCAAAAAGGCTCTTACAGAGGCTAACGGCGACATGGATGCCGCTGTTGACTTCCTCCGTGAGCAGGGTCTTGCAAAGCAGGCTAAGAAGGCTTCCAGAATTGCTGCAGAGGGTATTGCATACGCTCTCACAAACGATACAAACACAGTTGGCGTAGTTATCGAGGTTAACTCCGAGACTGACTTCGTTGCTAAGAACGAAGACTTCCGCGTTTTCGTTGATACATGCGCAAAGACTGTTATGGCTCAGAATCCCGCTGACGTTGACGCTCTTAAGGAGTGCAAGGCAGAGGGCACAGAGATGACAGTTGCTGAGCTTTTACAGGAGAAGGTTCTTACAATCGGTGAGAATCTCCAGATCAGACGTTTCGCTCGCTTTGAGGCTCCCTGCGTTGGCTATGTTCACGCTGGCGGCAAAATCGGCGTTATCGTTACTTTCGACACAGACGTTGACACAGCAAGCGACGCATTTGTAGCTTGTGGTAAGGACGTAGCAATGCAGATTGCTGCTCTTAACACACAGTACCTCAATGCTGACGCTGTTCCTGCTGAGGTTCTTGAGCACGAGAAGAAGATTATGCGTGAGCAGCTTCTTAACGAAGGCAAGCCTGAGCAGATTATCGAGAAGATTCTCGGTGGTAAGGTTCAGAAGTTCTACAAAGAGAACTGCCTTGTTGACCAGGAGTTTGTTAAGAACAACGACCTTACAATCAAAAAGTACGTTGACGGTGTTGCTAAGGAGCTTGGCGGTTCTATCGCTATCACAGGCTTCGTTCGCTACGAAAAAGGCGAAGGCATCGAGAAGCGTCAGGACGACTTCGCAGCAGAAGTTGCTTCCATGGTTAAGTAATTTTACATTAAGCTTTCAGGCGTCGGACTTTTGTCCGACGCTTTTATTTTTGTTTATTGTAAAAAATTATTAAACTTTTGAAAATTAGCTATATAATTCCTTTACAAAACCTACAAAATGTAGTATTATTAATGTGATTAAATATAAGTTATACGAGGTGATTACTTTGCAGGCTAAATATAAGCGTATTTTGCTTAAGCTTTCGGGCGAGTCCCTTGCAGGTGAACAAAAAACAGGTATCGATTTCGATACTGTACTTAAAATCTGCGAGCCTATAAAGAAATGTGTGGAGTTAGGCGTTGAAATTGGCATTGTTGTCGGCGGCGGTAACTTCTGGAGAGGAAGAAGCAGTGGTAAAATGGACAGAACAAGAGCTGACCATATGGGTATGCTTGCTACTTCCATTAATGCCTTAGGCGTTTGCGATGCTCTTGAGCAGTTAGGCGTTGATACTCGCGTTCAGACCGCTATCTCTATGCGTCAAATTGCCGAGCCTTACATCCGCGGCAAGGCTGTAAGACATTTAGAAAAGGGAAGAGTAGTAGTTTTCGGTTGCGGTACTGGTAACCCATTCTTCTCAACCGATACAGCTGCAGCTCTCAGAGCCGCCGAAATTGAGGCAGACATTATCGTTAAAGCCACAATGGTTGACGGTGTTTACGACTGCGACCCCAAGAAGAACCCAAATGCTGTTAAGTACGACCAGTTGACCTTTGACGAAGTTGTTGAAAAGCATCTTGCAGTTATGGATGGCACAGCCGCAACAATGTGCAGAGAGAACGATATCGACATTATGGTTCTTTCCATTGAGAATCCTATGAATATTTGTGACGCTGTTTGCGGTTTACCTGTTGGTACACTGGTTACAAACAAAAATTAAGCGATAAGGAGATTTACTTATGAATACAGTTATTAAAAATGCTGAAGAAGCTATGCAGAGACGCATAAACCACCTTGAAGGCGAATATGCAAGAATCAGAGCAGGCAGAGCTAACCCCTCTGTACTTGATAAGCTTGTTGTAGATTACTATGGTGCTCCCACACCTGTTAAGCAGCTTGCCGCTGTTTCTGTAACCGAGGCTCGTACGCTTTCTATCCAGCCCTATGATGCAACAGTTCTCAGAGCTATCGAGAAGGCTATCCAGACTTCCGACATCGGCATCAATCCTCAGAACGACGGTAAAATCATTCGTCTTACTTTCCCTCCTCTTACTGAGGATAAGCGTAAGGAAATCGTTAAGGATGTTTCCAAGCAGGCTGAGGATAGCAAGGTTCAGGTTCGTAATGAGCGTAGAGATGCCATTGAAAAACTTAAGAAGATGAAGAAAAACTCTGAGATTACAGAAGATGACCTTGAGAACGGTCAGGAGAAAATCCAGAAGCTTACAGACAAATTCACAAAGAAGATTGATGAGATTTGTGCTGATAAGCAGAAGGAAGTAATGGCTATCTGATATGGCTTTATTTTCTAAGAAAAAGGATAAAGAGCAGGCGTTGCCTAAAAATCTGCCTGCTCATATCGGTATAATTATGGACGGTAACGGCCGCTGGGCAAAAAAGCGAGCTCTGCCACGCAGTATGGGCCACTCTGCAGGTGCCCAGACTTTCCGTAAAATTACCCGCTATTGCTCTGATATCGGCATCAAGCACCTTACTGTTTACGCTTTTTCCACCGAAAACTGGCGTAGACCTCAGGAAGAAGTGGATGCCCTTATGAAACTTTTTGAGGAATACCTCAATGAAGCTTTAAGAGATTTCAAGGATGATACAATCGTAGTTAAGTTTTTAGGCGACAGAACCGCATTTTCTCCCAAGCTTCAGGCTCTTATCAACGAAAACGAGGAAGAGTCTAAGGATAGGGAAGGTATGGTTTTAAACATTGCCATGAACTACGGCGGACGAGATGAGCTTGTTACAGCTACAAAAATGATTGCCGAAAAAGTTTCGAAAGGCGAGCTTTCTGTGGATGATATTAACGCAGAGCTTATTTCTGATTCCATTTATACCGCAGGTCAGCCCGACCCTGACCTTATAATCCGCCCAAGCGGAGAGTTCAGGATTTCCAACTTCCTCTTGTGGCAGTCGGCTTATGCCGAATATTACATCAGCGATAAATTATGGCCTGACTTTTCTACTGACGATTTAGACAAGGCTATTGCTGAATTTTCTACACGAAATCGCAGATACGGCGGTGTGTAACACACCGCCATATGCTGTGTTAGGAGGCTTTTTTGTGAAGACAAGATTAATTACAGCAGGCATTGCCGCGGCTATTGCCATTGGCATAATGGTTTTAAGCGAGTTTTTCCCTTGGGTAATACTTGCTGCAATCTGCGTAATTGCCTGTATGATGCAATTTGAGTTTTTAACAGCCAAGAGCTTTCATAAGGATTGGTTTATTTTAGTGTTAAGCCTTCTTTTTGTAACATCCTCTGTGCTTGTGTCTACCACAAACTTCTGGTTTGTTCCAATGTATGTTTATACTGTGGTTTTGGTCTTTGTTCAAATCCTTCGACACGAAAAGCACTCTATAACCGATGTTTTATTTGTTTACGCAGGCACTTTGTTTATCGGTCTTTCTCTTCTTTGTCTGGCTCGCCTTGTGTGTGTTCAGTGGCAGTTTACAAGCTTTTTTGTATGCGTTGCTCTTGTTCCGCCTTGGTTTGCTGACAGTGCCGCTTACTTTACAGGTTCAGCCATAGGTAAGCACAAATTATGCCCCGTAATCAGCCCCAAAAAGACTGTTGAGGGTGCAATAGGCGGTGCTATTGCCGCTATTGTAGGCTCTCAGCTTTTAGGTCTTTTGTACCAGTTTATTTTCTATCGCAATGTGCTTATCAATTACCCTGCACTTCTTTTAATCGGTATGTTCAGTGCTGTTGTTTCCGTTGTTGGCGACCTTACATTCTCTCTTATTAAACGTGAATGTAAAATTAAGGACTACGGCTCAATTATGCCCGGCCACGGCGGTATGCTTGACCGATTTGATTCCGTTGTGTTTACCGTGCCTTTTGCACTTTTCATTTCTTATACAATGGGTCTTATCTGGCAGATTTAATGTTTAGCAGTTATCTTAAAAGGCAATAATAAGGAAGATATTATGACAAACACACTTTCTATTTTAGGCTCCACAGGCTCCATAGGCACACAGGCGATAGATGTTGCTCAAAAACTTAACATTAAAGTTGCGGCTCTTACAGCTAACACAAACGTAAAAGTTATTGAAGAGCAGATAAGACTCTTAAAGCCGGAGCTTGCTGTTATGCACGACGAAGATGCCGCCAAGGATTTAAAAACCGCTGTTGCTGATACAAATACAAAGGTATTAAGCGGTATGGAGGGGCTTTTAGAAGCGTCTTCTATAGAATCTGCCGACACAGTGCTTAACTCTCTGGTTGGTATGATTGGCTTATTGCCTACATTAACCGCTGCCAAGGCTAAGAAAAATATAGCCCTTGCCAATAAGGAAACCCTTGTGGCAGGTGGTGACCTTGTAATGCGAACAGTTAAGGAGAATGCCGTTAAGCTTTTGCCGGTTGACTCAGAGCATAGTGCCATTTTTCAATGTCTGCAGGGATGCCCTAAGGAAAGTTTGCTTAAAAAGCTAATCCTCACCGCTTCAGGCGGACCTTTCTTCGGCAAAAGGGAAGAGGAGCTTAAAAATGTAACCGTTGCCGAAGCTTTGAACCACCCTAATTGGAGCATGGGGGCAAAAATCACCGTTGACTCCGCATCTATGATGAATAAAGGCCTTGAGATTATCGAGGCACGCTGGCTTTTTGACGTTGACGTGGATAATATCGACGTTGTTGTTCACCGCCAGAGTATTATTCATTCTCTTATTGAATTTGTTGACAATTCAGTCCTTGCTCAGCTTGGACTTCCTGATATGCGTATTCCCATTCAGTACGCCCTAACTTATCCCGACAGGTTTGAGTCTCCTGTTAAGCCTCTTAATCTGTGGGAGGTAGGAACTCTTACCTTCGACAAACCCGACTATGAAACCTTCAAGTGCCTTACCGCTTGTAAGGATGCACTTAAAATCGGCGGAACGGCTCCTGCTATTGCAAATGGTGCCAATGAAGCCGCTAATGAGCTTTTCAGAGAAGGTAAGCTTAAATTCCTTCAGATTGGCGAGCTTGTTTCAGACTCTATCAGAAAAATTCAGGCTAAGCCTATTTTAAGTGTGGAAGATGTTCTGGAGGCAGATAAAGCTGCCCGTGACTTTGTTTTAAGCAGAGTTTAATTAATTTTTTTCGGAGATGACCTCATTGACCGTATTTACTAACATACTTACTACTGTCGGTCTTATTGTGATTGCAGTTCTTTTGTTTGAGCTTATTATCTTTTTCCACGAAGGCGGCCATTTTTTAACAGCCAAGCTTTCGGGTATAAAGGTTAACGAATTTGCCCTTGGTATGGGTCCCAAAATCTTTTCCTTCAAACGCAAAGAAACTACTTATTCTTTGCGTCTTTTTCCTATAGGCGGTTTCTGTGCTATGGAAGGCGAGGATGAAGATTCAGACAATCCACACGCCTTTAATAACGCAAAGATTTATAAGCGTATGATTGTTATTATTGCAGGTGCTTTAATGAATATAATCTTAGGACTTATATTTATGGGCATTCTTTTGGCACCATCGCCTTATTTTACTACCACAACAATAACCGATTTCAGCCCAAAGGCATATAGTGCTAACTCAGGTCTTCAGATTGGTGACAAGGTGCTTTCTGTAGACGGTTATAAAGTTTATAATTCTATGGACTTGTCATATGCTCTTTCTACTATCAAGGTTTCTGAGGTAGAGGGTGATGAACTTCAGATTTATAAGCAGGACTGCTGTAATACTCTTTATGATGCTTACGCAGAGCTTGCAACTACAGGTAAAATCACTAACGACGATATGAATAACGTAGCTTTCAATGCTGTTTGCGAAGGTGCTCTCCGCATTAATGCAACCTCAAGCAATAAAGAAGCCTACGAAGCTTTACAGCAGGGCGTTATAGATTTAAGCAAGGCAGTACCTAATGAGTCCATAACCATAGAAGCTATCGAGGTTAAGGAAACCCGCCAGCGCTTCAGAGCAACACTTGAGGTTGAGCGTAATGGCGAAAAGCACACCTTGGAAAATGTAGATTTCTTTACCTATACAACTTCTGAGGACAGTACACCTCAGATTGCAGTTGATTTCTACCTTGAAGCAAAAGATAATAATTTTATAAATCTTATAGGCGAAACAGGAAGTCAGACAGTTTCGGTAGTGCGAATGGTTTACGACTCACTTTTCGGACTTATTAAAGGTGAATACGGATTTAACGACCTTTCAGGCCCTGTTGGAATTGCCTCTGTAACTGTTGAAATGGCTCAGGCCGGTCTTCAGTCAGGCTTTGGTGATGCTGTTCGTAATATTCTTTATATTATGATGGTAATTACAGTTAACTTAGGTATCGTTAATATGCTTCCTTTCCCGGCTCTTGACGGCGGCAGGTTCGTATTCCTGCTCATTGAGGCAATATTCCGCAAGCCTGTTCCCAGAAAATTCGAAGCAATTGTTAATGGTGTCGGCTTAGCACTTTTACTCTTGCTTATAGTAGTAATAACTTTTAAGGATATATTCAAGCTCTTTGTGTGAGGTTAAATATGAATTCTAAAAATAAAGTTAAAGTTGGTAATATTTATATCGGCGGTGACGCTCCAGTTACTATTCAGTCTATGCTTAATACTCCTGCCGAGGATATTGAGGCAAGCGTATTACAGGCTAAACGCTTGGAGGAAGCAGGCTGTGAGATTATCCGTGCCGCAGTGCCTACCCGTGATGCTGTAAATCTTATTTATGCTTTAAAAGAAGCGGTAAATGTTCCCATAGTTGCAGACATTCATTTTGACTATAAAATTGCTCTTGAGTGCGTAGCTGCTGGTGTTGATAAAATCCGTATTAACCCCGGCAATATCGGCTCGGACGATAGGGTAAAGGCGGTAGCTGATGCTTGTAAAAGTGCAGGTGTTCCTATTCGTATCGGCGTTAATTCAGGCTCTTTAGAAAAGAGTATCCTTGAAAAATACGGTCATCCTACTGCCGAGGCTCTCTGTGAAAGTGCCCTTTACCACGCTTCACTTTTGGAAAAATTCGATTTTAACGATATCGTTCTTTCTATGAAATCATCAACTGTGGCTACAACAGTTAAGGCTTATGAGCTTGCGTCAGCCAAAACAAATTATCCTCTGCACCTTGGCGTTACCGAAACTGGAACCGAGTACGGCGGAATAATCAAATCAAGTGCAGGCATAGGGTCACTTCTTTTACACGGTATAGGTGATACAATCCGCATTTCCTTAACCGCTGACCCTGTTCGTGAGGTAGTAGCCGCTAAAGAGCTTTTACGCTCTGTTGGTCTTCGTAGTGACGGTGTGGAGTTTGTATCTTGTCCTACCTGTGGAAGAACTAAAATAGACCTTATCTCTCTTGCCAATAAAGTTCAGGAGAGTTTAAGCGGTGTGAATAAACACATCAAAGTTGCTGTAATGGGCTGTGTAGTAAACGGCCCCGGTGAAGCAAAAGAAGCCGACATCGGAATTGCAGGCGGTGACGGCTGTGCCCTTATCTTTAAAAAGGGCGAAATCCTCAAGAAGGTTTCTGAGGATATGATTATTGAAGAGCTTTTAAAGGAGATTGAAAAGCTCTGATGAGGTTCAGATGAGTACTTTTATTTCTTGTTTTGCAAAATACATAGATAAATCAAGACTTAGTGAAGCTGTGCAGAACGCACAGCTTATTAAGCTTTGTGTAAATAAAGAGGCAAGAATCTTAGAAGCCACTTTAGGTTTTGATGTCCTCGTAAACAGGGAAGAGCTGTTTTTGGCTGAAAAGAACCTTTCAGCAGCTTTACAGCTTAAGTCTTGTAAGCTTCACCCTGTTTTTCCTGTGGGTAGCTTTACTGCTGAGTATTACCCCCAGCTTATTCTTGAGCTCAAACGTGTTATGCCGGCACTTAACGGTACTTTAACTGACAGCAAGCTCACAGTCAGCGGTAACTCCTTTGATATCGAACTTTTCCACGGCGGTGAAATGCTTCTTACAGGTATGGGCTTTATAGATAACTTTAAGTCTCTTCTTGCTAATGAGTTTTCTATTTATGATATCGATGTAAGCTTTTCAGGTATTAAAGAATTCAATATTGACGATGAAGCTTATATTCAGCAGCAGACCCATTATGAGGAAACTTTAAGACGCGAAGAGCTTATGCGTGCCGCCGAAGAGGATGCTCCATCTGAGTTTAAAGCCGAAAAAGCTAAAGACGTTATTGAAATAAGAGAAAAAGATTCCTTACTTCCACAGGTGTTTTTGCCTTCTGTCAAGTCTCTGTGGGGCAATTCCATTAAAAGTAAGCCTGCTCCCATCAGTTCCCTTTCTTTCGATTCAGGAAAGGTTGTAGTGTGGGGTGACGTTTTCGAAATGGAAACAAAGGTCACCAAATCAGGCGATAAAAACATTATCCAATATTATATTACAGACTATTCCGGCTCCACAATTGTTAAGGTTTTCGCTCCTATTAACGAGTGCAAGCCTTTGGAAGCTGTTAAAAAAGGGATGACTATCTTAGTCCGCGGTGACTATGAATTTGACCCATTTATTAAAGCTTACGTTATCAACGCACGTTCTATTGCCACAGCTTCTAAAATCAAGGTAGAGGACAGGGCAGAGCAAAAGCGTGTAGAGCTTCATCTGCATACAAATATGTCTCAGCTTGACGGTGTTTCATCTGCAGAAAGCCTTATAACAAGAGCCGCTAAATGGGGCCACAGTGCTGTTGCCATTACCGACCACGGTGTTGCTCAGGCTTTCCCTGAAGCTATGAATACTGCACGTTCCCTTGCTAAATCAGGAACACCTATTAAGGTTATATATGGTACAGAAGCCTATTTTGTAGATGACCTTGTTTCAGCTGTTGTAGGTTCAAAGAACGTTGATTTTAACAGTACTTTTGTTTGTTTCGATTTGGAAACAACAGGCTTTTCTGCTAAAAAAGACAGAATAACCGAAATCGGTGCTGTTAAGATTGTAAACGGTGTTATTACCGACACATTCTCAACCTTTGTTAATCCTGAAAGGCCAATTCCTGCAAAGATTACCGAGCTTACAGGTATTACTGACGCTATGGTTAGTGATGCACCTTCTGACGTAGATGCAGTTACTGATTTTCTTGAGTTTTGCGGTGATGCTGTGCTTGTGGCTCATAATGCACCGTTCGACACATCCTTTATCCGCGAAGTTTGCTCTAAAATGGGTAGGGAATATACCTTTACTTCCATAGATACAGTTGCAATCTGCCGTAGTATTTTAAAAGATATCAAAAATTGCAAGCTTGATACTGTAGCGAAGTTCTTGCGACTTCCCGACTTTAACCATCACAGAGCCTGTGATGATGCAAATATCCTTGCTCATATTTTCCTGCAGTTAATTCTTAGACTTCAGGACGATTTTGATATTAAAACTACAGGTGAAATCAACACAAAAATCGCAGGGGGAGATTTTAAAAAACTTCCCTCATATCATCAGATTATTCTTGTTAAAAATCAGGCAGGACTTAAGAATCTTTACAAACTTATTTCTTACGGTCACCTTGATTACTTCTATAAGCGACCCAGAATTCTTCGCTCTGTTCTCGATAAGCACCGCGAAGGTCTTATCATCGGCTCTGCCTGTGAGGCAGGCCAGCTTTTCCGTGCAATAATGGCAGGCAAAAGCGACCAGGAGATTGAAGAAATTGCCGATTATCACGATTATCTTGAAATTCAGCCCGATGGCAATAACCGCTTCTTACTTGCTAACGGAACTCTTAAATCAAACGAAGAGCTTCACGATGTTAACCGCAAGATTATTGCAGTTGCCGAAAAGCTTAATAAGCCTGTTGTTGCTACCTGTGACGTCCACTTCCTTGACCCTCACGATTCAGAATTCAGGCGAATTTTAATGGCAGGTCAGGGGTTTAGCGATGCTGATAATCAGGCACCGCTTTACCTGCGCACAACCGCTGAAATGCTTAAGGAGTTTGAGTATCTTGGAGAAAGTAAGGCTTACGAGGTTGTTGTAGAAAACACAAACCTCATTGCCGATATGTGCGACGAAATTCTGCCCATTCCTCCGGGAAACTTCCCGCCTTTTATCGAAGGTGCCGAGGAACAGCTGATCTCAATTACCTGGGAAAGAGCCAAGAAAATGTATGGCGACCCATTGCCCGAAATTGTTAAGGCAAGACTTGATAAAGAGCTTAACTCCATTACAAAATACGGCTTCTCGGTGCTTTATATGACTGCCCAGAAGCTTGTTGCAAACTCAGAGGCACATGGTTACCTTGTAGGCTCACGAGGCAGTGTTGGTTCCAGCTTTGTAGCCACAATGTCGGGTATTTCTGAGGTAAACCCATTATGCCCTCATTATGTTTGCCCTGAGTGTAAATATACAGAGTTTATCACCGATGGCAGCTACGGCTCAGGCTTTGATATGCCTCCTAAGGATTGTCCCAACTGCGGTACTCATCTTATTCAGGACGGTCATGAAATTCCTTTCGAAACCTTCCTTGGCTTTGAGGGTGACAAGGTGCCTGATATCGACCTTAACTTTAGTGGTGAGTATCAGTCCAGTTCCCACAGATATACCGAAGAGCTTTTCGGTAAAGATAACGTTTTCAAGGCAGGTACAATTGCCACAGTTGCTGATAAAACCGCTTTCGGTTATGTTAAAAAGTTCGAAGGTGAGCGAGAACTTACCTTGGGAAAAGCCGAGGAAACCCGCCTTGCTATCGGCTGTACAGGCGTTAAACGTACCACAGGCCAGCATCCCGGCGGAATGGTTGTTGTTCCAAAAGGTATGGAGGTTTTTGACTTCTGCCCTGTTCAGCATCCTGCCAACGATGTAAATTCTGACAGTATTACCACTCACTTCGATTTCCATTCTATCCACGATACAATCTGTAAGCTTGACGAGCTCGGTCATGATGTTCCTACAATTTATCACTATCTTGAGGAATTTACAGGCATTCCTGTTATGGAAGTTTCTATGAGCGACCCTGATGTTATGTCGCTGTTCACTTCAACCGAAGCTTTAGGAGTAACCCCTGAGGATATTGACTCCATTACAGGTACATATTCGCTTCCTGAGCTTGGAACGCCTTTTGTTCGTCAGATGCTTATTGACGCTCAGCCTAAAACCTTTACCGACCTTTTGCAGATTTCAGGTCTTTCTCACGGTACTGACGTTTGGATTGGCAACGCCGCTGACCTTATCCGCGACGGTGTATGTACAATTTCAGAGGTTATCGGTACGCGAGATTCTATTATGACCTACCTTATGCATAAGGGTCTTGAGCCTAAAATGGCTTTCCAGATTATGGAGATTGTCCGTAAGGGTAAGGCAACAAAGCTTCTTACAGAGGATCATATCAAGGCTATGAAGGATAATAACGTTCCCGATTGGTACATTGATTCCTGTATGAAAATCAAGTATATGTTCCCGAAAGCCCACGCCGCCGCTTATATGATAGCCGCCCTTCGTCTTGGTTGGTATAAGGTTCACAGACCTTTAGAGTATTATGCCGCTTACTTTACTGTTCGCGGTGATAACTTTGACGGTTTAACCGCAGGCAAAGGCAGACACGCAGTTTTAGAAAAAATCGCTTCAATCAAAGCAAAAGGTAACGAAGCCAGTGCTAAAGAGCAGTCTGAAATTGCAACTCTGCAGATTATTAACGAAATGCAGGCTCGTGGTATTGAACTTCTGCCAATTGATGTTTATAAATCTGAGGCAAAGAAGTTTGTAGTAGAAGATGGCAAACTAAGGCTTCCTTTTATGACAATTCCCGGCATTGGCGAAGCTGCTGCAATATCTCTTGCAGAATGCGGCAAGCAGGGTGAGTATTTCTCAATCGAAGAAATGCAGCAGAAAACCAAGGTAACTAAAGCTGTTATTGAATCTTTGAGGGAAATCGGAGCCTTAAAGGGAATCCCTGAAAGCTCTCAGATGTCACTTTTCGGTGATTTCTGATACCTTAAATAAACAGGAGGTATGTGAATAATATGAAAAATTCAAACGACCCCAATAATTTTGCTTATAAAGTCAAAACTATAGGTAAAACGGTAACGCTCTCAATATCTGCGGTAGTGTTGCTGGTTTTTGCTCTTTTTAATCAGTGGACTTGGGATATTCTTGCAACGATTTTCAAGATAATAGCACCGCTTGTGTATGGTCTTATGCTTGCGTTTATTATCAACTATCCCTATGAGTTCTGTTATAATAAGATTTACAGAAAAATCGGAGTAAAAAAGCCTAAGCGTCTTATTTTCCGCAAGGTGTTGTCTATAGTTTCTACCTATCTTTTCTTAGGCATAGTAATCGCGTTCCTTTTTGCTATTATTATTCCTCAGGTTGTGGACAGCATCAACTCCTTTGTTGATGAGCTTCCTGTGTATATTTCTCATTTCTCATCCGTGTTCACACACGTAACCTATTGGATTAAGGATACTTTCTCGATTGACCTTACAGATACAAAGGCTATTGAGGATTTTGCAAGCAAGCTTTTCTTGGGTGAAAATGCAAGTCTTGTTTCAACCTCACATTTGCTTAATATAGCCCTTAATTCTATCTGGGATTTCTTATACGGCATTTATAATGCAATTGTTTCTATCATTGTTTCCGTTTATGTAATCAGCACAAAAGATAAGCTCCTTCGCCAGACCCGTAAGCTTACTATTGCTTATGTTCCTAAAAGGTTTCACAACTTTATCAAGGATGTAAAGTACGAAAGCTACAATATTTGCGGAAAGTTTATTATCGGCAAAATTATTGATTCCGCCATTATCGGAGTGCTTTGCTTTATAGGTCTTAAGATTATAGGTATCGACTATGCTGTGCTTATCTCTGTTGTTGTGGGAATCACCAACATAATTCCTTTCTTTGGACCCTTTATCGGTGCCATTCCTTGTGCACTTTTGCTTTTACTTGTTGACCCTTGGGACTGCTTGTGGTTTATTATCTTTATTTTCGGACTTCAGCAGCTTGACGGTAACCTCATCGGACCTAAAATTTTAGGCGACAGTATCGGTATCTCCGGTATCTGGGTGCTGGTTGGCGTTACTGTCGGCGGCGGACTTTTCGGCTTTGCAGGAATGGTATTTGGTGTTCCTGTGTGTGCTGTTATCTACACACTTTTAGGTAAGGCTGTAAACAGCAAGCTGAGCATAAAAAAGAAACTAACTTCTGATATAAAGGCAGATTAAATTATGTTCTTTAAAATTTTCACCTTCGGTTGTAAGGTAAATCAATATGAAACAGAATATATCCGGCATCTTTTACTTGATGCCGGATATGAATATAATGAGGAAGAGTCTCAGTGCGGGGTATTAATTATTAATTCCTGTACAGTAACCGCTGTCAGCGACAAAAAATGCCGCCAGCTTATCCATAAGCTCAGACGACAGAATGAGAACGCAGTTATACTTCTCTGCGGTTGTATGTCTCAGGCTCACCCTGATAAAATCAATGATTTTTCCCAGTGCGACATTGTTATCGGCAATACTGACCATACCGTAATTCCTCAGTATATTTCCGAGTTTATTAAAAACGGTAAGCAGATAGTAGATATTAACGAACACGACAGGGAAAAGGAGCCTTTCGAAAAATGTAAGGTCAGCAGGTTTTCTGAACGAACAAGGGCATATATTAAAATTGAAGACGGTTGCAGTCGCTTCTGTTCTTACTGCATTATTCCTTATGCTCGTGGCAGAGTCCGTTCAAAATCAATTGATGATATTAAGGATGAGGCTCAGCTTATTTCAGAAAGCGGCTACAAAGAAATTGTGCTTACAGGTATTAACCTTTCACTTTATGGTACAGATATTAATTCTAACCTATGTGAAGCTGTAGAGGCAGTAGCAAGTGCTGAAGGTATCCGGCGTATCCGTTTAGGCTCTCTTGAGCCTGAATATCTTGATGAGTCAGTTCTCCAAAGACTTTCTGAAGTTAAAGAGTTCTGTCCTCAGTTTCACCTTTCCTTGCAAAGCGGTTGCGACAAAACCCTTAAGGATATGAACCGAAACTATACATCAAGTGAGTACGCAGTAATAGTAAATAATATCCGCAAATTCTGGGCTAACCCTTCAATAACTACCGACGTAATGGTAGGCTTTGCAGGTGAAAGCGAAGATGACTTTAATTCTTCCTTAAACTTTGTAGCTTCTGTTGGCTTTGCCAAGGTTCACGTTTTCCCATATTCTAAGCGAGAGGGAACCAAAGCGTGGGATATGGGCGGCCACCTAACAAATGCAGTTAAAACTAAGCGT
Organism: Ruminococcus sp.; assembly: GCA_045635685.1. GTDB lineage: Bacteria > Bacillota > Clostridia > Oscillospirales > Acutalibacteraceae > Ruminococcoides. The sequence goes on from JAZTWD010000048.1 coordinate 98,445, forward strand.
GCGGCTATTATGGGAGATGCCGTGGAAAAAAGCCGCGAAAGCTTTTTGAACACTCAGCTTAATACAGTTAACAAGGTGCTTTTCGAAACTGTAACCGACGGCAAATACTTCGGCTTAACTGAAAATTATACCCCTGTTACTGTTAACTCAGATAAAGATATCCGCGGCGAGATTCTTGATGTGAAAATTGTCGATATTAAAGGCGAGATGTGCATAGGCGAGCTTTTATAAAAGCTTTTTGAAATTTTCCATCTCAGCTTTTGTATTTTCAGATTTTAAAGCTTCGTAATCATAAAGAATAAACCCGTCAAGCTTTTTGTTTTTTATAATTTCATATTCTTTAGCAAGTATATCGTCGTAAGGTTTCCAAGTGCCGCTGTCGGCATCTGTGCCTGCTTTATATACTGCAAGTCCTGCATAAACCCTTAAGTTCTGATGAAAGCTTAGCTCAAGCCATTTATCAAGCCCTGCTTCAAATCTCAGAGCAGGGTTTTCTAATGAATAGTAAAGCTGAGGGCATATGTAATCAACATAGCCTATGCATTCGCTCCAAGCTTTAACATCAGCACCCATATTCATGTCGTTTTCAATATTACCCTGAGGCGAAATGCCGAAAAGAATGTTTTCGTCATAGCTTTTAACTGTTCTGTAAACCTCAGCAACAAGCATATTGACGTTGTTTTTTCTCCATTCTGCAAGGGGTAAAGCGTCTCTTTCGGATGCAAAGGCTTTTAGGTACTGGTTGTACTGGGCTTTGTCAAAGCTTTCGTCAGCAGTAGGGTAAAAGTAGTCGTCAAAATGTATGCCGTCTACCTCGTAATTTTCGAGTATTTCTTTTACACCTTCTACTATAAGTTTTCTTGCATCTTTTTTTGCAGGATTCAGGTAAATTCCGCCGTCGTGTTCAATTCCCAGCGTTCTATCAATCATATACGGATTATTCTTGGAAAGTGTGAAATCTGACGTTCCTGTCATAACTCTATAGGGGTTAATCCAAGCGTGAATTTCAAGGTTTTCTTTATGGCAGATTTCACTCATAATCCTTAGTGCATCATAAGCTTCTTTATCACCTTGTTTGCCCCAAAGAATATGTGAGCTTGGAAAAACTTCTGACTCATAAAAGGCATCGCAAAACGGCCTTACGTGTACAAACAATGCGTTGCATCCATACTCTTTGGCAGTATATGTAATATCATCAAACTTATCTCTGAATGCTTTTTCAGAGTAATCCGTGCCGTTCATATTAAGCGAAATATAGCTTACCCACAAACCACGCATTTCGGCTTCATCATCAGTGGCAATATTCTGCTTTATCGCAGGACGGGTGTTTTCTCTTATGCTTTTGTTGTGGTTCGCACTTACAATTACAGAAACGACAGCTAATATCAAGGTGAAAATCACCGCTAAGCTCAGATGCTTATTCATAACATTCCTCCGAGGTCTAATTATGGAAAAATTATTTTATGTTTATATTTTAATAATAAGTTTTGTTACTGTAGTTCTTACGGTTTACGATAAAATCGCCGCTAAAAAGCGGGCCTTTCGTATAAGCGAAGCGACTCTTATCCTTTGCGCTTTATTCGGCGGTGCTGTGGCAGAGCTTGTAACAATGCTTATAATCCGCCATAAAACCCGACACATAAAGTTTATGCTTGGCTTGCCTTCCATTATACTTATGCAGGCAATTCTTTTTATTACATTTAAGTTGATTTTTGGTGCTTTGTATGCTTGAGTTTGTTGTTGACAAGGACTTTGAAAAGCAGACAGTAGGTAGATACTTGCGAACCTATTGCAGTGTTTCAGCACGTACATTGGCAAAGCTTAAGTGTGTTGAAGGTGCAATACTTTTAAACGGCAAACCTGTTAGAGCTATAGATTATGTAAAACTTGGGGATAAAATATCTGTCGAAATACCCTCAGGTGTTTCGGTAGGTGTAGTTCCTGTTGATATTCCTATTGACGTGGTTTTCGAGGATGATTATATTATCGTCCTTAACAAGCCTCCCTTTATGCCTGTTCATCCTACAAAGGTTCATCAGGAAGATACCTTGGCAAACGCACTTAGCTTTTATGCTGAAAGCTGGGGAGAGCAATACACCTTTCATGCCGTTAATCGCCTTGACAGAAACACCTCAGGCCTTGTTATAGTAGCTAAAGACAGGCACACAGCTTCTATAATGTCAGGCAGTAACATTACAAAGCATTATACTGCACTTGCACAAGGGAAATTTGCCGAGAAAGGAACTATTAACGCACCAATAGCTTTATCGCCTGATAGTAAAATTGTCCGCATAGTTACACCTGCAGGTAAACCCTCTGTAACTCACTACGAGCCTTTGGAATATATAAACGGCTTCACTGTTTTAAATCTTAATCTTGAAACCGGCAGAACCCACCAGATAAGGTGCCATATGAGCTATATCGGCCATCCTCTTTTGGGTGATGACCTTTACGGCGGCTCCTTAGATAAAATCAATCGTCACGCTCTGCATTGTGGTTTTATCTCCTTTGCTCATCCCATAACAGGTGAGCATATAGAGCTTACCGCCGACCTTCCTGAAGATATGAAAGCTGTATTAAAATCATAACTAAAAATGCGTCTGAGAAAATCAGACGCATTTTGCTATATCTTAAACTTTTCTTTTCTGTTAACTCCTTTAATTCCGCCTATAGCCGATGGCAGAAACACGCAAATGACTTTAAGCAAAATCATATGTGTAATATCTGTATTGAAAGCTGAAAAGCCTATAATAAGCATAATAATCAGCACTACAACACCGTTGAGTACTCCTAAAAGCAAACCGTTAGCTCCGTTTATCCTTGCACCTATAAATCCGCCTGTGTAACTTCCAAGCGCTAATGGTACAAGCATCAAATAACCTGCAATGTTTTCGAAAAGATTGCCTGCAATACTCAAAAATAAGGTTAAAACAACAGTAGCAGCTAAAGTAACCAAAACATTAACCAAGGTGCCCACTATAACTGACTTTACGGATTTTGATGTTTTGCCTTCGCTCATATTTATTTTTACAGCTTTCATAAATAAAACCCCTGAATATAAGTCTCTGTGAGATTATATTCAAGGGTTAATTTAATTATTACTGATCTCTGTTTTTCTTAGCCTTTTTCTCAGCCTTTGCTTTAGCTTTTTCCTCAGCTAAACGCTTCTTTTCTTCTTCTGCAGCAGCGAGTGCTGTTTCGTTAGCATATACACACCACTTTTTGAAGCGGAGCTTTACTCTGTCGGAGCCTGTTTCCAAAACGATTTCGTCAGCTTCATCCTTAACAGCAACAACCTTACCTGTAATACCACCGATTGTTGTAATTTCATCGCCGATGTTGATGTTCTTCTTAAGCTCTTCCTCAGCCTTTTTCTTCTTTGAGTTGGGTCTGATCATAAAGAAGTAAAGAGCTGCAAAAATTAATACGTAAAATGCAAGCAAGCCAAAGCCGCCATTGCCGCCAAGGCAACCAAAAAGGCCGCTCTGAGCACCTGCATCTGTTGCGGGCTGAGTAGCATCTGCTAAATTCATAATAGGGGAAATAAAATTCATTTTCATCTGTCCTTTCAGTACAATGAGTTGATTATATCAGTTATTCACTTATAAATCAAGTAAATATTTTGCAAATCAGATACGCTTGCCGTAAACATCCTTCTTAGAGTTATAAAATTCTTCAAATCTGTCTTCGTCAAGAGCGTTTCTGATATCTTCAGCAAGCTTATTGTAGAAATAAAGATTATGCATAACCGCAAGTCTTAGCCCCAAAGCTTCCTGAGCCTTTAAAAGATGCCTTATATAAGAACGGCTGAAATTCCTGCACACAGGGCAGTCGCACTCAGGGTCGATAGGCGATTCATCCAAAATATACTTTGCGTTTGAAATGTTAATAATACCCTGACTTGTAAAAAGGTGGCCGTGCCTTGCGTTTCTGCTGGGCATTACGCAGTCAAATAAATCAACACCTCTGCGTACACCTTCCAGAATATTAAGAGGTGTACCAACACCCATTAAGTATCTGGGCTTGTCTTTGGGCATATGAGGTTCAACTGCTTCAATAACCTCATACATAACTTCAGCTTCTTCGCCAACTGCAAGTCCGCCTATGGCATAGCCTGGCAGGTCAAGCTGGGCAATCTCTTTCATATTTTCAACTCTTAAATCAAGATAAGTACTGCCCTGATTTATGCCGAATAAAAGCTGATTCTTATTGATGGTTTCCTCTAAAGAGTTAAGTCGCTCCATCTCTGACTTGCATCTGTGCAACCATCTTACGGTTCTCTTGGCTGAATCTTTGGCGTAATCGTAGGCCGCAGGGTTTTCCACGCATTCGTCAAAAGCCATAGCAATGGTAGAGGCAAGGTTTGACTGAATCTGCATACTTTCCTCAGGGCCCATAAAAATTTTTCTGCCGTCAATATGGGATGAAAATGTAACGCCTTCTTCAGTAATATTTCTTAGTTTTGCGAGCGAAAACACCTGAAAACCGCCGCTATCTGTAAGTATAGGACCTGTAAAACGTGTAAACTTATGAAGTCCGCCCATATCCCTTACAACTGCATCACCCGGGCGAACATGCAGATGGTAAGTGTTGCAAAGCTGAATCTGGCAGCCTATGTCCTTTAAGTCAAGGGCTGACAAACCGCCTTTAATAGCTCCTGCCGTTGCAACGTTCATAAAGCAAGGCGTCTGCACGGTTCCGTGAACCGTAGTAAACTCACCACGCCGTGCGTTTCCTTCCTGTTTTAAAACCTTAAACATAAAAACCTCTTAAAATTAGAATTACAATTACAGTATAAATGAAACTAAATAAAAATTCAATATTAAATAATTTCATAATTGATTTAATTTTTCAAAGGGTATATTATATATAAGAACTTTTTAACTCTACCAATGGTAGCCCCCCATTCAACCGTTGGTGTGTAGATTTTTGACTCTGAATATCTTATATTCAAAGCGAAAGGAGGCTTTTTATGGATCAGATCAAGATTGGCAGATTTATTGCTGAGTGTAGAAAAAGCAAAAACTTAACTCAGGTGCAGTTGGCTGAAATGCTTTCAATTACCGACAGAGCAGTTTCAAAATGGGAAACAGGCAAATCTTTGCCCGATTCCTCGATTATGCTTGAGTTGTGTGAAATTTTAGAGATTACAGTAAACGATTTGCTAAATGGGGCGGTAGTTACAATGGGTAATTACAATGAAAAAGCTGAAAACAGCTTACTTGAAGTTTTAAAAGAAAAAGAAAAAGCCGACAAACAACTTTTAGCTATGGAAATTTTCATAGGAATTTTGGTGTCTGTTCTTCTGTTTTCGTTAGTATTTGTTGCCGCTTTTGTGCAGATGGCAGATTGGCTGAGAATTACGCTTATAGCAGTTGGTTTTGTTATTTTTATTATCGGAGTTGCTTTTGCACTCAAAATAGAGCAGACGGCGGGCTACTACGAATGCACCAAGTGTGGTCATAGGTATGTACCAACTTACAGCAGTATGCTATGGTCTATGCACATGGGCAGAACAAGACATATGAGATGCCCTGAGTGCGGCAAAAAGAGTTGGCAGAAAAAAGTAATATCTAAATAATAACAGAAAGCCTGAGAAGATGAATTTCCTCTCAGGCTTTAATATTTTATATAATCATCATGCTGTCGCCGAAACTGAAGAATCTGTATTCATTTTCAACAGCGATTTTATATGCGTTCATTGTGTTGTCGTAACCTGCAAAAGCAGATACAAGCATAATTAGTGTACTCTCAGGAAGGTGGAAGTTAGTAATTAAACCATCAAGCACCTTGAATTCATAAGGGGGATAAATAAAAATTTCTGTGCTTTCAGCAGTAGCCTTAAGCTCGCCGTACTTTGCGGCAACGCTTTCTAAGGTTCGGCAGGTAGTAGTGCCTACTGCGATCACCCTGCCGCCACGTTCTTTGCAAGATTTGATTTTATCAACTGTTTGCTGAGAAAGCTCGTAAAACTCCTTGTGCATTTTGTGGTCGGTGATAATATCCTCCTTAACTGGTCTGAATGTACCCAGACCAACGTGTAGTGTTACGTAAGCAGTATCAATACCCATAGATTTTATTTTATCCAAAAGCTCCAATGTGAAGTGAAGTCCTGCAGTAGGAGCCGCCGCTGAGCCCATTTCGTTAGAGTAAACTGTCTGGTATCTTTCTTTATCCTCTAACTTTTCGGTAATATAAGGAGGAAGAGGCATCTGACCGATTTTATCAAGGGCAGAGTAAATGTTTTCTTCACTCTCAAATTTAATAATTCTGATACCCTCGTCAATAATGTCGGTAATCTCGCCCTGCATAATACCTGCAAAATCAAAGCGTGTGCCGATTTTAGCTTTCTTACCGGGCTTAACTAAAGTTTCCCAGCTGTCATTCTCAACTTGTTTTAATAAAAGAAACTCAACCTCAGCACCTGTTTCTTCTTTTTTGCCGAAGATTCTGGCAGGAATAACCCTTGAATCGTTCATAATCAGCAGGTCGCCCTCTTTTAAAAAGTCGCATATATCAAAGAAATGTTGATGCTTAACCTCACCTGAAACCCTATCCATAACAAGCATTTTAGAGCTGTCGCGACGCTCTAAGGGAGTCTGAGCTATAAGGTTTTCAGGTAAATCATAGTAAAAATCGCTTTTTTTCATAAAAATTTCTTCTCCAAAGTTAAATATTAAAAAAATATGTAGTTTTTTTATCTGTATATTTGACAAGTGCCTCTGATAATGATATATTATTAGAATAGTGGGTAAAAATTTGCTTTAAGTTTTGCCCAACAACACTATAATATAATATTTTGAAGAAAAACACAAGGTTTTCTTCACTTATTAGGAGGATATTATGAAGAAATACAAAGTTGGTATTATCGGTGCAACAGGTATGGTTGGTCAGAGATTCATTCTCTTACTTGCTGATCACCCTTGGTTTGATGTTGTTTGCCTTGCTGCAAGCCCCAGAAGTGCAGGTAAAGCTTATGCTGAGTGCGTAGGCGAGCGTTGGGTTATGACATCTCCCATTCCTGAGAAGATTGCAGATATGGTAATTATGGATGCTTCCAAGGTAGAAGAGGTTGCATCTCAGGTTGACTTCTGCTTCTGTGCTGTTGATATGAAGAAGGACGAAATCCGTGCTTTAGAGGAAGCTTATGCTAAGGCAGAGTGTCCTATTATCTCTAACAACTCCGCTAACCGTCTCGTTGACGATATTCCTATGATTATCCCCGAGATTAACGACGACCACGCTGAGATTATCGAAGCTCAGAAAAAGCGTCTCGGTACAAAACGCGGCTTTATCGCAGTTAAGTCCAACTGCTCACTCCAGAGCTACGTGCCTGCAATCCACCCCTTAATGCAGTTCGGCGTTGACAAGGTTCTTGCTTGTACATATCAGGCAATTTCCGGTGCAGGTAAAACTTTCGAGCGTTGGCCTGAAATGGTAGATAACCTTATTCCTTACATTGGCGGCGAGGAAGAGAAGTCTGAAGTTGAACCTCTCAAAATCTGGGGTAACATTGTTGACGGCAAAATCGTTCCCACAGATGACGTTAAGATTACAGCTCAGTGCTTCCGTGTTCCCGTTTCTGACGGTCACACAGCAGCAGTTTTTGTGTCCTTCAAGGATGCTGATAAGAAGCCTTCTGTTGAAGAAATCAAGAAGGTATGGGCAGAGTACGCAGGTGCTGCTCAGAAGTTAGAGCTTCCCTCAGCTCCCAAGCAGTTCCTCCATTACTTTGAGGAGCCTGACCAGCCTCAGATTAAGTCTGCAAGAACTCTTGAGAACGGTATGGCAATTTCTATCGGCAGACTCCGTGAGGACAGCCAGTATGACTATAAGTTCGTTTGTATGTCTCACAACACTCTTCGTGGTGCAGCAGGCGGCGGTGTGCTTCTTGCTGAGCTTTTAGCTGCAAAGGGTTATTTTGACTAATATTTTAAAAAATTTCCACATATTTATTAACGGAGGTAATTAATATGAAAACTCCTATTTTCACAGGTTCAGGTGTTGCTATTGTAACTCCTATGAATTCTGACGGAAGCGTTAATTATAATGTGTTTGATGAGCTTATCGAGTTTCAGATTGCAAATGGTACAGATGCAATTATTGCTTGCGGTACAACAGGCGAGTCTGCAACTCTCTCCGAAAAGGAGCATTGCGAGGTTTTAGAGCATGTATCTAAGCGTGTAAACGGCAGAATTCCTGTTATCGCAGGTGCAGGCAGTAACGATACAGCTACTGCTATTGCTCTTTCAAAGGCCGCTCAGAGCTACGGTGCAGATGCTATCCTTTCTGTTACACCTTATTATAATAAGACTTCACAGGCAGGTTTAGTTCGTCATTTTATGACGATTGCTGACAGCGTAGATATTCCTGTTATCCTTTATAACGTTCCTTCTCGTACAGGTTGCAACATCAAGCCCGAAACCTACGCAGAGCTTAGCAAGCATGACAATATCGTTGCTACCAAAGAAGCAAACGGCGACATTTCCTCCGTTTCAAAGACACTTTCTCTTTGCGGAGATAACCTTGCTGTTTACTCAGGTAATGACGACCAGACAGTTCCTTTTATGTCCTTAGGTGCACTTGGCGTTATTTCAGTTTTCGCTAATATCTGCCCTCAGGAAATGCACGATATATGTCAGCTTTGCCTTGATAATAACTTTCAGGAAGCATCTAAGCTTAATTTCAAATATATTGAGCTTATGGATATGCTATTCAGTGATGTTAACCCCATCCCTGTAAAAACTGCAATGAACCTCTTCGGCTTTGATTGCGGTGAGTGCAGACTTCCTTTAGTTCCTATGAGCTATCACGGCTATCACGACTTAAAGGACTGCCTCAATAAGTATGACCTTATAGGCAAGTACAAGAAATAATTAAGTTTATAAGTTAAAGCGTGCAGGAGTATTTTACTTTGCACGCTTTGATTTTAAAAAGGAGTGTAAAAAATGACGAAAATTCTCATTTGCGGAAGCTCAGGAAAAATGGGCAAGGCTGTTTTTGAGGCTGTAGAGCGTACTGAGAATGTTGAGGTTCTCTGTGGTGTAGATGCATTTTCTAAGGGCGAGTTAAGCTTTCGTGAATATAAATCATTTGAAGAAGTAAAAGAAATACCCGATGTTGTTGTGGATTTCTCAAACCCTGTAAACCTTGACTCTATGTATGATTTCTGTGTTAAAAATGATGTACCTGCAGTTATTTGCACCACAGGTTTTTCCACCGAGCAGGTAGAAAAAATCAATGAGCTTTCCAAAAGCGTACCTGTTTTTTACTCAGGCAATATGTCCTTGGGTGTTAACCTTTTAATCGAGCTTTCTAAAAAAGCAACTGCTGTTTTTGGCTCTGCTTTTGATATCGAGATTGTAGAAAAGCACCATAATCAGAAAATTGATGCTCCCTCAGGTACAGCTTTGATGATTGCCGACGCAATTTCTGCGGTTATGGAGGAAGAGCCGCAGTATGTTTACGACAGACATTCCTACAGAGCCAAGAGAAAGTCAAATGAAATTGGCATCCACGCGGTTCGCGGCGGTACAATCGTTGGTGAGCACAGCGTAATCTTTGCAGGTAATGACGAGGTTCTTACACTTACTCATCAGGCACAGAGCAAGTCTCTTTTTGCCACAGGTGCAGTTAGTGCAGCTAAGTTTGTATGCGGCAAAGAACCTAAGATGTACAGTATGAGCGATATGCTTGCATAATTATAATATTAAATTTAACACCTCATAGTTTAAGGCATAGTATGTAACGACTAAGTCTAAAATTATGAGGTGTTTTTATATGAATGAAAGTAAAGTTATCAGACTCCAGAGCATAACCTATGCCACGAAGGCACGGAATCTGCTTCTTAAATACGGAATATATTCTGAAATTGTTAAAAGTCCCAAAATTGAAGGCAAAAGCTCCTGCGGTTACAGCTTGTCAGTGCCTTTTAAAGGTGATACAGCTGTAAATATTTTAACTTCTCAAGGCTTTAAAATATCAGGGATAGGGGAGGCTGAGCCCTTTTGATATACTTTGATAATGCGGCAACCACCTATCCTAAGCCATTAATCGTTGCAAAAGCTTTAAATGATGCTGTGAAGTTATCAGCCAACCCGGGAAGGTCGGGCTATAAATCTGCAATGCTTGCATCAGAAAAAATCTTTGAGTGCAGGCAGAAGGCGGCTGATTTTTTTGGGTTGCAAAACGTAGAAAACTGCATTTTTGTTCCATCCTGCACAGTCGCCTTGAATACTGTGATTTACGGAACTCTGAAAAAAGGCAGTCACGTTGTAATTTCATCCCTTGAGCATAATTCTGTTTTAAGGCCTGTACAAAGACTGAGTGATATGGGGGTTATCACCTATGATGTTGCAGAGGTCTATGAGTCCGACGCTGACAGAACCGTTGACTCCTTCCGTAAATGTATGAATGATAAAACCAAGCTTGTTGTCTGCACACATGCTTCGAATGTTTTCGGTATTAAATTACCGGTTAAAAGAATTGCCGCTTTATGTAAGTATTACGGTGTTTTGTTTTGCCTTGATGCGGCACAGAGTGCAGGTGTTGTGCCTATAGATATCAACGATATTGGTGCCGATTTTATCTGTGTACCCGGTCACAAAGGGCTTTATGGCCCAATGGGCACAGGTCTGCTTCTAATTAATACCGATAAAATCCCCGATTCTCTTTATCAGGGCGGGACAGGTTCTTCCTCTCTGGAATTTAAGGAACCTGATATACTTCCGGATAAATTCGAGTCGGGCACTTTAAACTATCCGGGGTTTGTCAGCCTCTCAAAGGGTATAGATTTTGTAAGCTCTAAATCTATAGACAGAATTTCCAACCACGAAATGAAGTTTATAAGAAAAATCTACACAAAGCTTAAATCTATGAAAAATATTAAGCTATATACCAAGCTTGCCGACAGAGAAAATTATGTTCCGCTTATGCCTTTTAATGTTAAAGATAAAGACCCTGCCAAGGTTGCAGAAGTTTTAGACAAAAATTATGGTATCTGCGTTCGGGCTGGCTTTCATTGCAGTCCTTTGGCACACAAGTATATGAACACAGGGGATAGCGGAACTGTTCGCATATGCCCCTCGGCTTTTACCACCGAAAAAGAGGTGGATATCTTTATTAATGCTGTATATAATATTTCAAAGAATAAAAAATAATAAATAAATATTGCAAAACTTTCTTTAAAATGATACACTTAATATGTATAAGTATTGTGGAGGAAGTTGTATGCAGATTATTGCTGAATGGTTTAATAATTTCATAGCTTTGATGAGTACCTTCAGGTTCAATGACCTTATTGATATTTTGCTTATTTCATTGCTCATCTACAGCGTTTTAAAGCTTATTAGAGACACAAGAGCCGAACAGCTTTTAAAGGGTCTTTTGTTTATTTTTGTAATTTATGTTTTTGCTATGATTCTGGATTTGATGATGGTTACAACCATTATCAAAGTAGTATTCGAATCGGCGGTAGTGCTGATTGTTATTGTATTCCAGCCCGAAATCCGAAAAGCTCTTGAGCAATTGGGCAGAAGCAAATTTGCAAAAACCTATAAAATGATTTTTCAGGGCGGACTTTTGTCTGACGCAGAGCGTGAAGATATTTATAAATCTATTGTGGATGTTGCAGATTCTGCCACACTATTCAGCCACACCAAAACTGGAGCTCTCTTTGTTTTTGAAAGAGAAACTCACCTTACAGATATTGCCGCCACCGGCACCGAACTTAACGCTCAGACCTCAACAGCAATTTTCGGCAACCTTTTCTTCAATAAGGCTCCTCTTCACGATGGTGCCTGCATTATCCGTCAGGGTAAAGTGTATGCCGCAGGCTGTATTCTTCCTCTTAACAGCAATGAAATCCGCTACACAGGCGTAGGCACACGCCATAGAGCTGCCTTAGGCGTTTCTGAAGTATCTGATGCTGTGGTAGTTGTGGTTTCTGAGGAAACAGGCATTATCTCCATGGCTGTAGACGGTGTTCTGAAACGCAACTTCGAGCGTGACCAGCTTGTGTCTACTTTGCAGGAGCTTCTCATTCCCGAAGAGCTTGACAAGCCTGCTGACAGACTTAAGAAAGTAGCTAAAAGGAGGTCAAAGAAAGATGAAAAATAAATCTCTCTTCAGCCGATTTTTAACTAATAAAAAAGCTCTTTTTATTGCTTCCTTGGTTTTTGCTTTTATTTTCTGGATTCTTACTGCAGATAACATCACTAAAACCTTCACAGAAGTTCCCGTTAAGTATAATCTTCCTGAATCAGTTTCTCAGGAGTTTGAAATTTTCAGCTCCAGCGATGATTTTGTTTCCGTAACAGTTGATGGCAAACGTGTTGCCGTAGACGCTTTAAGTGCTGAAAATTTTAACGCTACAGTTGACCTTTCAGACGTTAACGAACCCGGTGAGAAAAGCTTTAACGTTAATGTTAAATGCTCCGAAAACCTGAACCTTGACATTACAAGGGTTGAACCCTCCAATATAACCCTTATGATAGACAGACCTATGACCAAAACCGTAGAGTTGAAGTACGATTTCACTTATTCTCCTGTGGGGTATTATGTTGACAATAATGTACCGGGAACGGTTGAAGTAAGCGGCCCTGAAAGCTATGTTAAGCAGGTTAAATGTGCGTATATCGGCGGAAATGTAACTACACGAAATTCCGATACCGTTACAAACAATTACAAAATTACTCTTTACGATAACGATGACCCTCATAGTCCCGATGCAAAAATTATTGATAATGAGTATCTTAAGCTTAGCTACAGCAGTGTAGACGTAACCTTTAAATATTTGCTTTTAAAGGAAAGCGTACCTTTCAGTATTGTAAGTGATGATGGTGTTAATGTAAGCAGTATTTATTTTTCGGCAAGTCCTACAAGTCTTAATGTTGCTGTGCCTGAGTCAGTACTTGATGAAAATGGTGAGTTTTTATCTATACCTCTTGATATCGGCAGGATTTCTCAGTATAAAAATGAGAGTTATAACTTCACCGCTGATGTTGCTGATGTTTTAGGCTCCGATATGATTAACAAAAGTGACGGCATAGAAAAAATCAGATACCGACTTGATTTTACGTCTTTGAATACAGAAACTATCGAAGTTCCTGCTTCTAAGTGTACTGTTAAGAATCTGCCTTCAGAATACAAGTGTGATATCCCTGATAATTTTAATGTTGTAGTTGTGGGTACAAAGGCAGCACTTGCAGAAATCGACCCCGAAAAGGTTGATATTATTCTTGACTTTGAATCTGTACAGCTTGCAGATAAACCTACTGACGAAAATAAATACGTCGATGTCCCTGTTACCATCAACCTTAATGTTGAAGGCTTTTGCTGGGCATACAGACAATCCAGCACATCAAGCGTGCTTTTGTCTGCTAATTAATCATTAAGCCACAGCGCCTTCTGGTTCTGTGGCTTTTTAGGTGGTTTTATGAATAATTTAAATAATAAGCTCATTTTGCGTTTGGCAACCCCTGCAGATGCAGAAGCTTTGTCTTTTATATATAAGCCTTATGTAGAAAACACAGCAGTTTCTTTTGAATACATTCCTCCTGACAAAGAGGAATTCAGAAAGCGAATTGAAGAAAAAGTCAAAGAATATCCTTTTATTGTAGCTGAATTTGGTGGTGAGGTGTCAGGGTATTGCTATGCGTCTCAGTTTATGCCCAGACCTGCCTACAAGCATTCGGTAGAAACTACAGTTTATATTAAAGAGAGTTTTCACGGTAAAGGAATAGGAAAGAACCTTTATCTTGCTTTGGAAAAACTTCTTAGTCTACAGAATATTATAAGCTTAAACGCTTGTATCGCCTGTGCCGATGTTCCTGATGAAACCCTTAATAATAACTCTATGATATTTCACGGAAGAATGGGGTACAGGTACGTTGGTCGATTTAATGCATCAGGTTATAAATTCGGCAGATTTTACGATATGATATGGATGGAAAAGCTTATAGTTGAGCCAAAGGCTCCTGTTGCAGATTTTATTCCGTTTCCTCAGGTTTCAGACGAAGCTTTAAGTATTTTGTCGGAGCTTAACAGCCTTTTATAACAAAACTGTAAACTAAAGTAACACCAAGGCACTTGCAATGTGCAGGGGTTAGGTGGTATACTAATATAAATTATTGTGTCTTATTGTAAATTGACAGGAGATGATTTGAGTGTCATTATGTATCGGTTGTATGCGTGAAATCGCAGATAACGTAATATGTCCTCATTGTTCATTTGATAATACCAAGCAGCAGTCTTCGCCTTTGCTTCCTTATGGTACTGTTCTCGAAAAGCGTTACATTATCGGCAGAGAAGTAGAAATTAACAGCGAAAGCACACGTTACATTGCTTTTGACCGCGAAAACTGCGACCGTGTTTATATCAGGGAGTTCTTACCTGCAGGTTATATTTCCCGCGAACCTATGAAAGCTAAGGTAAGTGTTGACCCTGCACGTACAGATATGTACGAGAAGCTTTTAAATGATTTTGAGCAGATGTTTACTTTCCTTTCCTCAATTTCTGATATGTCTGCTATGAATGAGATTGTAAGCATTTTCCGTGCAAATAATACCTGTTATGTGGTGGAAAAGTGCGAGGAGCTTATTTCTTTTGAGGAATACATTGCTCATAAAGGTGGTCACATTGAGTGGGAGGATGCACGTCCTCTGTTTATGCCTGTGATTTCTCTTTTGGAGACCCTTCACAAAAACGGATACGGCCACTACGCTGTATCTCCTTCTAACATCTACATAACCCGCTCAGGCAAGGCTGTGCTTTTCGGATTTGCCTCAGCTTACGCAAGAAAGCAAGGCTCACTTTTAAAGCCTCAGCTTGTTTCTGGTTGTGCCGCTCCTGAGCAGTATGAAAATAATTTCCCCATTGATGCTATTACAGATATCTATGGTTTTATGGCAACCCTTTTCTTTGCGCTTACCGGGAATCTTCCTGCAAACGCTAAGGAGCGTCTTACTAACGGCGTCCTTCTTATGAGCACAACCACAGTAAAGCGTTTACCACCTCACGTTGTAACTGCATTGGCAAGCGGCCTGCAGGTTAAGCGTGAAAACCGAATTACTGATTTTATCGAGCTCAGAAGTCAGCTTTCTGTAGCTCCTGCTGTTAAGGCTATTCAGGAAGAAATCAGTCGTACTGCAAGTATGGCTAATGTAGCAAAACCTAAGAAAAAGCGTCACGGAATGTCTCCGCTTTCTGTTGGTATTATCGTAACAGTTGTAGCTTTGGTTGTATTTATGGCTATCGGTTTTGCGGTTCTTGGAGCAATGTATCCCAAAGACCCCGGTAATACTAACTCGGGCGAAGCTACTAATACTGTAGATACCAACCCGCCTCCTGTAACAGAAGTAGGCTGGACCGGTCCAACCCTTGAGGATTATCAAGGCGAGGATTATGAAACTGTAAGCAAGCAACTTTTGCAGGAGTATAATATAACAACCTATATGCAGTCATACACCGACTCCAGAGATGGTTACAGCGATGAAATTAATGAAGGCTGCATTATTTCTCAGAACCTGCCTGAAGGCACACCTATAGACGTGGAAAACGGTATGGTAATAGTTTTTAAGGTTAGCCGAGGCCCTCTTGAGACCGAACTTCCTAATGTTGAAGATATGAGTCTTAGTGCCGCCGCTACCAAGCTTGCTAATATGGGTTATACTGTATATACAGACCCCACAGGCAATCCCAGCGATACCGTTGCCAAGGGTAACGTTATTGGTTATCGTGACTACGAAGCAGGTGACGAGGTTGCACCTAACGCTGAGATTTATCTCGTTCTGAGTTTAGGTAAATCTGTAACAGAGCCAAACGCAGAATAATAAAAGCTGGGACATTGTCCCAGCTTTTTGTAAATTCATTATCTTGCTTTGGATTTAAGTTTGCTTTCTGCGTGCTGAATAAGATTCATTAATGAACTTGCAAGCTTTGGATAATCGTCTGTAATATTTTCAGGCGAGTACTCTATTTCCGAAAGTTTAGTAAGGTATTCATTTTCGTTTTTGTAGTTGGTCAATGCCTCATACCTTGTGGAGTATACCTTCATCTGTGCTTCAGAGTAACCCTGATAAGTAGCTTCGGGTATTGCAAACATACTCTGATGATTTTTTTCGCTTCCTGAGTATAAGGTTCTGAAAACCCTGTAAAGTACAAGCATCAGGTAGTTTGATACATTTGCTGTCAGGCTTTTGTTATTCGCCTTTATCAGCATATCGTAAATTACGGTTAAAGAGTTAGTAAGAATCTTTTTGTTAAGTAGAGGCACCAATGATGCTTTTGAGTTCTCAGTTCCTTCTATATCATCGGCATCAGGTATATCCTCAAATTTAAGCACAGCGCCTGACCTTTCAGGCGTACGTCCCAAAAGAAAATCACAGGAAACCGAGTAATAATCTGAAACCTTGATTAAAAAATCAAGTCCGCATTCTCGGATTCCTTTTTCATAGTGCGATAAAAGAGCCTGAGAAATACCTAAATCTTCTGCCACCTGTTTTTGGGAGTACTTTTTTTCTTTTCTCAGCATTGTAATAATTCTGGGGAAATCCTTGTTCATATTTGTCAACTCACTTTCTATACATATAGTATAATATTCTTTTTACTGATTGTAAATAGTCTTAGGAGGAATTTTATGAAATCCTATAACATTCACTTTATTCGCCACGGTGAAATTGCAGAAACAAAGGGTGGTGCCTATATCGGCGTTACCGACGTTTCTCTTTCTGAAAGGGGCAGGGAAGAGCTTAAGAACTACGATAAAAGCTATCGCTACCCTTACGCTACGGTTGTTTTTACAAGCCCTCTGAAGCGATGCATTGAAACCTGCGAAATTATTTATCCCGACATAACTCCCATTACAGTTGATGAGCTTTCTGAGATAAACTTCGGCCTCTGGGAGGGTAAAACTGCAGATGAGCTTAAAAATGACGAAACCTTTCAAAAATGGCTCTCAGGCGATAATTCTGTAAAGCCTCCTCAGGGCGAAAGCAGTGCTGATTTTACCAGAAGAGTCTGCCTGATGTTCCAAAAAATTGTAGACGGACTTATTTCAACAGGGCACACCGAAGCTGTTATTGTAACTCACGGTGGTGTTATTATGACTTTGCTTGCTGTGTATGGTTTTCCTCAGTCAAAGCCTTTTGAATGGGCTTGCGACAGCGGATGCGGATATTCCATAAGAGTAACGCCAATGCTTTGGCAAAAGGATAAGGTAAGCGAAGTTTATCGCACATTACCCGTTATTGATGAGGAATAATGTATGAAACTTTTATATGATATGCATACTCACATTTTGCCTGCTGTTGACGATGGTGCTAAAAGTATTGAGGATAGCTTAACCCTTATAAACAAGCTGAGACGTGCAGGCGTTTCACATATTTGCCTGACTCCCCACTTTTATACTCATAAGGAAAGCCTTAAGGAATTTTTAGAAAGAAGAAACAGAGCGTTTACTGAGCTTAGTTCCTATGTAAGCGACGATGTTACTCTTCACTTGGGTGCAGAGGTGTACATTACCAAGTACCTTTTTTCAAATGAAGATGACCTAAAATCTGTTTGCTATAATGGAACAAAGTTTATGCTTACAGAGTTTCCGTATTCCTCTACTTTTGAGGGGGAGTCTATGGTTTTTATTAATAAGCTGATTAATAATTACGGCATAACTCCTGTACTTGCTCATATCGAGCGATATCCTTATCTTTTAAAGCATCTTGATGTTGTGGAAGAACTTATAGATATGGGCGTAATTATTCAGTCCAATGCCTGTTCTTTTTCAGAATTTCCGCTAAAAATCAGGCTTACTAAAATGGTTAAAAACGGTTATATTCATATTATCGGCAGTGATGCTCACTCCGTTAACCGTAATTCTCCCGACTTTTTTAGTTTTCTGAACGAGCATATCGACAAAAAGCTTGGACCTGATGTTAAGCTAAGAATCAATAATATATCAGAAGAAATACTTAAGTAAGTTGCCTCTCTGCTTAAAGCAGAGAGGTTAGTTTTTGCAGATTTTGCAAAATAAATCTTTAAATCCTGCAAAAAACATTGAATTTTGCAGGATATTATGGTAAAATAAATCGATTATGAAATTTAAAGAGAAGGTTATATTATGGTAACTCACCTTTTAGGTCGTATAGATATGAAGCTTTCATCTATGTCAAAGGGTCAGAAGCTTATAGCTCATTTTATTGAACAGCACTATGACCAGGCGGCTTTCCTTACTGCAAGCAAGCTGGGCGAGCTTGTAGGTGTCAGCGAAAGCACTGTTGTTCGCTTTGCTACAGAAATAGGTTACAGCGGCTACCCTGAGCTTCAGAAGGCTATGCAGGAAATGATAAAGGACAAGCTTACATCTGTTCAGCGTATTGATGTAACTGCCGCTAAAGTTGAAAATAACGACGTTTTAGAAACTGTACTTAATCAGGATATCCAGAAAATCCGTCATACTATTGAGGAAACTTCAAGAGATGATTTCAAGCGTGCAGTTGATTCTATCATAGGTGCCGAGCATATTTATAT
This sequence comes from Ruminococcus sp., assembly GCA_045635685.1. Taxonomy (GTDB): domain Bacteria; phylum Bacillota; class Clostridia; order Oscillospirales; family Acutalibacteraceae; genus Ruminococcoides. The sequence goes on from JAZTWD010000048.1 coordinate 116,967, forward strand.
CTACGGTGCACGCTCAGCCTCAGCACTTGCAAACTTCTTAGGTTATTATTTCGGGTTGATTTTTGACAATGTCCACATTATAACTACAGGCAGCAGAAGCGGCGTTTATGAAGGCTTATTCAGAATTACCGATAAAGACGCTTTAATCGGTATCAGCTTTCCCAGATACAGCAGTGTTTCTGTTAACGCTATGAGCTTTGCTCATTCTCGCGGAGCCTCAACAATTTCTATTACAGACAATATGCTTTCGCCATTGGTGCCTCACAGTACTTCTGTGCTTATTGCCAGAAGTGATATGGCATCTGTTGTTGACTCTCTGGTTGCACCGCTTTCTCTTATTAATGCACTTATAGTTGCAACTGTTATCGAGAAAAAGGATGACGTAAAAGCTACTTTCGAGGCTTTAGAGTCTGTATGGAATGAGCAAGGTGTGTATGCAAGCTCTGAGCTTCATTTCAATGGTGATAAATTATGAGTAAAGTAATTGTCATCGGCGGTGGCCCTGCAGGGCTTATGGCTTCGGCTACGTCGGCTCTTTACGGGAACAACGTTACTTTGCTTGAGAAAAATCCCCGAACAGGCAGAAAGCTGATTATAACAGGTAAAGGCAGATGTAATATAACCAACGCCTGTGATAATGATGCTTTTATTTCCAATGTAATTTCAAACCCCAGATTTCTCTATTCGGCTATCAATGGCTTTGACACCTCTGATACCGTAAGCTTTTTCAACACATTAGGTGTTGATACTAAAGTTGAGCGTGGTAACAGGGTTTTTCCTGTGAGCGACAGAGCTATGGATGTAGCAGATGCATTGCTGAATTACGCTAAAAATTCAGGCGTTAAAATTAAATGTAACACTTCGGCAGAAGCTTTGATTATTGATGATAACATAGTTAAAGGTGTTATTGATACAGAAGGTAAGAGGCATTTTGCTGACGCTGTAATTATTGCAACAGGCGGCAAAAGCTATCCATTAACAGGTTCAACCGGCGACGGTTATAAACTTGCAGAGTCTGCAGGTCATACAATTACAGATATTATTCCGTCTTTAGTGCCCTTAACCATTAAAGGCGACGAATGCAAGCAGATGCAGGGTCTTTCCTTAAGAAACATTTCTGTTTCTGTATATGATAACAATAAAAAGGTTTTCGAAGACTTTGGTGAGCTTGTTTTTGCTCATTATGGCGTCAGCGGACCTGTAATATTAAGTGCAAGCTCACACCTTAAGGGGTTTTCGAAAAAATCCTATAAACTGAGCATAGATTTAAAACCTGCTCTTGACCCTGATACTCTTGACAAAAGAATCATCAGGGACTTCGAAAAATTCAACCTTAAAGAGGTTGGAAACTCACTATCTGAGCTTTTACCTTCCAAGCTTATTCCTGTTATCCTTAAAAGGTGGGGGATTGACAAAACCACCCGATGTAATTCCATTACCAAAGAACAGCGTAAAGCTTTGGTAGAGCTACTTAAGAACTTTGATTTCGAAATTTCAGGCACAAGGCCAATTGACGAAGCTATCGTCACTCGTGGCGGAGTAAAAGTTTCAGAAATCAACCCTAAAACAATGGAAAGCAAGCTTTGCTCAGGGCTTTATTTTTGTGGTGAGGTTCTTGACGTTGATGCCTATACAGGTGGTTTCAACCTGCAGATTGCATTTTCTACCGGTTACTTAGCCGGTCAATTATTATGATATATAACGGAGGTATTTAATTATGTCTATCGCAGTTGCTATCGACGGTCCTGCAGGTGCAGGTAAATCTACTATCGCCAGAGCAGCAGCAAAAGCTCTTGGCTTTATCTATGTTGACACAGGTGCCCTTTACCGTTCAATCGGTCTCAACGCTCTCAGAAACGGTGTTGACCTTGCAGATGTAAATGCTGTTGAAAGCAGTCTTGAGGGTATGAAGGTTGAGCTTTCTTTCGACTCAGAGGGTTCTCAGATTGTGCTTTTAAACGGTGAGGATGTTTCTTCTCTTATCCGTACTCCTGAGGTTTCTATGTCTGCCTCCAAGGTTTCTGCTGTTCCTGCAGTAAGAGCTTTCCTTTTGGATTTACAGCGTAATATGGCTAAAACCCAGAGTGTAATTATGGACGGCAGAGACATTGGTACAGTTGTACTTCCTAATGCTGAGGTTAAGATTTTCCTGACTGCTTCTCCTGAAATCCGCGCTAAACGTCGTTTTGATGAGCTTATTGAAAAGGGTCAGGAAGTTAAGTATGAGGATGTTTTAGCTGATGTTATAGAGCGTGATTATAACGATTCTCACCGTGAAATTGCACCCTTAAAGCCTGCTGAGGATTCCAAGCTTGCTGATACTTCAGGTCTTACACTTGAGGAATCTATTGAGCTTATTATTAATATTATTAAGGAGAATACAAAGTGAGTAAAGGTTTTTATTCCGTTTTAGTTTTTATCCTTAGATTTCCCTTGTATGTAATTTTCAGATACAAGCATATCAATAAGAATAACATTCCCAAAGAGGGAAGATACATCATTGCCAGCAACCATATCTCAGGCCCTGACTGTATTTTTGTAGGGCTCGGTCAGAAGCGTTACATCCGCTTTATGGCAAAGGCAGAGCTTTTTGAGAATAAATTTCTCAATTGGTTCTTCACCAAAATGGGTGCTTTTGCTGTAAACCGCGGTAAAGGCGATACAGGTGCAATCAATAACGCTAAGGAAATGATTGAAAACGGTGATACACTGGGTATTTTTATCGAAGGTACCCGTTCTAAAACAGGCGAGTTCTTAAAGCCTAAAAGCGGTGCTGTTATGCTTGCACATCAGATGGGTTGTAAAATAGTTCCCTGTGCAATCAGCTGTAAGGGTCTTAAGCCCAGCTTTTGGAGACGTAAATATGTTCACTTCGGTGAGCCGGTAACTGTTGAGGAGCTTGGTGTTACAAAAGCTTCTCCCAGAGAGTACAGAGACGCTTCCCGCAAGCTTATGGATATTATTGCTGATTTAAGAAAGCAGGATATAGGATGATTATTAAGCTTGCAGAAACAGCAGGATTCTGTTTCGGTGTTAATCGTGCCATTGATATGGTAGAAAATCTATTAAGCTCAGGCGAAAAGGTATGCACCCTTGGCCCGATTATTAATAATTCTGAGGTTGTAAACGACCTTGCAAGCCGTGGTGCCGCCTTTGTTAATACTCCCGAAGATGTAGAAGAAGGCACAATGCTGGTTATCCGTTCCCATGGTGTTGCCGAGTCTGTTATAAACAGAGTGGAAGAGTTAGGTATTGAGTATACCGATGCTACATGTCCTTTTGTCCGCAAAATCCATAAAATAGTAAAGGATGCAGGGGAAAAGGGCAGTACCGTAATTATTGCCGGAGACAGCAAGCATCCCGAGGTTATCGGTATAATGGGTCACACCAATGGCGAATGTTATACCTTCAAAAATGAAGAAGAGCTTCAGAATCTTATCACTATTATTCCTATAGAGAAATTAAATCAGGCTTCTTTTGTAGCTCAAACAACATTTGACCAAAAAGAATGGAAAAAATGTCTGAAATTAATAAAAAAAGTCTGTACAAATGCAAAAATATTTGATACAATATGTAGTGCTACGCACAGTAGACAGGCGGAGGCCGAAAATCTGGCAAAGTCCTCAGAGCTGATGATAATAATCGGCGACACAAAAAGCTCAAATACCTCTAAACTTTATGAGATAGCAAAGCGTAACTGTCCCGACACATTATGGATTCAGACTGCAAGTGATCTTTTGACGGAAAGACTAAGCAATGCCCGTTTAATTGGCGTAACTGCCGGTGCATCTACTCCGGCAAGGATTATAAAGGAGGTACTGGATAAAATGGAAGAAATGACCAAATCCGGTGTAACAAACGAAATGGAAGAAAATTTTGAGGCTCTTTTAGAGGAGAACCTCAAGAGCTTAAATACAAACGAGAGGGTAATGGGTACTGTTATCAGCATGACTCCCACAGAGGTTTATGTTGATGTAGGCAGAAAGCAGTCAGGCTTTATTCCTGTTGACGAGCTTTCCGCAACTCCTATCAACCACCCCAGCGAGGTTTGCAAGGTTGGCGATGAGATGGAGCTTCTCATTATGAAGACAAACGACGTTGAAGGCACAATTATGCTTTCCAAGCGTAGAGTTGACTCCAAGAAGTACTGGGAGCAGCTCGAGCAGATCGCTGAGGACAAGACTGTTATCTCCGGTAAGGTAACAGAGGTTGTTAACGGCGGCGTTATCGTAGTAGCTATGGACAACCGCGTGTTTGTTCCTGCTTCTCAGGCAACACTTAACAGAACAGAGGACCTTTCCGTTCTTCTCGGTGATACTGTAGACCTCAGAATTCTTGAGGCTTCTCAGCGTGGCAGAAGAAAGAAGTTAGTTGGTTCTATCCGCTCCGTACTTTTAGATCAGAGAAGCGAGCAGAAGGCTGCTTTCTGGGAGAATGTAAAGGTTGGCGACACTTACACAGGTGTTGTTAAGTCTCTTACAACATACGGTGCATTCGTAGACCTCGGCGGCGTATTCGGTATGATCCACATTTCCGAGCTTTCCTGGTCCAGAATCAAGCATCCTTCCGAGGTTGTAAACGTTGGCGATACAGTTGAAGTTAACATCAAGGATATCAACACAGAAACAAACAAGATTTCTCTCGGCTTCAAGAAGGCTGAAGACAATCCTTGGGAGATTCTTAAGAGAGATTATCCCGAAGGCACAGTTGTTAAGGCTAAGATTGCTGGCCTCACAACATTCGGTGCATTTGCAACAATTATTCCCGGTATCGACGGTCTTATCCACATTTCTCAGCTTTCCAACAAGCGTGTTGAGAAGCCCCAGGATGTTGTTAAGGTTGGCGACGAAGTTGACGCAAAGATTGTTGCTGTTGAGTTTGACAAGAAGCGTGTAAGCCTTTCTATGGCTGCTCTTCTCGAGGACGAGGAAGAAGCAGTTGAAGAAGAGGCTCCTGTAGCAGATGCTGCTGAAGAGGCTGCTGAATAATTTAAGCTAATACATGGGCATCCTTAATATAAGGGTGCCCTTTTTCATAAGAGGTCATTATGTTAGATAAATTAAAAGCTGATATCAAAGCTGTGATTGACGAGTTTTTACCTCAGGCAAAGCTTAAAAAAGGAAATTTACTCGTTCTCGGCTTTTCCACAAGCGAAGCGGCAGGCGGCATCATAGGCAAGCATTCCAGTCTTGATGTTGCTAAAGCTGTTTACGAAGTTCTTTATAAAGAGTTAAGTGACAACGGCATATTCTTAGCCGCTCAATGTTGCGAGCACCTTAACCGTGTATTGGTTATTGAAGCAGAGCTTGCCGAAAAGCTTAATTTAGAGCAGGTAAATGTAGTGCCACAGCTTCACGCAGGGGGTGCTTCTGCCGTTACAGCGTACAGCACCTTTAAAAATCCTGTATTGGTTGAGCACATTAAAGCAGACGCAGGCATTGATATCGGCGGAACATTAATCGGTATGCACCTTAAAGAGGTGGCTGTACCTGTGCACACTACTCAGAAAACTGTTGGCTCTGCTTCTGTTCTTTGTGCCCGTACAAGAGCTAAATTTATTGGCGGAGAAAGAGCCGTTTATAATAACGATTTGTTATGAGGTGATTTTTGTGACAGCTAAAGAGGAATTTATCGCTATTTTTACCGAAAACGTTAACCGTCACGGTGCAAAAGAGCTTTTGGATTGGCTTCTTACTACTGATTTTTTCGATGCACCAGCAAGTACAAAGTTTCATTGTGCCTGCGAAAACGGCCTTGTTATGCATTCTGTAAGCGTTTTTAACACAATGATGGAAAAGCATTTTGACGAAGAAACCGACAGCATCGAAAGCTTTGCAATTTGTGCACTTCTTCACGATATCTGCAAGGCTCAGTTTTATAAGGTTTCACAGCGAAATGTAAAAAACGAGCAGACAGGACAGTGGGAAAAACAGCCTTTCTACGCAATTGAGGATATGTTCCCATACGGCCACGGTGAAAAGTCTGTATTTCTGGTAGAGCGTTTTATGCGTCTTAAGCTTGACGAGGCTATGGCTATCCGTTGGCATATGGGTGGTTTCGACGAAAGCAAAAGCTACGCTATGAGCCAGGCTTACGAAAAATATCCCTTAGCAGTTAAACTTCACCTTGCCGACCTTGAGTCTACCTACTTAAGAGAAAAGGGTACATCCGCAGTAAACAGATAACGGAGTTTTAATTATGCAGTTAAATGATGCAAAGGTTCGTGCTAAAGAGCTACGCGAATTGCTGTTATATCATAACCACAGATATTACGACTTAGACAGTCCAGAAATTTCAGACTACGAGTATGATATGCTCCTTCGTGAGCTTGAAAATATCGAAGCTGAATTTCCCGAGCTTGTAACCGCTGATTCTGCAACTCAGCGAGTTGGCGGAAGCAAGGGCGAAAAATTTTCTCCTGTAGTTCATAAGGTTTTAATGGAAAGCTTACACGATTCCTTTTCTTATGATGAGCTTAGGGATTTTGACCGAAAGGTAAGAGAAGTTACAAATACCCCTGAATACGTAGTTGAGCCTAAGTTTGACGGACTTTCTGTTTCGATTGAGTATAAAAACGGAGTTTTTGTCCGTGGTTCAACCCGTGGTGACGGTGCCGTAGGCGAGGACGTAACCGATAATCTTATGACTATTCGTTCACTTCCTAAAATCATCAAAAATGCTCCCGAGTTTTTAGAGGTAAGGGGCGAGGTATATATGTCCTTCGAAACCTTCGAAAAACTTTGTGAGCAAATGGAAGAAAATGAGGAAACTCCCTTTAAAAACCCACGTAATGCGGCTGCAGGTTCTTTAAGGCAAAAAGATAGCAAAATCACCGCTTCACGAAAGCTTGATATCTTTATTTTCAACATTCAGCAGATAGAAGGCGAAGAGCTTAGTAATCATAAGGACTCTTTGGATTACCTTAAATCCTTAGGCTTACCTGTTGCACCTTTCTATTCGGTTTTCACGGATATAGAGGATGTAATCAAGGAAGTTGAAAGAATAGGCAACTTAAGAGGTGAATTCCCCTTTGCTATTGACGGTGCTGTGGTTAAGGTTAATGACTTTGCTCAGCGAACTGAACTTGGAAGAACAGCAAAGTTCCCCAAATGGGCAGAAGCCTATAAGTATCCTCCCGAAGAAAAGCCTACTACCTTGCTTGATATCGAGTTTAACGTAGGCAGAACAGGTGCAGTTACCCCGGTTGGTATATTCGAGCCTGTGCTTTTAGCCGGCACAACTGTGTCACGAGCTGTGCTTCATAATAAAGCTTTCATTGAAGAAAAAGGCATTATGATTGGCGACAGGGTAATTTTGCGTAAAGCAGGCGAAATTATCCCAGAGGTTGTACGTCTTGATACCCATACTGAAAACAGCAAGGCTTTTTCATTTCCGACTCTCTGTCCGTCCTGCTCAAGCGAGCTTTTTGAAAGCGAAGACGAGGCAGTGATTCGCTGTACAAACTCAGCCTGTCCTGCTCAGCTTAAGCGTCATATTATCCATTTTGCTATGAGAGACGCAATGGATATCGATGGTTTAGGTCCTGCAGTTATTACTCAACTTATTGATACTGGGCTTATAAAATCTGTTGCCGACCTTTATAAGCTCAGAGCAATCGATGTAAGCAATATTGAGCGAATGGGCGAAAAGTCTGCATTAAATCTAATAGAAGCCCTTGAAAAATCAAAGGGTAACGAGCTTTACAGGCTTATTTTCGCCTTAGGTATACGCCATATCGGACTAAAAGCCGCAAAGCTTATGTGTGAGCACTTTTTGAGTATAGAAAATATACTTAATGCTAAGGAAGAAGACTATTTACTTATAGACGGCTTCGGCTCTGTTATGGCACAGAGTGCCGCTCAGTATTTTTCACTTCCTGAAACAAAAGAGCTTATCAGCGAGCTTAAAGCATCAGGCGTTAAGATGCCTGAGGTAGAGAAAAAATCTGAGGGCGGCATTTTCCAGGGTAAGATATTCGTTCTTACAGGTACTCTTCCCACAATGACCAGAAGCGAAGCTTCGAAGCTTATAGAAGCAAACGGCGGAAAGACATCTTCTTCAGTTTCTAAAAAGACAAGCTTCGTCTTAGCTGGTGAGGATGCGGGCTCTAAGCTTACCAAAGCTCAGTCTTTAGGAGTAACTGTAATTTCTGAAAAGGAATTATTAAATATGATAAAGTAATATTTTACTACACCTCACGGTTTATTTGGCCGTGAGGTTTTTCTTTAGTAATAAAGTTGTCCTTACTCGCATATTCTTAAGTGAAAGGATGATTTTAATGAACGATGTAAAAAACAAAAACCGAATTTTATCTGCCGCCACACCGCTTGTACCGATTATAAGAAATACAATTTCAAATCTGCCTGATGAAAGCCTTAGCGACCTTCGGGAAATCCGCCTACGTATAGGTTTGCCTGTTACTCTTAACATTGGCGGTGTACATAAATTTATTGCCAAAAATGGTTGTGTTACTGATAGTTATACAATGCAGAATATGCTTGTATGCAACGAGCAGATGATGAACGACGCTTTTAAAAACATCTGCGGTTATTCAGTCTATGCTCATTTAAGCGAAATCACCTCGGGATATATTACCATGCCCTTTGGTCATAGGGCAGGAATATGCGGAACGGCTGTTCTATCTGAGGGCAAAATCATTAATATTAGGGATATTTCTTCAATTTCAATCAGAATTTCCAGACAGGTGAAGGATTTATCTCGTGATATGTCCTCAAGATTTGCCAAAAGTATTGGCGGACTTCTTATCTGTGGAGCACCTGCAAGCGGTAAAACTACGTTTTTAAGGGATATGGCACGTCTTTTATCAACCGAGTATTCCTTTACTACTTCTGTTGTAGATACAAGAAACGAGCTTTCAGGCTCCTACAGAGGTAAACCACAGAATGACTTAGGTTTTTCCGATGTACTTGTGTCATATCCGAGAATCAAGGGTATCGAGCATGCATTGAGGTCTTTGTCTCCACAAGTGATTATTTGTGATGAAATAGGAGACAAAGAGGATGCGGACGCTATCCTTTCTGCTACCAATAGCGGTGTAAGGTTTATTGCAAGTGTTCACGCCTCAACTCCGCAAGAGCTTAAGGAAAGGCGTTTTGCAAAAGAAATACTTGATACCAACGCTTTTTCTGCCGTGGCATTTCTTTCAAGCCCGTTAACGCCCGGCAAAATAACACGCATTATATCAGCGGGAGAGATTTTTCGTGATTAAACTTATTCTTTCCTTAGTGTTGATAATATCGTCAAGTCTAATCGGCAACTCGTTTTCTGTAAAGCTTTCCAATCGTAGAAAAACACTTTCTTTAATTCTCAGTGCTATAAGCCGCATTAAAACCCTTATATGCTTTGGCGGTATGGATATCTTCAGGATCGTTGAAGAATGCTTTTGCACGTCGGATTTTCCTTTGATGGAAAGAGATTTATTCTGTAATAATTCTGATTATAACAAAGCTTTTGATGAAAGCGTCAGTAAAATAAGCCGAAACTTTTCGCTTGCAAAGTCTGACAAAGAGCTTTTAAGCCAATTTGGCTCTAATTTGGGCTCCACAGATGTAACAGGGCAGGTTGCTCACACGGAGCTTTACGCTCAGCTGTTTGCCGAAAGGCTTAGTTTAGTTAAGGAACAGGAAGATGCTAAATCCAAGCTTTACCGTGTGTTGGGATTTTCTTTGGGCTGTGCAATATCTTTGCTGATTGTTTGAGGTTTAATATGGACGTAGATATGATTTTTAAAATTGCTGCTATCGGAATTATAGTGGCTATTCTCAATCAGCTTCTTATCCGAAGCGGCAGGGAAGAGCAAGCGCTTTTAACCACCATAGCGGGCCTTGTAGTAGCGTTGATGATGATTATTTCAGAAATTTCAAATCTCTTTGAAACGATTAAAAGGGTGTTTGGATTTTGAGTGCTCTTACAGTATGTGCCGCAGGAATAATCGCCTCAATATTAGCTATAATCCTTAAAAAGAATAATGCTGAATATTCCTTTATCCTAACCGTTTCTGCCTCAGCAATAATCATAACTTATATTGCAGGAGCACTTATTCAGGCTGTAAGCGGTGTAAAGGATATATTTGCATATTCAAATATGAGCATTACATACCTTACTCTGCTCTTAAAATGTGTTGGTATATGCTTCTTAACTGAATTTACCTGCGATGCCTGCAAAGACGCAGGACAAGCAGCATTGTCAGATATTGTTTTATTTTCAGGCAGACTGTTTGTTCTTGTTTCTGCTTTACCTTTGTTTTCTGAACTGCTTAATCTTGTTACAGAGCTTTCGGGAGGATAAATGAAAAGGATTTTTAAAATAACATTTCTGGTGTTTTTGTTAGTTTTGCTTTTAACACTTAATGTAAAAGCAGAAACACTTGAAAGTTTAAGCGAAGCCTCAGGTGCCACAACATTAAGCGAAAAACTGCCTGACGAAATTAACGAGATTTTAGAAGAAATCGGAGTAAACGGTAATGATATTACAACAATACAAAATGTAACCTTCTCAGGTGTTATTAAAAGTCTTACCGCAAAAGTTACAGAAGAAGCCGGAGAAATACTGCCCTCTGTCTCAATTGTACTTGCAATTTTGCTTTTATATTCTGTGTTCAACGGCGTTTTCGAAAGTGTTTCCAACCCTGCACTTTCCACGGTGCTTTCTGTTGTTTCAGCCTTATGTATCGCCTGTGTGTTGCTTGTGCCTGTTACGGATTTGATTCAGAAAGCAGGCAGTGCCATTGAAATATCATCAAATTTTATGCTGGCGTTTATTCCTGTTATGAGCGCTGTACTGATTTCAGCAGGAGAAACAGCTACAGGAAGCGGATATTCGGCAATGATGGTTATTGCTGCAGAGGGGGTAGGGCAGTACTTTTCAAAAATAATCTCACCCCTTTTAAGCTGTTTTCTTACCTTAGGAATATCCACCGCAGTAGTTCCTGATATCAAGCTTTCGGGATTAATGAACTTATTCTCAAAAACGGTCAAATGGCTTATGTCTTTTGTTTTTACTTTGTTTACCGCATTACTTACATTAAAATCCATTTTTTCCTCATCGGTTGATAATGTTTCCTCAAGGGCTGTAAGGTACACAATGTCTTCTTTTATCCCTGTTGTTGGCGGGGCTTTGTCAGAAGCCTACAGAACTGTTCATGGTAGTGTTGGTGTTTTAAAATCAGGTGTTGGTGTTTTTGTGATAATTGCAGTTGTTTTTGTTTTTATCCCTGTAATAATAAGACTTATAGTATGGCTTTTTACAGTTAATATCTGTAAAACATTTGCCGAAACAACATCACTCCAAAGTCCTGCATTGATGCTTACAGCAGTCAGCACGGTGCTTTCCTTGCTTCTATCGGTAATCTTCTGCATAATCGCTTTGTTTGTAATCACAACAGCTCTGATTATGATTATAGGTGGTGCGGTATGACAACACTTTCAATTTCAGTGGCTGTTTTGTGTTGCTCACTGTTTACAGCTTCTATTATAAAACTTATTGCACCTGCAGGAAAAACCGAAAAAATCCTGAGGCTTGTAATCAGTCTTTTTATTCTTATTTGTTTAACAACCTGTATTAAAACTATAATTGACGACGTAAAAGTTCTTAAAGAAAGCGGTGAAATATACACCGAAATCTCCGAAAATTTAAATGTGTCTGTTGATTATAATGTTCTTAAGGTAACAGGTGATTATTTAGTAGATTACGTAGAAAGCTTGCTGACAGCCCATGATTTTGTTTATAACAAAGTAACAGTTACAGTAAATTCAGACGAAAAGGGAGTAATAAACATAACCGATATCTGCATATATATTGATAAAAGTAACGCTGACGCAAAAAAAGCATCGGCGATTATAGAAAATGACTTAAAAATAACCCCAAGGGTGGTTGTTCAAAATTAAAATGAAAAATCTAAGCAAAGTAAAATTAAGCTCTATATTAAGCTCTGATAAAGCAAGAGTTGTATTAGTTTTTATAGGACTTGGTGCAATTATGCTTATATTTTTAAGCGGTCAATTTTCAGGCAATAAAGCTACAGACGGTGCAGTAACCGAACTTTCATCATCTGCCTACTGCGAAGTTCTGACAAGCGAGCTTGTTGATATGATTGAAAACTTAGAGGGAGTAGGCAAGGCTCAGGTGTTGCTGACTTTAGATAGTTCTTATGAATACGTTTACCTTGACGATGATAAGACTCTGACAAAAATTATGGAGCCAAAAATCAGAGGAGTAGCAGTAACCTGCACAGGTGGAAACGATCCTGTAGTTAAAGAAAAAGTAACAAAATTGCTTACTACTGTTCTTTCTGTCAGTACAAGCAGTATATCTGTAAGCAAATCAATATAAACGGAGGATAATATGAAAATTCAGAGAAAACATGTGGTTCTGGCATCCTTGGTTCTTGCTCTGGGGGCGGCAGTTTATATTAACTGGCAGTTGTCATCCACACCGGATAATTTGGGATCCAAAGAGCTTGGCAAGGCTACATATGTTAACAGCAATGTAAACGCAACAGTTGACGAAGCAAATTTTAACATTACGTCAAAACTCAGTAAAGAACAGCAGAATTACTTTTCCAATGCACGGCTTAAAAGAGACAAAACAGCCGATGGTGTTAAAAACATTGCCCTTGAAGCATTATCGTTAACAGAGTCAGACGAAGATTCAAAGGAAAGTGCACTTGCTCAGCTTGCGAATCTTGAAGAACTTCTTATGAATCAGGTGTCTGTAGAAAACACCCTTATGGCAAAAGGTTTTTCCGACTGTGTGTGTTCCATAAGCGATGATTCGGTTACAGTAATAGTACCTGATGACGAAATGACTGAGAATTCTTCATTAATAATAAAAGATGCAGTTGCCGAAGTTTGCGACGTGCCCTTTGACAGTGTAAGCGTTGTTACAGTATAAAAAAGCACCCGATAGAAAATCACTTCTATCGGGTGTATCTTATATTTTTATTCTTTCAGCTCTTGTGTAGCTGAGCTTAATAACTTCGTTATTATGTTTGTGCATATGAACACTCTGTACAAGCCCTATTCCAAAATACAGGCACATGGAAGACGTACCGCCTGCACTAAAGAACGGGAGAGTGATGCCGATAACAGGAAGCAAGCCAACGACCATTCCAATATTGATTATAGTCTGTGCTGCTAAAAGTCCGAACATACCGAAAGCAATAAATTTGCCTAAGTTATCTCGTGCATCTAAGCCGATAAAGAACACCTTAGCAATTAACGCAAGCAGTAAAATAAGAATCAGCATTGTGCCGATAAATCCTAATTCTTCACCTGCTACCGAGAAAATAAAGTCGTTTTCCTGCTCAGGAACAAAGCCAACTCCTGTTCGGTAGCCGTTGCCTATGCCGTAACCGGTAAGCTCACCGGACGCTATGGAAACTTTACTTTGATACTGCTGATAGCCGTATGTTGTAAGTGCGTTTGAATCAAGGTCAAAGAGTGCTAAAATTCTGTTTCTGTGCTCATCGTTAAGGAAGAAATTCCACAGCAGAGGTAAACCTATTGCCAAAGCAGAACCTAAGAAGATGAAGTATCTGCCCTGAACGCCTGCCACAATTGACATAACAAGCATAATAAAGAAGAAAATTAACGCTGAGCCGTCGTCTCCCTGAATGTGAATTATAAGAACAGGAACGCCAACGTGAGCAAGTAAGCTTATAACACCCCAAAATGTTTTAAGCTTATCTTTAGCAATTAGTACATCCAGATGCTTGGCAAAAGTTACAATAAAAAATATCTTTACAAGCTCTGAGGGCTGAAAGGTAAGACCGCCGGGAAGACGAATCCACGCTGTATCGTCAGTACCTGTTACCGTCATACCAAACAGAAAAACCGCCATAAACAGCCCTATTGAAAGAATTACCAAAGCCCACCAATACCGAGCTATATATTCATAATCTATAACAGAAATCACTACAGCAATAAGCATACCTAACACTGCGGCAATAATCTGGGTTTTAACAAAGCTGCCACCTGCACGTTCAACCGAAGAAAGAAGCAAGGCACTGTAAACAGTACAGCATATAACCAAAAACCAAAGAATTTTATCTGTGTTTACAAAATAATCACCAATAGCATGAAAAATCTTTTTCAGAACTTTCACCGCCTTTCGTTTGCAGTATAATATTATAGCTAAATCTTTTATAAATATCAAGAGTAAAAGCGTTAACACGATCATTTTGTTTATAATATTTAAAACAAACTACAGATTCAAGCAAATATTGTCGTAAAACATATTTCTAAGTGTTGCAGTTGAAAGAATAATCTGTTATAATGTTAATAACTTTTTTAAAAATGACAATTATAGATTAAGGAGCCGATTTTATGCTTTCTGACATTCAAATTGCACAGCAGACTACACTTACACCTATTACCGAGATTGCATCCCAGCTTGATATCAAGGCTGATGAACTTGAACTTTACGGTAAATACAAAGCAAAGCTTTCTGACGAGCTTTCCGAAAGAGTAAAGAATAATCCCGATGCAAAGCTTATTTTAGTTACAGCTATTAATCCCACACCTGCAGGCGAAGGTAAAACTACTACTACCTGCGGTTTAGGTCAGGCTATGGCTAAAATCGGCAAGAAGGCTATTATTGCTCTTCGCGAGCCTTCCTTAGGCCCTGTTTTCGGTGTTAAGGGCGGTGCCGCAGGCGGCGGATACAGCCAGGTTTTACCTATGGAGGATATCAACCTTCATTTTACAGGCGATATGCACGCTATCACTTCCGCAAACAACCTGCTTTGTGCTATGATAGATAACCACATTCATCAGGGTAATCCTCTTGGCATTGACCAGAGAAGAATCCTTTTCAAGCGTTGCCTTGATATGAACGACAGAGCTTTAAGACAAACTGTTTGTTCCTTAGGCGGCAAGATTAACGGCTTCCCCAGAGAAGACGGTTTCCAGATTACCGTTGCTTCTGAGGTTATGGCTATTCTTTGCCTTGCTTCTGATATTACTGATTTAAAAGAAAGACTTGGCAACATCTTAGTAGCTTACACAGTTGATAACAAGCCTGTATTTGCAAAAGATATCAAGGCTGAAGGTGCCATGACTGCACTTCTTAAGGATGCTTTAAAGCCTAACCTTGTTCAGACAATTGAGGCTACTCCTGCCGTTATGCACGGTGGTCCCTTCGCAAATATCGCTCACGGCTGTAACTCGGTAAGAGCTACAAAGCTTTCTATGAAGCTTGCCGATTACTGCATTACTGAGGCAGGCTTTGGTGCTGACTTAGGTGCTGAAAAGTTCCTTGACATCAAGTGTCGTTATGCAGGTATCAGCCCATCTGCAATCGTAATTGTTGCAACTTGCCGTGCTCTTAAATATAACGGCGGCGTTCCTAAGGCAGAAACAGGCATTGAAAATGTAGATGCTTTAAAGAAAGGTATCGTAAACCTTGGCGTTCATATTGAAAATATGCGTAAGTACGGTGTACCTGTTGTTGTTGCAATTAACCGCTTCGGTACAGATACAGATGCAGAGCTTAAGCTTATTGAAGAGTATTGCATTGAAAAGGGTGCTGATTTTGCACTTTCCGATGTATTCGCTAACGGCGGCGAAGGCGGCGTAGAGCTTGCTAAGAAAGTTGTAGAAGCTTGCGAAAAGCCTGCAAACTTTGCTCCTATCTATGATGCAAACGCTGACATTAAAACAAAGATTGAAACCATTGCCCGCGAAATTTACCGTGCAGATGGCGTTAACTACACAACAGCAGCAGAAAAGGCAATTAAGGAAATCGAAGCTCTTGGTGCTGCAAATCTTCCTATCTGTGTGGCAAAGACACAGTACTCTATGTCTGACGACCCCACACTTTTAGGTGCTCCTACAGGCTTTAAGATTACAATCCGTGACCTTAAGCTTTCAAACGGTGCAGGCTTTATTGTAGTATATACAGGCGACATTATGACAATGCCTGGCCTTCCCAAGGTTCCTGCTGCTGAGCGTATTGACGTAGATGAGCAGGGCGTAATTTCAGGCCTTTTCTGATATGAATGAATATATAACCAATTCGCCCGAAACCACCGAAGCTGCCGCTAAAGATTTTGCCTCAACCCTTAAAGGTAACGAGGTTATAGCTCTTTACGGTGGTCTTGGAATGGGTAAAACCACCTTTGTAAGAGGTCTTTGTTCTTATTTTGGTATAGATAGCGGTGTTTCAAGCCCCACTTTCGCAATCGTTAATGAGTACTCAGGTAATATCAAGATTTTTCACTTTGATATGTACCGCATAAACTCTTGGGATGATCTTTATTCCACAGGCTTTTTCGATTACTTAGGCCAAGGCCTTTGTATAATAGAGTGGAGCGAGAATATTGAGACCGCTTTGCCTGAAGATACCGTCAGAGTAGAATTTCAGAAGGGCGAAAATGATAACGACAGAATTATTAAAAGGATAAGCTGATATGAAAATTTTAGCTTTTGATTCAACCGCAACTGCCGCCTCTGTTGCAATTTGTGAGGACGGTAAGGTTGTGTCTGAATTTTTTGTTAACGCAGGTCTAACTCACAGCCGCACCTTAGTTCCTATGCTTGATGCGGCTCTGAAAAATACAGACACTGACTTAAAGAGTATAGATGCTCTTGCAATATCCAACGGACCGGGATCTTTTACTGGTGTTCGTATAGGAGTAGCAGTAGCAAAGGGGATAGCTTTTACTGAAAATCTTCCTTGTGTAGAGGTTTCAACCCTTGAATCTATGGCATATAACTTAACGCTTACAGATTGTATTGTATGCTCAGTTATGGATGCACGCTGTGCTCAGGTTTACAATGCAGTTTTTGAAATCAAATACGGTGAGGTTTACAGACTTTGTGAAGACAGAGCTCTTGCTATTGCTGATTTAAAAGCAGAACTTACCGAAAAGTACGCAGGAAAGCGTATAATATTGGTAGGCGATGGAGCAGAGCTTTGCTTTAAGGAGTTTATCGACACAGCTCTTTCTGTTGAGCTTGCACCTGATGCCTTACGCTTCCAGAAAGCTTCTTCTGTAGCTGCGGCGGCTTTTGATAAGCTTAGTAAAGGCGAAAAAGCAAAGAACGCCACTGAGCTTTTGCCTGCTTACCTGAGGCTTTCTCAGGCTGAACGAGAACTTAAGAAAAAGGAGAATAAATAAAATGAAGAAAATAGCTATAGGTTGTGACCACGGCGGTCTCGACATAAAAAACGCAGTAATTGATTACCTTGGAAGTGAAAAAATCGCTTATACAGATTTTGGTACATTCAATACTGACAGTGTAGATTATCCTGAGTATGCTCTCAAGGTTGCAGATGCTGTTGCGAGCGGTGACTATGAGTCAGGTATTATCTGCTGTGGCACGGGCATTGGTGTATCAATGGTTGCCAATAAAGTTAAGGGCATCCGTGCAGCTGTTGTAACTAATGAGTTCTGTGCAGAGATGACACGTCGCCATAACAACGCAAATGTTCTTTGCATGGGCGGCAGAGTAATTGATAGTGAGATGGCTGTTAAGCTTGCAGATATTTTCTTAAACACAGAGTTTGACGGCGGCAGACACGAAAACCGCGTTCAGATGATTACAGATATCGAAAACAGATAAAATAAAAAAACTTCCGCATGTTATGTACACTCGGAAGTTTTTTCTTATATTATATAAAGTTTGGTAATAAGTAAAACCGACAAGATTCATATGAATCTTGGCGGTTTTGGTGCCGGTGGCGGGACTTGAACCCGCACGGTATTGCTACCAACGGATTTTGAGTCCGTCACGTCTGCCATTCCATCACACCGGCGTGCTAATGTATTATACACTACATCAAAATAAAAATCAAGACTAATATTATTATATTTTTCGATTTACAAATCGCCTCCTAAGTGTTAGAATAGCTTGTAAGGAATGATTGTTATGAATATTAAAAACAAACTCTATTTTATACTAATTATTTTCATGTTGATTTTCACTATTTCGGCTTGCTCGTTATTTAAATCTGATATCGATTTAAAGGAAACAACGCCTGAAACAACCGTGGCAGATTCTTCGGTCGTAACTGAACCTGCAACAGAATTTTCAACCGAAGCTACAACTGAAACAACAGCTTCTCAGGTAGATGTTGCTGTTGACTTTGACATCAGCTCAATGACCCTTGAAGAAAAGATCGCTCAGATGCTTTTAGTAAGCTGTCATGAAGATGTAGATATTGAAGATGCAGTCAGCAAAGGTGTAGGCGGACTTTGTCTTTACTCATTCTCTTTTGAAGATAAAACTGCTGATGAAGTAAAAGATATGACTTCATCGTATCAGGATATCGCCAACATTCCTCTTATCATTTCAACTGACGAAGAGGGTGGAACAGTTAACCGTGTAAGCCTTAACGAGAATTTACGAGCTGTTCCTTTCTGGTCACCGCAGGAACTGTATGCAGAGGGTGGTTTTGACCTTATTAAAAGCGATACCGAGGAAAAAGCTGACCTTTTGCTTTCTTTAGGTATTAATGTGAACCTTGCCCCTGTATGCGATGTTCCGTTAAATGAGGATAATTATATCTTTGACCGTACCTTTGGTATGGACGCCAACAATACAGGTGACTATGTTACTTTAGTGGTTTCAACTATGAAAGAAAAAGGAATAGGCTCTACCTTAAAGCACTTTCCGGGTTATGGAGGCAGTGTTGATACTCACGAAAATGTAGCTTACGACGAACGCGATTACTCTGCATTTGTAAACGGTGATTTTATTCCTTTTCAGTGCGGTATTGCAAGCAGTGCAGATTCTGTTCTTGTAAGCCATAATATTGTTACGTGGTTGGATCCTGATATGCCTGCGTCTCTTTCTAAGCCTGTTCACGATATTCTGAGAAATGATTTAGGTTTTACTGGTGTAATTATTACCGATGACCTTGTAATGGAAGCTATTACTCAGTTTACAGACGGTGAAAGTGCTGCGGTTTATGCGGTTATGGCTGGCAACGATATGCTTTGCTGTGAAGACTATGATGAAGCTATTTCCTCAATTGCAAAGGCTGTTTACGAAGGCTCAATCAGCGAAGAGCAGATTGACCAATCAGTCAAGAGAATTATTAAATGGAAAACTGATTTGAACTTATTATAATTATTTTGGAGGCTTAAATATGCCTAATGAACATACAGGGCACCGCCAGAGGATGAAGGAAAGGTTCCTGCATACACATTTTGACGGCTTTGAGGAGCATCAGATTCTGGAAATGATACTGTATTATGTATACCCCAGAACTGATACAAACCCTCTTGCACACAGACTTTTGAATACTTTCGGCTCAATTTCAGCTGTGTTCGATGCTCCTGTTGACACTTTAATAAATGCAGGACTTACTCCAAACGCCGCAACCTTTCTCACAATGTTACCTGATATTTCAAGGGTATATCTCAATGACAGAAACAACAATAGAACCAAAATTATTGATTTTGAACGCTTAGGCGAATACTTTGTATCCAAATTCATCGGCAGAGATGAAGAGGCCATGATTCTTTTGCTGGCTGATGCCAAGGGTAAAGAGATATACAGCGGTGTTATTTCTAAAGGAAGCTTTCATTCATCTGAAGCACCTGTCAGAAAAATCGTAGACCTTTCAA
Source organism: Ruminococcus sp. (assembly GCA_045635685.1). GTDB lineage: Bacteria > Bacillota > Clostridia > Oscillospirales > Acutalibacteraceae > Ruminococcoides. The sequence continues at coordinate 136,561 of JAZTWD010000048.1, forward strand.
TGCGTTACAATGCCGCAACCGCCGCTATTGCTCATAATCATCCCAGCGGCGTAGCCTTGCCAAGCAGAGCTGATCTTAAGGCTACAGGCACTATTTATCAGGCGCTTAATCTAATTGGTGTAATGCTTGTTGACCATATAATCGTTTCTGATGACGATTTTATTTCTTTAAGAGAATCACATCTCTGCGATGATATTTTTATGAATGTAATTTAAGCATAATGTTTATTTATCTGCTCAACATAATAGTAAAATATTATGAAAGAGTGGTTATGTTATGTTTACACATCAGAAAGAGCTGTTTCACCCTGTAGAGGTAGAAGCTCCCAATCCCCAGTACGCTGCGCTTTTACAGGAGCAGTTAGGCGGAGGTAACGGTGAGCTTAAAGCCGCTATGCAGTATATGTCTCAGAGTTTTCGGATTAAAGACCCTGAAATTAAAGACTTATTCCTTGATATTGCCGCTGAAGAGTTGGGCCATATGGAAATGATTGCCGAAACCATAAATCTTCTTAATGGCCACGATGTAGATGCCTCAAAGGTCAAGGCAGGCGAAATCCAGACTCACGTTATTCTTGGTCTTAACCCCGGGCTCATTAACGCATCAGGGTATTCCTGGACTTCCGATTATGTTACGGTAACAGGAGATTTGTGTGCTGATATTTTAAGTAACATCGCTTCTGAGCAAAGAGCCAAGGTGGTTTACGAATATCTTTACCGCCAGATTAAAGATAAAAAGGTAAGGAAAACCATTGATTTTCTCTTGAACAGGGAAGAGGCTCACAATCAGATGTTCCGTGATGCTTTTAACAAGATTCAGGATACAGGCTCTAACCAAGATTTTGGCACCACTCAGGCGGCAAAGGTTTACTTTTCAATGTCAAATCCCGGCCCTAACGCTTTTGCAGATGAATGTACAGAGCCACCTGTGTTTAAATAATTTAGAATTAAGCGAGAGTGTTTATGCTCTCGCTTATATTTTTCTTGCTATATTTTATATAAAGCTGTATAATTTTAATATAAAATAAACTTGAGGTACTTATGAAGAAAAAAGATTTATTAAACTTAGTATTTTCTGCCATGTTTCTGTGTATGGCACTGTTGTTGCCATTCCTTACAGGGCAGATTCCTCAGATAGGCAAAATGCTTTTACCTATGCATATTCCTGTTATACTTTGTGGAATGATTTGCGGTTGGCAATACGGTTTAGGTGTTGGTTTTATGGCGCCTATTCTGCGAGGCATTATATTTGCAAACCCTGTATTGTTCCCGACAGGAATTATAATGGCCTTTGAACTTGCCGCATACGGCTTCTTTGCTGGATTTATTTATTATATTTTAAAAACTCAGAATATTAGCAAGGTATACATATCTCTTATAATTTCAATGATTGCAGGCAGAATTATCAAATGTATCGTTCAGTTCTTTGTGCTTGGTTTTACTGACGAGGGCTTCGTTTTTACAGCTTTTATTGCAGGTGCTTTCACAAACGCTGTACCGGGTATAATTTTGCAGATTATTCTGATTCCCTTAATTATGCTTACACTTCAGAAATTTCATCTTATTTCATTTAAGAAAGAAGGAGTTATTTAATGAGTAAATCCAAGGTTTATTTTACAGAAGAGATTTCAAGCGATGCTTTAATTAAAATCTACGATGCGTTGGGAGCAGAGCTTAAAGGCAAAACTTGTGTTAAGCTCTCTACTGGCGAAGCAGGCGGTCACAATTTTCTTGACCCTAAGATGATTGAGCCTTTGGTATCTAAGTTAAACGGTACAATCGTTGAGTGTTGCACCGCTTATGCAGGCAAAAGAATTGACCCTAAGGACCATTGGCAGGTAATTAAAAACCACGGTTTTATGGACATTGCTCCCTGCGATATTATGGACGAAAACGGAGATTTCGCAATTCCTGTAAAAAATGGCTTGAATCTTAAAGAAAATTTCATCGGCGAAAATTTCAAAAACTATGATTCAATGCTAATTCTTTCGCATTTCAAAGGACACGCAATGGGTGGTTTTGGCGGTGCACTTAAAAACATGAGCATTGGTATCGCCTCAACAAGAGGCAAAACTCATATCCACACCGCAGGTGTTACAGATGACTACCACATTATTTGGCAGAATACTGCAGAGCAAGATGTTTTTCTGGAGTGTATGGCAGATGCTTGCAAATCTGTTATCGATTATATGGGCGCTGAGAATATACTTTATGTAAGTGTTGCAAACAAGCTCTCGGTAGACTGTGACTGCGATTCTCATCCTGCCGAGCCTGAAATGGGGGACTTGGGTATTTTCGCTTCAACTGACCCTGTGGCCCTTGATAAAGCTTGCTATGATGCTGTTAAAAATGCTCCCGACGAGGGTAAGGCTGCACTTATCGAAAGAATGGACTCACGCCACGGAATTCACACGGTAGAGTCAGCCGAAAAGCTTGGCTTAGGTTTCCAATGTTATGAATTAATAAAAATATGATAAACTTTTACGCCTTGATGAAAATTCAAGGCGTTTTTTCATATATATGGTAAAATTATATCAAAATTGTCTTGCATATTGTGTTTAAATGTATTATAATTACTATGTTATAAAGGATTATTATGTGTAATTATATCCGAAATGTATAGATGCATATGAGGTGAAGCTGTTTATGGAACATAACAACAGAAAAAAAGAATATTTTACTATAGATTTAGCGCATATATTATCTACTCTATGGAAAAAAATATGGGTACTGGTTATTTGCGGAATTGTTGGCGCTGTTATGGGTTTTACTTATTCAGCTTTTATTATTGATCCTACATATTCTTCTGAGATTATGCTATATGTTAACAACAGCTCTATTTCTGTTGGCAGTGCCAGTTTCAGTATAAGCTCTTCTGAAATTACAGCGGCCCAAAGTCTGGTAAAAACATATGGTGTTCTTCTTGAAAACCGTACAACCCTTGAAGCTGTTATCGAAAAATCCGGAGTTAATTATACTTGGGAAGAATTAGACCAAATGGTTTCAGCTTCATCTGTTAAAGATACAGAAGTTCTTAGAGTTACAGTTACATGCAAGGATCCCTACGATGCTGCTAAAATTGCTAATACTATCGCTAAGGTATTACCTATAAGAATTTCCGAAATTATTGAAGGAAGCTCTATGGAGGTTGTAGATTCAGCTGTGGTAGACCTTAATAAAGTAGCACCAAGTATAACCGAACATACCGCTGTAGGCTGTGTAATCGGTTTGATGCTTTCATTTATTGTGCTTGTGATTATTGCTATTGCCGATGATACAATCCATGATGAAGATTATATTCTTAATAATTACGATTATCCGATTCTGGCAAAAGTGCCCGATTTGTACACCCATGATTCTAAGGGATATAATTATTATAAAAAAAGCAGTAATTAACTGAGTTCGAGGTGATATTATGGCACTAAAAAAGAAAATTAATAAAAATTTTTCATCAGCAAATGTTGAAAACACTTTACACAAAAACCTTGAATTTACTGCAACTGAACAATATAAGCTTTTAAGAACAAATTTAGGTTTTACTTTACCTGCCGGTGAAAAATGTCCTATTATCGGCGTTACCAGCTCAATCAGAGGAGAAGGAAAAAGTACAACTGCAATTAATCTTTCTTACGTACTTGCAGAAAGCGGCAAGAAAGTCCTGTTGGTTGATGCTGACCTGAGAATTCCAAGTGTTGCCAAAAAAATGGAGATGAACACTTCTCCCGGACTTACTGATTTTCTTATGGACTATGAAAATCAGCAGTTAAGTGTTTTTAAATCCAAGCTTCTTGATAATTGGTATATATTACCTTCAGGTAACTTACCGCCCAACCCGTCTGAGCTTTTAGGTTCACACAGAATGAAGCAGATTTTCAGCATACTTTCTGAAAAGTTTGATTATATTATTGTAGACCTTCCTCCTGTTAATATTGTTTCAGACGCTTTGGCTATATCCAGCCTTATTACTGGTATGATTGTTGTTATTCGAGAAGAATACACTTCAAAGAAAGACTTGGAAGCTTGTTTCCGACAACTTAAACTTTCAAATGTAAACGTTCTTGGTTGTGTTCTTAACAGTGCCAAAAACGAAAAAGGCTCATATGGCCGTTATAAAAAATATTATAAATACTATAAACAGCCCTATAGTGCTAATGGTATGGATTGATGATTGATTTTCACAGTCACATTTTACCTTGCATCGACGATGGAAGTAAAAGCATTGATGAAACTCTTAAAATGCTTGATTTATTGAAAAAACAAGGCGTAACGAAGGTTGTTGCAACACCTCACTTTTACGCCAATCGTAATTCGGTTGAAGATTTTCTTTATAAAAGAAATAAATCATTTCAAATGATTTCAGATTATCTTTCTCCCGATTACCCTGAAATTTTCCTTGGTGCTGAGGTAAAATACTATGAAGGCATTAGCAGACTTGAAAACCTGGAGAGTCTGTGTATTTGCAATTCAAAACTCTTATTGCTTGAAATGCCTATGAGAAAATGGACTGAATACATTATAAGAGAAGTTATTGAAATCGCTTCATCAGGTAAAATTACAGTTGTTTTAGCTCATATTGAGCGTTATCTGCGATTTCAGGATAAACGGGTAATTGAAGAGCTTATTTTAAGCGGAGTTCTTTTACAAGCCAACGCATATTTTTTCTTAAGTATAGGCACAAGAATCAAGGCAATTTCTATGCTTAAAAACGATATGTTGCATTTTATTGGTTCTGACTGCCACAATTTGACTGACAGAACTCCACGTATTGGTGATGCGATTTCATATATTGAGCGTAAGGCAGGAAGCCGTATGATTGATCAGATAAACAGCTTTGCCGAACGCCTTTTATAAATACTTGTAATTTAATATTTCATTAAATACATTAAAGGAGAAATTATTATGAAAAAGGTTTTTGCAATCATTCTTACCCTTGCTATGGTTTGTGTGATGACACTTTCCGTATCTGCTGCTCCCGCAAATTTCTTACAGAGTCCTTCCTACAATAAAACTCCCATTATTGCAGATTTCGAGTGCTCTGATCCCGATTGGAAAGGTGAGATTTTTATCACATCTTTTGGTGACCGAAATGTTCTTGAGCTTATTGATCGAGAGAAATTAGAGAATGCATACAACAGCATCAGAGATGCAGCAAACATCGAAACATTAATTCCCGGTATTAAAGATATCGCTGCAAATCTCAATGTTTCACCTGAAAATCTTGGTATTAGTGATTTATTCCACATTGGCATCACCGATTCCACCGATGGCAAATTTAAGATTAAACTTGACTCTGAAACAATTAAAAACTTTGTTGGTCTTGTTTATTTTGAAGACGGCAAATGGCATGTTGTTGAAGATGCAACTATCGAGGATGGCCTTTTAGTGTTTACTACAGAATTACCCAGAGCTTTCGCTGTAGTGGTTGATGTTGATAATTCTCTTATCGACGTTCCTGTTACAGGTGATGCTCTTTCCTGGGCTCTTGCAGGTGTTATTGTAGTTTCTGCTGCAGGAATTGTAATTCTTGCTATCAGCTACAAAAAGAAAAGTAAAGTATAAAAGAGGTAAATTATGAGTAAAACAAAGATTAATAAAACTAAGTTAATATATGGCACTCTTATTATAATTCTTGTTGTTTTGCTCGTGTCCTCATCTTTTTTACTTCTGAATTCATGGGATAAAGGCAGAGGTTTGTTTCCTGCTCACGATGAAGTGTTAGGCACATCTATGACTGTAGATGGTGTTGATTATGTTCTGAATGAAAATGTTCAGTGTCTCCTTTTAATTGGTCTGGATAAATTTGATGACGATAGAGACGACACCGGATATTATAACGACCAGCAAGCCGACTTCAATATGCTTTTTGTAATTGATAACGAAAAGCATACATACTCAGCTATCCATCTTAACAGAGATTCTATGACTAAAATCAACGTTTTAGGTGTGGCAGGAGAAAAAATTGATATTTTCGAGGGGCAGCTTGCTCTTGCTCATACCTATGGAAACGGTAGGGAAGTAAGCTGCAGAAACACTGCTGATGCTGCTTCAGAATTACTTAATGGTACTACCATAGACCGTTATATTTCCGTTACTATGGATGCTGTACCTGTAATTACCGATTTGGTAGGCGGAGTCGAGGTTGAGGTTAAAGATGATTTCTCCGGTGTTGATAATACGCTGATTATGGGTGAAACTGTTACACTTAACGGCGAACAAGCACTTACTTATGTTCGTTCACGTTATGGTTTAGAGGATAGCTCAAACTCCACTCGAATGCTCAGACAACAGGAATATCTTTCGTCTTTATTCAAAGTTTTCAATGAAAAAGCAAAGTCTGATGACACATTTATACTTAATGTTTCTGCCGAGTTATCAGATTATATCGTTTCTAATTATTCGATTAATCAGCTGGAAAATCTCGTTAAAAATCTTAGCGATTATGAATTTACAGAGATTTATACTATAGAAGGCGAATCAAAAGTTGGCGAAAAATTCCTTGAATTTTATCCTAACAAAGATGATGTTCAGCGGATACTTTTGGAGCTTCTGTATATTCCGGAAAATTAATTTTTAAAATATTAATGTATTCGGTAACACGGTTACTGTGATTTCCGCTGAATTAAAAATCTCTTGTATTTCATATTAAGAAAGGTTTACTTATGTATAAGCGTTTTTTTAAAAGGTTTATAGATGTTTTTCTTTCAAGTATAGCTATTGCTATTCTTGCCTTTCCAATGCTTATTATAGCTGTAGCTATAAAAATCGATTCGCCTGGTCCTGTTATATTTAAACAGAAAAGAATCGGAATACATAAAACTCATTTTAATATTTTAAAATTTCGCACTATGTATACCTCTACTCCTAAAAACATCCCTACTCATCAGCTGAAAGACCCCGGTAACTATATTACAAAAACAGGTAGATTTTTAAGAAAAGCATCATTGGATGAATTACCGCAAATATTTAATATTTTGGTTAATCATATGAGTATTGTGGGTCCAAGACCTGCCTTATGGAATCAATACGACCTTATTGAAGAACGTGATAAATATGGTGCCAACGATGTAAAACCCGGACTTACCGGATGGGCACAAATAAATGGCAGAGATGAATTGGAGATCCCCGTTAAAGCAAAGTATGATGGGGAATATGCGGCAAAACAAAGTTTTGCTTTTGATGTCAGATGCATAATTGGAACAGTTGTTTCTATTTTTAAGTCTGACGGAATTGTAGAAGGGACAGTTGATAACAAAGAACTGTCTCACGTTAATGCAAAAGAGGATTGTGTTTTATGAAAAGAGTTCTTATTACCGGTGCCAACAGCTTTATAGGTATGTCTTTTGAGCACTATGTAAATAAGAATTATTCTGACAGTTTTACTGTCGATACCCTTGATATGCTACAAAAGTCGTGGAAAGAATCAGATTTTTCACATTATGATGTTGTGTTTCATGTAGCAGGAATTGCACACTCTGATTCAGGTAAAATATCCGATAGTAAAAAAGAGCTCTACTACTCGGTAAATACAGATTTATCCATTGAAACAGCTCTGAAGGCCAAGAGCGATGGAGTAAAACAATTTATCTTTATGAGCAGCTCCATTGTATATGGTGAAGGTTCCAAAATAGGAAAAGATAAAATGATTACCGCTGATACAGCAGTATCTCCTGTGAATTGTTATGGAGACAGCAAGGTGCAGGCTGAAAAAGGTTTGCTTAATCTTGCCGACGATACATTTAAGGTTGTTATTTTACGTCCTCCTATGATTTACGGTGAAAACAGCCGCGGTAATTACCGAACACTCTCAAAATTTGGTAGAAAATTACTCTTTTTTCCTTATGTGAATAACCTTCGTTCAATGCTTTATATCGATAATTTTACTGAATTTGTTTGTCTGATGATAAAGAATGAGGAGCATGGTGTTTTCCATCCTCAGAATAATACATATTGCAGTACTTCGGAAATGGTTAAGCTTATTGCAAAAGCCCATAACCGAAAAATTTTGTTTTTTAAAGGTTTTACATGGTTACTTAAGCTTATAGGTTGTGTAGTTGGTATCGTAAACAAGGCTTTCGGCAGTTTTACCTATGATATGAAAATTAGCGAATACAAAGAAGATTATAGGGTTGTTAAAAGCTTATATGATACCATCCTTAAAACGGAGGGTAAAAATTGAAAATACTAATAGTTTCACAATATTTTTATCCTGAGACTTTTCGTGTTAATACATTAGCAAAAGAATTGGTACGAAGAGGTCATAAGGTTACCGTGCTCACCGGATATCCGCAGTATCCATATGGTGAGATTTATGATGGTTATGGTTATAACATTCCTTATGAAAAAGAGTGGAATGGAGTTAATATTCATCGACTTAAAGTAAAGCCCAGAGGCCATAACTTGATGGGACTTTTAAATAATTGTATAACCTTCGTTATAGAAGGTAACAAGTGGGTTAAAAAATGCAAAGAAAAGTTTGATGTGGTTTATGTCTTTGAGGTTTCTCCGGTTACCGTCGGTTTACCCGCGATAAAGTATAAGAAAAAGTTTGGAACTCCCATGTTGTTTAACGTTCAGGATTTGTGGCCTGAGAATGTTATTGAAGTACTTGGAATAAACAATAAGTTGATTATCGGTGTTATCAATAAAATTGTAGATAAGATTTATAAATATAGTGACAAAATTCTTTGTTCTTCCAATGGTTTTGTTAAGAACATTAATGCTCGCGGAGTAAACAAAGATAAACTGATATTTTGGCCTCAGTTTTGTGAATCACCAAACTTCAGTGCTATGAAAAAACCTGAGTGTTACAGCGATGACTATTTTAATGTAGTATTTACAGGAAATGTGGGTTATGCTCAAGGTTTAGATTTACTTGTAGATACAGCTGAATTATTAAAAGAAAAACCTGTTAGATGGTATATTGTCGGCGATGGTCGTGCTAAAGATGAATTAATGCAAAAAGTGGCTTGCAAAAACCTTGATAATCATATTCATTTTGTAGGCAGAGTTTCCGAAGATGAAGCAAACTGCTATGTTAAATATGCTGACTGTGCTTATTTATCATTTAGCGATAGTAAACTTTTTGATTTAACTATACCTGCAAAATTACAAACATATTTAGCATGCAGCACACCTATATTAGGTGCTGTTGGTGGCGAAAGTGCTGAAATAATAAATATGTCTGATTCAGGTCTGGTGTCAGAAAAAAATGCGGTTGATGTTAGTAAAAAACTGCAGAAATTGATGAGCTTAAGCCCTACTGAACTGGAAAACATCAGAGAATGTTCTCAAAAATACTTTGATGCTAATTTTAACCTCAATAGAATAGTAGCTGTTTTTGAAGAAATCATAGAATCCTTATAAAGTTTTATAATATGGATTAAAAAGGACAAATTTTTAATGAATAAAAAGATTATCACCTGCGCTCCTGTACCTCCACCAAATGGAGGTATAACAAATTGGTTTAAAATACTTAAAAAAAACGCATCTGAAAAAGGGTATACGTTAATCAATATAGATATCTCTCCAAAAACTGCAACTATCGAAAGAAGTATATTTTCCCGAATTTTTCACCAAGGTTTTTTTATGATACCTTTGGCTTTTAAATTAATTAAAGCTGTAAAATCCAATCCCGATGCAAAGGTTGCACACATAACTACAAGCGGAAGCTTAGCGTTAATTAGGGATATACTTTTTTTAATGATTCTTAAAAACAGAAATGTTAGGTCTGTGTATCACTTGCACTTTGGCCGTATTCCAGAAATATTCAGAAACGGCGGCACAGAAGCTAAGCTTATGAAAAAAGCACTATCTTTAGCTGATAGTGTAATAACTATAGATCTTCATACATATAAAGCGGTTTTAAATTGCTGTGAAGAGAAAAAGGTACACTATATCCCAAATCCTGTAGAACTGCCATATGAAGCATCAGAGGTTGAGAGTAAGAGGGTATTGTTTTTAGGCAATGTATTAAAAACTAAGGGTATTGAAGAACTGCTTACCGCGTGGTCTGCGGTGTGTTCAAGTCATACTGATTGGGAACTTTATATTGCAGGTAGTTGCAATGAGACATATAAAAATTACCTTTTGGATAACTTTAGTTTTAACAATGTGAAAATTTTAGGTTATCTGGATCATAACAATGCTATGAAAGTATTATCCGAGTCATCTGTTCTGGTTTTACCCAGCTACACAGAAGGGTTTCCAAATGTTATATTAGAAGCGATGATTCGTTCAAAAGCGGTGTTAGCTACCGATGTTGGTGCTATTTCGGATATGCTTTCTGATAATTGCGGTTTGGTAGTAAAACCTAAGGATGCCGATGGTCTTGCTTCTGCTCTGGATATGCTTGTTAAGGATAGAAATTTACGTCACATCTTAGCTGAAAACGCTTATAACAAAGCTAAGCATAAATATTCAGCCGATATTGTATTTAAGCAATATTGCGATATTTGGTCTATAGTATAAAATAAGGAGTACATAAACAATGGGGAAGGGATATTTTTTAATTATTACAGTTAATAAATTTCCTTTTGGCGATGCAGGCGCAGTCAGATTAAATGCCTTTGCAAAAATCGTCTTATCAAAAGGGTTCAAGCCCTATGTTATTTCTTTGGGAGAGAGTACAGATTTTTCTGAAAAAGTTTTTGATAATATAAAACATATTTCCCTTAGATATCCCAATGATAATTTTTTATACAGAATTTTAGGCAGAATATTATATGTAAAACATTTTAAGAATGTAATAAATGCATTTTCTCCAAGTGACATATCAGCTATACTGTTTGATTCCGGTAGCGTCAGCCTATTTAAATATTTGAAAAATTATTCTAAAAATTATAGTATTCCTTTAGTTTTTGATGATGTAGAATGGTATTCAAAAAGCGAATACAAACTCGGCTGTTTAAGCCCATATTATCGTCATAATAATTTGATAAACACAAAACTAATTGACGATAGTCTTAAATTAGTTGCCATTAGCACTTTTTTAGAAGAACATTTTACTCATAAAGATATACGAACCATCCGAATTCCTGTAATAATGGATGTAAAAAACGTTACGTTTAATAAAAAGCTGTATACCTCAAATAAGGTTATAAAAATTGTATATGCAGGACAAGTAGGCGGCAAGGACCATTTGTTCGAAATGGTTGAAGCTGTTTCTATGTTGTCTGAGGCTGAACGTAATCGAATATCTTTTAATGTTGTTGGTATTAACCGTGAGCAATTTGTTTCCGTGTTTAGCGACAGTGTTTTGAATAAATGTGGTAATTCGGTTGTTTTTTCAGGCAGAGTTTCAAGAGAAAAAGTTATAACTGCACTTAATAACGCTGATTTTTCATTCTTGCTCAGACCTGCAAATGAAAGATACGCTAAAGCAGGATTTCCGACAAAAATTGTTGAAGCATTGTCTACAGGTACGCCTGTTATCTGTAATCTTACATCAGATTTAGGCCTTTACTTACATAATAATTTTAATAGTATCATTATTGAAGATTGTTCTGCAAAGGCATGCCTAAACGCTTTGAGAGTTGTACTTAGTTTATCAGAAGACGAGTTAAGTGCTTTAAGTTCAGAAGCAAGAAATACTGCACTGGAATATTTTGATTGGGAAAATTATTCCGATTCTTTTATAAATTTTGTTTTCGAGCATTAATCAAATTAGTTTTATTGAGTTTTGGGGATATATCAATATGACACTCAAAGGTATTTATCGTTTATATTTACAGAAAATGCGCCCTTTAAAATACGCACAAAAAGTTGGAGTTAATTTTCCCGACGGAGAGCTTCATATTTACGGTAACGTAGGTTGGAGTACTGAGCCATGGATTATTACATTAGGAAAAAATGTGCATATTACAGACGGTGTTCGGTTTGTTACTCATGATGGCGGCACGCTGTTATTTAGAAAAGACATACCTGATTTAGAAATTACAAAACCAATTATTGTTGGCGATGATGTGTATATAGGTAATAATGCAATTATCCTGCCCGGTGTAACCATAGGCAACAGGGTAGTGATAGGAGCAGGTGCTGTTGTAACAAAAGATATACCTGACAATTCTGTTGTCGGCGGTATTCCTGCACATATAATTAAATCAACAGATGAATATTTAGAAAAGTTAAAATCCGAATCGTTGCATGTAGGGCATTTAGTCGGAAAAGAAAAAGATATGAAATTAAGAGATATTTTTGGATATAAAGGTAATTCAAAAGGCATTTATTTTTAATTTGGAGATTTTATATGAACATCCTGCAAATAGGTGTTGCATATGTAGGCGCACAGAAAGAAATAGAATATTCAATACATAAGCATCTGCTCAACAAAGGATATCAAAGTTACATTTTATATGCTATAGGCAATAATACTAAAAACAATATTATTAAATACGAAAATCGTTTCGAAAATTTATTAAGAAGAACTTTAAGAAAATATGTGAGCAAATCACCTCATAGCGCTTTTTTTAGTACACTAAAAATAATTCATAATATAAAAAAAATAAAGCCTGATTTGGTTCATTTGCACGTGCTTCATCACGGATATGTTGATTATATTTTATTGCTCCGTTATTTAGCTAAAGCAAAAATACCTGTTGTATATACTGCTCATGATATGTGGCTTAACACAGGGGGCTGTTATTATTATACCAAAGCAAATTGCAATGCTTTTTTAGATAGCTGCAAAAACTGCCCTTTAAGTTCTGAATTAGTCGATTGTGCAACAAAGCATACAGAAAAATATTTAAATCTCAAGAAAGAACTTGTATCAAAGCTTGATAAATTCTCAGTTGTTTGCGTTTCTGAGTGGGTACAAAACGAAATTAAACGCTCTTTTTTATCTGCCTATCCTATGTATTGTATTCCTAATGCTATTAAGACTGAAGAGTGTATATCTGACAGCAAAAAATACGACAGATTAACTGTTATTGGTGTTGCCGCTTGTTGGGATGAACGAAAAGGATTCAAACGCTTTATTGAATTAGCAGAAATGATATGTGATTTCGCCGATATTCTATTGATTGGCGATACACCTGAGAATTGTGTTGTTCCTCCAAACATTAAACTATATGGAAGAATTGACGATAAACGTGAATTGTATAGACTATATAGCTCCAGCGACTTACATGTGAGCTTGTCTTTGGAAGAAACATTTGGTCTTACATTTATTGAAGCTGCTTTAAGCGGTACAAAAAGCATTGGTTTTGCAAGCACAGCAATACCATATGTATTAAATAAAACATTTGGTTACATTGCGGAAAGTTGCACTGTTGCTGAAGTTGCAGATATTATAAAAGATTTATCTGCAGACAGAAGCAATTGCAGCCTGTCAAAGAATCAAATAGAAATTGTAAAAGATATTTTTTCTTCCGAAAAAATGGCTATACAATATACAAAAGTTTATAAAAATCTACTTGATACGTGAAAAGAGGCGTTCTTTTGTACGATAACTTACTTAAATATGCGTTTTATTCAATAACCATTAACCTTATTTTTGCGCCGTTATCAACCAGCGTTTCAAGGATATTTGGTTATATATCGCTAATCCTGTTTTTTGTATATCCGATTATTTCCAGCTTAAAAAAGGGTAAGTTAAACATAAAAAAAGAAGTGGTCATTTTAGCTATATTAGTTTTAGTTGCCACACTTACCAGTATAAAGAATCTGTTTCCCATTAATTTTGATGATTTGAGAGCCTGGATTATAGCAATCGTTTCATTGTTGGCATTTTATTGGAGTATATCCTTACCTGTCAGTAAAGATAGCTGCATCACCATAGATGACTTATTACCGGTAAACTATATGCTTTGTGCCATGTATATAATATATGCATTCGGTCCTTTTGACTTTAAATATGAAGTAGTTAATGAGTATAATGATAAGATATTTACATTAGGATTAGGTAATCCCAACGGCACATCTTTTTGCATTCTGTTTTCTGTTGCTATTTTATGTTTAGCTATATTCTCACAGAAAAAGATTATTAACAGAGTAGTTAACATTTCATTAATTGCTGTTTTAATTGTTATATTGCTGATGCTGAGTTCACGCACGGTAGTACTTTGTGTTCTTGTTTTGATGGTGTTTTTAATCTTCAGATTTAAGTTCACCGGAAAATTCATACCGTATTTAGCTTTAATCATACCTATTATTGCTGTATTGTTTCAGATTTCACTTGGAAATTTGGACTTTGATTATCAGATACTTGGTAAAGCAATTTCTACCGGTAGAAATTCTATATATAGCTCGTTATTTGAATCGGTCAAAGAAAACCCTTGGTTATATATTTTCGGCAATATGTGCGAATATAGATTTACCAATTTACATAACGGAATCTTAACGATTTTTTCTTCCTTAGGTTTAATTGGTCTGGCGGTGTATTTGTACTTCTGGTTTAAGCAGATTACATTCTTAAAAAATATTGTTTATACAAAAATTCAATACATCGCATTTGTTACAATTTTGGTGTTTATTATTCACTCATCTTCTGAGACTATGTCAATCATAGGCACCGTGCCTCACAGTTTGTTTGTACTTATTTTTACCAAAATATCTAAAGGAGATATTGTTTTTAAAAATGAACGAATTACAAAAAATCCAATTTGATATGCTTCAATGGTTTGTAAAAATATGTAATAAACTTAATCTTACTTATTACTTAGTATGCGGTTCAGCTTTGGGGGCAGAAAAATATCAAGGCTTTATTCCTTGGGATGACGATCTTGATGTGGCATTACCCAGAAAAGATTATGAGGTTTTTTGTAAGAATGCTCAGTTATTCTTACCTGATTATATGTTTTTGCAAAATCATCATACCGAAAAGGAATACCCTTTAATGTTCAGTAAGCTACGTAATTCTAATACTACGTATGTAGAAATCGGTACATCAGGTTTAAACATAAATCACGGTATATACATTGATATTTTTCCCCTTGATGGTTATCCCGAAAATATAGAATTACAAATTAAATTAGAAAAAGAAAAAAAGAAATACCAATTAGCATATTTATCGTGTTTAAAAACCAAACAGTCTTGGAAAGTTAATATATTATTATTTTTCGAAAGATTACTGGGAGTTAATAAACGAATTAACAAATATGCAGAGAATTTTGAAAAACATATTTCATTATATTCTGTTGAAAATTCAAAATTAATGTGTAATCATGGTAATTGGCAGGGAACACTTGAATATGCACCAAAGTCTCAATACGGCAAAGGGAAGACAGGCGTATTTGAAGGATTAACCGTAAGTTTACCTGAGAACACAAATGAATATTTAACTCAAAAATATGGTAATTGGAAAGAAGACTTACCAAAAGAACAACAGATTGGTCATCATTATTATTATATCTGTGATACCAAACGTTCTTACAAAGATTATATTTTAAAGTCCTCAAAGCATAAGGTAACATTTAAAACCAATTGTTCTGATTTTTGATAAGAGAAGGATTTTTTTATCAGAATGAAGTTCATTTATATAAAAATATATTAAAGAGGAGAAATAACTATGCAAAGAAAATCAACTCGTGTAGTAGCTATTATCATTGCGCTTTTAATGATAATGTGTGCTATTCCTATGAATGTGCTTGCTGCAATCCCTAACTGGGCTGAAACAAATGTAGTATTCACAGGCACATCTTTCGGCACAGACGGCTACTATAATGTAATCTCTAAAAAGGATTACGTACTTGTTCCCGGTGCAGCAGTTGAATCAGAGATGGTTCTTAACAACTCCACCGGTACCCGCAGACAGGTTCTTCACATTATCGAAGTTGACCCGTCTAATCCTGATGTATCTATTGTTCCCGGATACTATCAGATTGACAAGGATCTCAGTCAGGAGGCTAACTGGTCTCATAAGGAACTTACCGAAATGGCAAAGTATTATGAGAATAACCTCGGATACAACATTGTAGGTGGTATGAACACAGACCTTTACTACAACAGCTATTCACCCCGAGTTCTTGTATATAACGGTAAGAGCATCGGTAACTTTGGTAAAGATGTTTCATCTGACGGATCTGCTTTCAAAGCCACATCTTCTATTCTTTATGTATTTAAAGATGCAGAAGGTAACATTTCTTGCGATGTAAAAGCCTTCAATCAGACAGAATTTAATAAATATCTGGCTGACGGCATTCTTTTACACGCAGTTGGCGTATCTTTTGGTATGGTTGTAAAAGATGGTGCATTGGTCAGCACAACCGTTAAACGCGGAAACGATGACGCTGCCCGTTCAATGGTTGGTGTAAAAGCTGACGGTACACTGGTTCTTTGTATGAACGATGGCCGTGGTGCTAACAACTCTGTTGGTTTCAGCTCTTACGAAGAAGGCGAAGCAATGCTGGCTCTCGGTTGTCAGTGGGCTGCTAACTGCGATGGCGGTGGTTCCTCTACTTTCATTTCCAAGCGTGTAGGTGAAGAAAACTTCACTATGCGTTCCGTACCTTGTGATGGTGCACAGCGTCCTACAGCTCACGGTGTTTTCGTTGCATCTAATGTTGCTCCTACAGGCGAACTTGATTTGATTAACATTAAATCCGACTACGATATTTTTGCACCAAAGACAGTTTACTCCTTTGATGCAGAAGCTATTGATACTCATGGTTATGCAATGGATATGCCCGCTGATGCAACCTGGACACTTTCTGATGCTTCCTTTGGTACTGTTTCTGACGGCGTTTTCACTTCTAATGGTAGGAAGGGTGACGTAGATATTCAGATTCTTTCCAACAATGTAGTGGTTGGTACCAAAACAATAACCATTGCTGACCCTGTTACATTCACACTTTCTGCTTCATCTACAACAATTCCTTACTCTACAGCTGATAAGGTGCGTTCTATTACACTCCCCATTATAGCTCAAATCGGTGAGGCAAACGTATACGTTGACACAAATGCAGTCTCTGTAGCTCTTTCTAATGTAAACGCAGGTACTCTTGACGGCTTTAAGTTTACTGCTACTACAGATACTTCTATTACAAACACTGATATTACTGTAACATACGGTACAACAAAACTTGTTTATAGCGTTAACTTCGGTAAAGGTTCTGAAATTATCTATGACTTTGAGGATGGCGATAAAGCTGACTTTATGGGCTTCGAAGAAGCTAAAAAATGGTCTAATGATAATGCAGTGAACAACACACTTGTAGGCTCCGAGCCTCTTGCCGGTCAGTTTAACGAATATTTAAGCAGTAAAACATTTGCCACAACTGCCGAAGAAGGCGGTCAGGTAAGAAACGGCAACTATGCACTTGCATGGAGCCTTGACAATACCGATGCTGATTACGCCAACTGGTCTTATAATGTGCTCTTTAACGTAGGCGAAACAATAGTTCTTCGTGATGTGGCTAATGATAAACTTGCAACTACTCTCGGTATGTGGATTTACATTCCAGAGGGTGCAGCCGGTCTTTCTTTCCAGTCTCAGCTTTATTCCAAGAATGCTGACGGTTCTTATTCCTGTAAACAGGATCACTTTATGTTTACTTCTGCATTAACAGGTAAAGCAACAAATCTTAACTCTGCTACAGAAGCTGACATTCCTGAATCACGCTGGGTATATGCTACAATTGACATTTCTAAGTACGACTATCTTTGCACACCAATTGCTACAGATGAAGGCAATTCTCGTTCACCTTCCTTTATCCGTACTTATGTAAAGCCTACTGTTCCCGCAACACTTACATTCTACATTGATGATATTACTCTTGACTACAGCTCTGCTGTAGACGACAGAGTTCTTCCTATAATTTCCGAGACCACTTACTCTACTGCTGATACAGCTGTAAGTCTTGAAAACGGCACAGTTATTACAGGAAATAAAGTAGCATTCTCTGCAAAAGTTTCTGATAACGCTGCTCTTGACAATTCTACAGGAAAAATCCTTGTAGATGGAAACGAGGTCAAGACATCTGTAACAGGCGGAGTTATGTCTACTGCTGAAGATGCTAATCTCGTTGCCGGTGTTCACACAGTTACTTTTGAAATCAAAGATGAGCTTGGTAATCCCGCTAAAATCACAAGAACATTTACTGTTGCAGGCGAGGCCGTTGTTGAGCTTACAGGCCATAACGATTCCGGCGAATCTGCAAAAGCTCAGTCTATCTATTATGTAGACATCAATGTAGCCGATCTCAGCAAAGTAACTAAGCTTGAAACAACATTAAAGCTTCAGAATGCAAACGTTTGGGAAACTAAAGGTGCTGTTGTAGCTAATGGCTTTAATGCTACTTTCGATTACAATGAGGTTTCAGAACTTCTTACAGTTACTGTTGAAGCAGAGAATACTTCCAATGTAAAGGCTGATGAACAGACCCTTGTAAGTATTCCTGTTCGTGTTTGGACTTATGACAGATTCAACTTTGTAACCGAAGAATATTATGATCCCGCTGCTTTTACAGGCAACAAACCTGTTGTAAATGTTGACTGTGATGTTGTTTATGGTAAAGTTGACTTTACTGATAACACATCCTCTTCATTTGGTGGTTCTATTAATGTAGCAACAGAACTTACTACAATTTCATCTCCCTATCATATTCACGACGCAGAACTCACAGTTCTTAATAAAGAAGCTACTTGCACAGAAGATGGCTACTCTGACAGAACTTACTGTGAAACTTGTAAATCTGTTGTTGATTGGGGTACATTAATCAAATCTTCCGATCATTCTTACACAGTTGATATTGACAATAGAATTATCACTTGTGAATGTGGCGATGTGATCAATACAAGTGGTCTTGTTGACGTTAATGGCGTAAATTATTACCTCATTGCAGGTAAACTTGTAAGTGGTTGGCAGAACGTTGACAACGTACAGTATTGTTTTGACAAGATTACTTATGCAGGTCTTAACGGTACACACGTATCTTATGATATCTGCTCTACATCACAGTACTTCACAATGTCATTTAACAATGGTAAACTTGATAGCGGTGTTTGGGTAAAAATGCCCGGCGGTACAAGATATTACTATGGTAATACATATTATGGCCAGAGCATGCAGACAATTGATGGCAAAGTTTATGGCTTTAACAACACCGGTTACAGATACGAAGGTAACTGCGTAATCAAATGGAACCCCAAGAGCAACTATCAGCTCTTTGAATATACTGCCGACGGCGTATATGTTGGTGAACTTTACGAATCCGGAGTATACACAACATCTAATGGTGATATCTATTACCTTACTGATGGTATCGCTTCTGCTCCCGGTCTTGTAAAAGACACAGATGGTTCATATTATTATTTCAACCCCAGCAACTACAAGGCTGCTAAAAACAGCTCATTATACTTAACTGATACTAACGGTTATCTTCCTACAGGTTGGTATATGTTCGGCGATGATGGTAAACTCATTATGAAGCAGGGTATAGTTAAGGATGAAGACGGCGAAGTTCGTTACTATGTTGATGGTGTTGCAGTATATGCAGGTCTTGTAAAAGATACAGATGGTTCATATTACTACATCAGCGGCAACGGCTGTGTTGCTATTAAGAACAGATCATATTACATTACATTCACTAACGGCTTACTTCCTGAAGGAACCTATAAGTTCGGTGAAGATGGTAAGATGATTATCAAGCAGGGCATAGTTAAGGATTCAGACGGCGAGATTCGTTATTATGTAGATGGTGTTTCCGTTTATGCAGGTCTTGTACAGGATACCGACGGTTCATATTACTACATCAGCGGTAACGGCTGTGTTGCTATCAAGAACAGATCATATTACATTACATTCACAAATGGTTTACTTCCTGTGGGCACTTACACATTCGGTGCCGATTGTAAAATGATTCTTAAACAGGGTATTGTAAAGGATTCCGACGGATATATCCGTTACTATGTAAATGGCACTTCAACAATTCCCGGTCTTGTTCAGGATAACGAAGGTTACTTCTATTACATCAGCGGTAATGGCGGCGTAGCTATTGTAAACAAAACTTACTATATTTCTGAGGCAAAAGCTAATGGATTACTTCCTGCAGGCAACTACAAATTTGGTGAAGATGGTAAAATGCTCATCAAACAAGGTGTCGTACAGGATGCTGATGGTTACATCCGTTATTATGTAAATGGTGTTTCAACAATTCCCGGCCTTGTTCAGGATAGGGAAGGCAACTATTACTACATCAGTGGTAATGGCGGTGTAGCAATTAAAGACAAGACATATTATGTTTCCGAAAGCAAAACAAATGGTTTATTACCTGCAGGAAACTATAAGTTTGGTTCTGATTGCAAAATGATTATTGAATAATTATTGTAACCCCGCTCTGATTCAGGGCGGGGTACCGTATAAAATCATAGCCTCCTCGCGGCTTACGGTGGGCAACGGTATTAAATACCGGCTGATATGATTGAATTTAGGAAAGTGTTTTTTATGACTTCAGGAAACAGAATTTTTAAAAATGCATCGTGGATTATGGCGTGCAGTATTATACAGGCTTTGATGAGTCTTGTCATCGGAATGATATCTGCAAGATATCTTGGTCCGGGTAATTATGGTTTGATTAGTTATGCAAGCTCAATTGTAACTTTTATCGTTCCTGTGGTACAGTTAGGTCTTAGAAACACACTTGTGCAAGAAATTGTTGCTTCTCCCAATAAAGAAGGAGAAATTCTCGGAACCACTTTGATTTCAACAGTTGTGAGCAGTTTATTTGGAATAATTGGAATAATCAGCTTTGTTTCAATTGTAAATCGCGGTGAAAAAGATACAATCATCGTATGTGCTTTATATAGCATTTCATTGATATTCCAAATGACTCAAATGATTCAATATTGGTTTCAAGCCAAACTTATATCAAAATATATCTCCGTTACTTCACTATGTGCTTATACTTTGGTTTCAGCGTATAAAATTTATTTACTTATCAGTGAGAAGAACATTTATTGGTTTTCTGTTACCAATGCATTTGATTATTTATTAATCAGTATAATCTTACTTATAATATATAAAAGAATCGGCGGTCAGAAACTTACTTATTCCTTCAAGCGTTTTAAGACCCTTTTTTCAAAAAGTAAATATTATATCGTATCAGGTATGATGATTACTATTTTTTCTCAAACAGATAAAATTATGATTAAGCTTATGCTGGGTGATGCTGAAACCGGTTTTTATTCTGCAGCTATTACCTGCACTACAATGACGTCTTTTGTTTTTACAGCAATAATCGATTCATTCAGGCCGGTTATTTTCGAGAACAAGATCTCAAATACCGATAAATATGAAAATAATATCAAAAGACTTTATTCCATTATTATTTACACAGCTTTAATTCAAAGCATCGTATTAACAGTATTTTCAGGCTTTATAATTAATATTCTTTATGGGCCTGAGTATTTTGCAGCTTCATCAATACTCAGGGTGGTAACCTGGTACGGCACATTTTCTTATATGGGTTCTGTAAGAAATATTTGGATGCTGGCAGAAGAAAAGCAGAAATACCTATGGATAATAAATTTATCAGGTGCAACGCTTAATGTTGTTTGCAACTTCATTTTTATACACTTCTGGGGTGCAGAGGGAGCAGCGTTGGCTTCTGTTATCACTCAGTTCTTCACGAATTTTATATTATGTTTAATCATAAAGCCAATAAGACCTTGCTTTTCGCTGATAATAAAATCCCTAAATCCAAAATTAATTGTGGAACTGATACCTAACATAAAATTACGAAAATAATTGATATAAAGGTGATTAATATGAAAAAAGTAGCGTTATTACTATTAATAATATTAAAAACAACATTAATGTTCAGAGGTTA
>JAZTWD010000049.1:0-18716 GCA_045635685.1 Ruminococcus sp.
GAAACATAGCTTGAGTCAACACCGCTTGAAAGGAAACAACCAACTTCAACGTCGGCAATTTTGTGAGCGTTTACAGAGTTTTCGAAAACCTCGTCAATCTTATTTACTGCATCTTCCTCGGTCATATCCTCAACAGGATTAAAGGTAGGCTCAAAGTACCTCTCGGTCATAACCTCGCCGTTTTTAAACCAAAGGAAGTGGCCGGGCATGAGGCAGTAAACACCCTTGAAGAAAGTTTCGGGAGGAACAGCATACTGGAAAGAAAGGTAGCTGTCCAGAGCTTTCTCGTTAAATTCCTTCTTAAATCTTGGATGCTTTAAGATGCTCTTAATTTCAGAGGCGTAAACGAAGTCGCCGTCAATAAGAGTGTAATGCATAGGCTTGATGCCGAAAAAGTCACGGGCAATGAAGATAGAATTATCCTTAGTATTATAAATTGCAAAGCCGAACATACCGCGAAGCTTCTGAAGCATATCTTCTTTCCACTCTTCGAAAGCGTGGATTAAAACTTCACTGTCGGTTTCGGTATAGAACTTATGGCCAAGCTCAATCAGCTCTGCACGTAAATCACGATAATTGTAAATCTCACCGTTAAAGGTTAAAACCAAGGTTTTGTCTTCGTTATAAATAGGCTGATGACCCTCGTCAACATCAATAATGCTAAGACGGCGAAAGCCCATATTTATAAAATCATCGCTGAAAAAACCCTCAGAGTCGGGGCCGCGGTGAGTAATAACCTCTGTCATATTTTTAATGGTTTTGCTTCTGTCTTTCACTTCGCCTGTAAAGCCGCAAATTCCGCACATATTATCAATTCCTTTCCGTAGTCAGGATAATCAAATTTTTAAAAAACTTACTTTCTATTATGCCATATAGTTAAATAAACTTATTCAGTATAAATATACCACAAACCACATAAATATGCAACGAAAATTTTGCCGTTAGCCACGGCAGGGCGATTCCGCCTTTGAAAAAAGTTAAATATAAAGAAAAAACTTAATCAACGGCGGGTTTGTAAATTCGGTTCTCAAATGCAATTTCGCCTGCAAGTTTCTTTACATAACAAAAGCCCGCCATAAACGGCGGGTCTTAATGTTAAAATTTGTAATTGCACGCAAAGCGTGCCACCACAACTATTCACTTTTCGCTCTTCACTATTCGCTACTTTTATTTTCTGCGAAAATCAAAGTACGTCTGCCATATCAAGCACAAGTCGCTCAGTCTTTTCCCAACCAAGGCAGGGGTCGGTAATGGACTTGCCGTATACGCAATCGCCGATTTTCTGGGTACCGTCTTCAAGGTAGCTTTCAATCATCAGGCCCTTAACCATTTTGCCGATATCCGCATTATGACGCTTGCTGTAAAGCACTTCCTTGGCAATTCTTACCTGCTCAAGGAACTGCTTGTTTGAGTTTGAATGGTTTGTGTCAACAATAACAGCAGGGTTTTTAAGTCCGTGTTGCTGATACATTTCGTGAGTCAGAATCAAATCCTCATAGTGGTAGTTAGGCTGGCATTGGCCGTGCTTGTTAACATAACCACGGAGAATTGCGTGAGCAAGAGGATTACCCTGACTTTCAGCTTCCCAACCACGATAAATAAAAGTGTGCTGACTCTGGGCAGCGGTGATGGAGTTCATCATAACGGTAAGGTCGCCTGAAGTGGGATTTTTCATACCAACAGGCACCGTTAAGCCGCTTGCCGTCAGGCGGTGTTGCTGATTTTCAACAGAACGTGCACCAACAGCAACATAAGCAATAATATCAGAAAGATAACGGTGATTTTCAGGGTAAAGCATTTCGTCAGCACAGGTAAAGCCTGTTTCCTTTAAAGCTCTCATATGAAGCTCACGGATTGCAACAATACCCTTGAAAAGGTCGGGTTTTTCATTAGGGTCAGGCTGATGCAAAAGTCCCTTGTAGCCTGCACCTGTGGTACGTGGCTTACCTGTGTAAATTCTGGGGATAATAAATATTTTGTCCTTAACCTTTTCCTGCAAGCCTCTGAGCCTTGAGATATACTCTAAAACTGCGTCCTCACGGTCAGCAGAGCAAGGACCGATAACAAGAAGGAACTTGTCGCTCTCCCCTGTAAAAATCTTTGCGATTTCCGCATCTCTTTCCTTTTTGATTTTTGCCAAATCACTTGAGAGAGGGAACTGCTCCTTAACATCCTTAGGAATGGGCAGTTTGCGGATAAAATTCATATTCATATAGAGTTACCTCCTTACTTCTTATCAAATAACGCTCGGCGTGTGGTGGAAATCTGCATCATCTCACGCATTGTCTGCTCGTCGCCGTTTAAAAGTGCGGCTTTAAGTCTGTCAAACTGGTCTTCAAATCGGTGCATCTGATGTAAAAGGGCAGGCTTGTTCATAATAAAAAGCTCGCTCCACATTTTGTCGTTAATTCTTGCAATTCGGGTTAAATCTCTGAAAGAGTCACCTGTGTAGCTCTTAAGGTTTTCGTCGTCACAGCAGTTCATAAGAGTAACGGCAATGCAGTGAGTAAGCTGAGAAACAAAGCCAATCATCTGGTCGTGTTTTTCGGGAGTAAGAACGCTTACATTACCAAAGCCTAATAGTCTGCCGATTTCAAGGCAATCCTCAATGGCTTCAGGGGTGTTCTTTCCTGTTGGGGTAACAATGTAGTTAGCACCGTGAAAAATAGCATCGTCGGCATTTTCTACGCCATAAACCTCTTTACCTGCCATGGGGTGGGCGGCAATAAACTCAACGTCATCCCTTAAAATACTCTGCACCTCGTAAACTACCGAGCCTTTAACACCGGTTACATCTGTAAGCAAGGCACCACTCTTAAAGTGCTGCTGGTTTTCTTTAATCCACTCAATAAAAACCTGAGGGTAAAGACCGAAAATAATTATATCAGCCTTGCCTAAAGCCTCTTTGTCGGGGGTAATGTAACCTTTATCAATGATATTGTTTTTTAAGGCGTAGTCTATGGTTTCCTGCCTTCTGGCAATGGCAGAAATTTTAAAACCTAACTTCTTGAACCCCAAGGCGTAGCTACCGCCCATAAGGCCAAGACCAACGATAAGTATATTTTTATTTGTATTAAGCATCATATTGGGTTACCTCTACTTCTATGCTTTTAATTTTTTCAAAAAAGTCGGGCATACTTTTGCGTACTGCCTCTGCACCTTCAATCTCGCCGCCTGTAAGGGTAGCAAGAACACTTAAAGCCATTACGATTCTGTGGTCATTATGGCCTGAAAGAACTTCATTTGGAGCGTGAAAATCATGGGGATAAACCACCACACTGTCTTCTCTTACTGTTACTGCTATGCCGAACTTTTTAAGCTCCTGAGCCATAGCCCCGGCACGGTCGCACTCTTTAAGTCTGAGTCGCCTTGTACCTGTGAAAACTGAGCCGTGTTTTGCTCCTGCAACAGCAAAAAGCACAGGGCCTAAATCAGGACAGTCGCTTATGTTAATTGTGGGTGTGCCTTTTAAAAGTGCAGGGAAATGCTTTTTGTAAACTCTGTCGCCCTGCAGGCTATCCTCCAAAAGTCCCTCTACCTCAACATTACCGCCAAGGGCATTAAGTGCCTCGAAAAAGGCGGCGTTGGAATAGTCTCCCTCAACGAAGGTATCCACAGCCTTGTACTGCTGATTGCCTTTAACAAACAAGGTTTTTTCGTCCTGCCACTTTACCTCTACACCAAAGACTTTAAGCGCCTGAATGGTAAGGTTAATGTAAGAGAGGCTCTCAACAGGAGGAATAAGGGTAATTGTGCTGTCCTCAGAAAGCAGAGGGAGAACAAAAAGAAGCCCTGTAATAAACTGACTGCTTATGTTGCCTTTTATGCGGAAGCTGTCACTTTGAAGCTGTCCCTTAAGAGTAAGGCTTGCACCAGCTTTTTTGTAATCAATGCCTTGCCTTTGGCAGATTTCCTCGTAAACATTCAAAGGACGGGAGAAAAGATATTCGCTACCTGAAAGAGTAACCTGAGTTTCCCCCGACATAAGGCAAAGGGGAATAAAAAAGCGAAGTGTACTGCCTGACTCACGGCATTTCAACTGGGGATTTTCGGGCAGATTTTTAAGGTCTGCACCTGTAACGGTTACCACATCCCCTGAAATTTCACACTTGGCACCTAAGGCAGTGAGGCAATCTATGGTTGCCTTCATATCCTCAGATTGAGATATACCCTTAATAACGCTTGTACCCTTGGAAAGTCCCGCACCGATAAGCATTCTGTGTGCCATACTTTTTGAAGGAGGAGCAACCACCTTGCCTGAAGCTGTGGATTTTTTTATAACTGCTCTCATTTAATATACTCCTTTAAAAGTAAGTCCATAGCCTCTAAGTATCCGTCTGTACCCTTGCCCGAAATTGTGGCAACACAGGCTTTTCGTATAAAGCTAATCTGCCTGAAGTCCTCACGCTTTGATACATCGGAAATATGCACCTCAACAGCAGGAATGCCAACAGCTTTTACTGCGTCAAGAAGCGCAACGCTTGTGTGGGTATAGGCGGCAGGGTTAATAACAATTCCCTGAACCTTTGTGTAATAAGCTCTGTGGATAAAGTCCACCAAATCACCTTCGTGGTTTGACTGCAAAACCTCAACATCCACGTCGATTTCATTTGCGTGAGCCTTTATTTTATCAACTAAATCAAAGTAGGTTTCTCTGCCGTAAATTGAAGGCTCCCGTACACCTAAAAGATTAAGGTTAGGGCCGTTTATAACTAAAATTTTCATTTTAAAAATTCCTCTTTTACACTTTTTGCAACTTCCTCTGCACTTAAAGAACCGTTGACCTTAACGTCAGCCGTTTGATTATAAATGCTGTATCTCTGCTCAAAGCGTTTTTTCATAGCCTCTAAATCCGAGGCGGTAGGTCTGTCGGCGGTAGGAGTAAGAAGCTCTAAGGCTCTGTCAAGAAAAATCACCTTGCCGTTTTTCTTAAGGTTCTTAACGTTCTCTTCTCTCAAAATTGCACCGCCGCCTGTGGCAATAATTGCACCCGTCAAGGGAGCAACCTCCTCAGCAATTACGGCACTTTCAAGGTCACGGAAATACTCCTCGCCGTTCTTTTCAAAAATCTCGCTGATTTCACATCCTGCACGCTTTACAATTAAAGCGTCAACGTCATAAATGGGTCTGTTCATTTCTTTTGCAAGAATGTTGCCAATGGTGGTTTTGCCTGAGGAAGGCATACCTGTAAGAATTATATTTTCTCTTCTTTTAATAATAGTATTAAGGATTTCGTCAGCCTTTGACTTTTCAATTTCTTTATCGAAGAAGTATTCTGCCGCTTTTATGCCCTGCATAACCAGCATATAAAGTCCGCCTTTTGCAGGAATGCCTTTATTGAGAGCTTTCATAACAAGCTCGGTGCATAAAGGGTTGTACACAACATCGGCAACCGCCTTTAAGTTCTCAAAAACATCCAAATCAATAGCAGAAGTGTGAACATTGGGATACATTCCGCAGGGAGTTGTGTTGATGATAAAATCCGCATCAGAGTGAAGTGATTTTGCATCATCGTAAGAAATTACACCCTCACTTTTGTTTCTGCCCACAACAAAAACGCTATCGGCACCCATACTTTTTGCCACGGCTGATGCAGTACGGCTTGTACCGCCTGAGCCTAAAATAAGCACCTTTAAATTTTTGAGAGTGGGAATAAGGCTTTCGATTAAAGCCTTTAAACCGTCAAAATCGGTGTTGTAGCCGTAAAGCCTGCCGTCGCGGTTTACAACTGTGTTTACTGCACCTATTGTCGTTGCACTTTCGCTTATTTCGTCAAGAAAAGGCATAACAGTCTGCTTGTAGGGGATTGTTACGTTTATGGCTTTAAAGTCTCTTTCCTTTAAAAAGCCCTCCACCTTATCCTCGGTCAGCTCAACAAGTTTATAATCATAATCGCCGATTAAAGCGTGAATTTCAGGAGAAAAGGAGTGGGCAAGCACTTTGCCCAGGAGTCCGTATTCCATTATAATTCCTCCTTTGCCCAGTCTGTGCCGTAACGCTGGGCAAGCATATCGCAAAGAACAATGGCTGTGGCGGCATCAACAACCGCCCTTACCCTGTGAACAATGGCAGGGTCGTGTCTGCCCTTTGCCGAAAGAGTTTTGTTCTCTAAATTTTTCATATCAACTGTGTTCTGCTCTTTAAAAATTGTGGGAGTAGGACGAACCGCACAGCGGAATTTAAGTATATCGCCATTGGTAATTCCGCCGTTTATTCCGCCGCTTAAGTCATTAACAGGAGTAATCTTGCCGTTTTCAACTCTTAAAGAGCCGTTAACCTGACTGCCTTTCATTTTGGCTACCGCAAAGCCTTCGCCAAACTCAACGCCCTTAATGCCGGGAATTGAGAAAAGGAAGTGAGAAAGCACGCTTTCCATACTGTCAAACCAAGGCTCGCCCAAGCCTGCAGGAAGTCCAACCACGGCGGTTTCTGTAATACCGCCAACGCTGTCGCCCTGCTCGCTTGCTTTTATAATTTCAGCCTGCATCGCCTCTGTGCTTTCATCTGAAAGCACAGCAAAATATTTTTCGTTAAGAGCTTTTATATCGTCAACAACATTTTCAAAGGCTCTGTCTGAAGCCCCACCGCATTTTGCAATATGGGTACCGATTTCGATGCCTTGATTTTTAAGAGCAAGGCGTGCAATAGCACCGGCAGCAACCAGAACCGCTGTAATTCTGCCGCTGAAATGTCCGCCGCCGCGAAAGTCCTGAAAGCCGTGATATTTAGCCTCAGCCGTAAAATCCGCGTGACCGGGGCGGGCAGTAGACATCATCTCTGAATAATCCTTGCTTTTTGTGTTTGTATTTCTTATTAAAATTGTAACGGGAGTACCTGTGGTGAAACCTTCAAAAACTCCGCTTAAAATCTCAAACTCGTCGGCTTCCTGACGTGGGGTTGAGATTTTGCCTATTGGTGCACGCTGAAAAAGGCAGTGGCGGATATAATCCTCGTCGATTTTAATGCCGGGAGTAAGACCTGAAAGCACCGCCACCAAGGCTTCACCGTGGCTTTCGCCTGTTATGCTTATATTAACACTTTGACCGAATGATGATTTCATAGGTAAAACTGCTCCATTCTTTTTGAAAGCTGTGCTGAGTTTTCTTCCTGCATTTTAAAAGTACCTACTGCGTCGCAGATAATCACCGTTACTGTAGCTTCCCCTGCCTTTTTGTCGTGGGAAACTGCTTTTAAAAGCTTATCTTTATCCGCCTTAAAGGAAGCAGGAAGATTAAGGCTTTCAAGCACCTTTAAAACTCTTTCTTTTACTTCTCCCTCACAAACCGCAAGCATACCCAACGCCACACACTCGCCGTGATAAAGCTCGCCTTCGGCTACACTTTCAATAGCGTGGCCTACGGTGTGGCCGAAGTTTAAAACCTTGCGAAGTCCCGACTCTTTTTCGTCTTCTTCAACCACACGCTTTTTAATAAGAAGTGAGCCTGCTATAATCTGGTCAATCATATCCATGGGAAGGGCACTTGCTTCGATTTTTTCGAAAAGCTCTTTGTCAAAATTAACCGCCATTTTAACTGCTTCTGCAAGGCCTGCGGAAATCTGACGCTGAGGTAAAGTGTTAAGGGTTTCGGGGTCGATTAAAACCGCCTTTGGCTGATAAAAAGCACCGACGATATTTTTAATACCGCCTAAATTCACTGCCACCTTACCGCCGATTGAAGAATCCACCTGAGAAAGCACAGTTGTGGGAATGTTGTAAAAATCCACACCACGCATAAAGCTTGATGCCACAAAGCCAGCCAAATCGCCGCAAACTCCGCCGCCTACGGCAACAACTGCGTCCTTGCGGGTAAAGCCAAGCTCAAGCATTTTTTTAAGAAGCTTTTCATACACTTCTATGCTCTTGCTTTCTTCACCCTGAGGCACAGTTTCAACAAATCCTGCCTTGCACTGTGACGCCACACACTCTGCGTACTTTTTCGGCACACCGCTGTCTGTAACAATAAGCACCTTTCGGTTTAAGTTAAGAAGCTCACCTGATTTTGAAAGAGCTCCTCTTTCTATATATATATTGTAATCCGTATGCTTTAAATCTACGTTTATAATCATAATCTCACTCATTTCAAATCGGTTTCGTGGGCAAAGGTTCCCACAATTCGCAATCTGTCACAGCAGGATGAAAGTGCCTTAAGCATTTCCTGACCCTTTTTGCTGTGGGCATTGCCGTCTACCTCTACATAGAAGTAATACTGCCACAAAAGCTTTTTCATAGAACGGCTTCTTAAGGTTCTCATATTAAATCCGCTGTTGCCGATAATTGTAACCGCCTTAGCCAAGGCACCTGCCTCGTTCTTAACAGTAAACACAAGTATGGACTGCATACTGTTGTCGTCGGCTTCTACCTTTTTCTCTACTCTTGAGAACACCGCAAAACGGGTTGTGTTATTGCTGTTTTCGTTTATGTTCTTTTCAAGCATATCAAGACCATACAGAACGGCTGTATCTTCGCTTGCAATGGCGGCGACGGTTTTGTCGCCTAATTCTGCCACATACTTTGCGGCAAGGGCTGTGTTGTTGGCTTCAATTACTTTAAGGCCACGCTTTTTAATATACTCGGCAGACTGAGCTAAAGCCTGAGGATGGCTTACAACTGTTTTGATGTCACTTCTTGAAGCACCCTCAAGACCGATTAAATTCTGAGTAATCTCCAAATCGTAAACACCGTTTATGTAAAGGGTACCCTTAAACAAAAGGTCAATAACCTGAGAAACCTCGCCTGCGTAGCTGTTTTCTATAGGAAGCACGCAACAATCGCACTCACCGTTTACAACTGCATTGTATGCAGACTTGAAATCACCGAAAGAGCAAAGATTGCCGTCGGGGAAAATACGCTTTGCGGCAATAAAGGCAAAGGCACCCTCAACACCGCTGTAGGCAACCTTCAGGCCGTTTTGAATTTGGCTCTGATAATTTTTGGATAAATCCATACAGGTCTGCAAAAAGTTTACGTAGTACGCCCTTAAGGTTTCATCCTCAACAAGACTTGAGTTACGGCGGATAACCTCTGCTTCACGCTCAGGGTCAAAAACAGGCAAGCCGTGGCTCAGCTTATACTGACCCACCTGAGCTGACGCCTGCATTCTTTTTACAAAAAGCTCTGCCATTTCTTTGTCTATTTCATTTATAGCCTTGCGGGCTGACTGTAGCATATCCATAATATTAGCTCCTTTTTCAAGGGTTTTAAGGTTGGTTAACATTGTTAACCAAAAGATTGTGTTACTAATTATACTTTCCCCTAGGCCAAAAGTCAAGAAAAACATAAAGTATTGACAGATAAAGCTTTTAAGGTTTATCATATAATTTAGTGCAATATCACTAACAGGATTTCGGAGGGCATATGAATTTTAATTTTATGTTTTTCTTCAACAGCCTGCTTTTAGGCGTTGGGCTTGCAATGGACGCTTTTTCTGTCTCCCTTGCAAACGGACTTAACGAGCCAAAAATGAAGAAACGCCGTCAGGCTTTTATTGCAGGAGTTTTCGCATTTTTTCAGTTTATAATGCCAATGGCAGGTTTTTTCTGCGTACACACCGTTGCAAGTTTTTTCGGTATATTCGAAAAGTTTATCCCCTGGATTGCTCTTGCACTTTTAGGCTTTATAGGCGGTAAAATGCTTTTTGAGGGCATTAAAGCCAAAGACGAAGAAGTAAATCCCACAGCAGTAGGCATAGGCGCTTTGATGCTTCAGGGCGTTGCAACATCTATCGACGCACTTTCCGTTGGCTTCACAATTTCTGAGCACACTCCATTTGGTGCATTTCTCTGCTGCCTTATAATCGCCGTTGTTACCTTTATAATATGTATGATTGGTCTTACTCTGGGCAAAAAATTCGGCACTAAGCTTTCTAACAAAGCCTCCATTTTAGGCGGATCTATCCTTATATTTATCGGTATTGAAATTTTCGTAACCAGCTTTTTCTGAGAGGTAATATTATGCAAAACGAGCTTGGAACTCTTTCTGTAAGAGAACAACTTATTATAGCGGGCATCGAGGAGCTTGAAGCCCACGGAATTGCCGACTTTTCTTTAAGAAGAGTTGCCGCATCCTGTAATGTTTCCTGCGCCGCACCATACAAGCATTTTGAAAGCAAAGAAAATCTTATTGAAGAAATTTTTAAATACATCGGCACTCAGCTTGACTTTCTTTTGGAGCAGGTTGCAGAAATTTTTAAGGACGACCCTAAAAAACAGCTTGTGGAAAGCGGTATTGCCTACATCAACTTTTGCCACGCTAATCCTCATTTTAGGGCGATTATGACCCTTTCCGAGGATACCCTGCCCTTAAAAAACACAGTAAAGCCTCTGCTTACCCTGTGCCTTCCCCACATAAGTCCGCGGGAAATTACCAGACGCGAGCTTTTAATCCGCTCACTTATTTACGGCGGAGCCGTAATGCTTGAAAGCGGAGAGCTTAAGGAAAGCGAAGACTCAATATCAGACATAAAGCAAAGCGTACTGAGAACCATAGACGGATATTAAAATCCTCCCCTTGAAAAATCAAGGGGAGTTTTTGTAGCCCTTTTTTGTGTTCTTAAAAAAACGCGAGTGGCAAATTTTGTGAATTTTCACTAAAAATCGTCAAATTATGCATTTCATATTTCCTTAGCGAAATTTAAGATTTTCTGTCAAAAGAATTATACGGATTGTATTATTCGTTTTTATCAACATTTATGTGGAAAACTCTGTGGAAAAGTTGAAGAACTATGGGTCAGACCCCCGATTTTTACTAAATTTTCTCAATATTTCCTTTTTTGAATTAAAATTTCATATTTAAAGATTGTTTCCTTTTAAGAAAATATTCAGGTTTTCGATTACTATTTGTATTATCAGATTTGTCAACAACAGGAAATAAAATTTACAAAAAAACCTTCCCTTGGAAAATCAAGGGAAGGTTTCTGACTTAAAATCTTAAATTGTGCAGTACGCTCAGCAAGTTACAGTAAACTTACCGCCGGATTCGCCTGAAATCTTATAAACAAGTCCGTCGGTTCCGGGGTGAGTGATATCCACAGTCTGGGAACTGCCGTTGTTGAAAATAATACTCTGATAATCAGAATAGTTAAATGTATAGCTGTACTTACCGTCGCTCTGCTTGGTCATAGTAA
Organism: Ruminococcus sp.; assembly: GCA_045635685.1. Taxonomy (GTDB): domain Bacteria; phylum Bacillota; class Clostridia; order Oscillospirales; family Acutalibacteraceae; genus Ruminococcoides. The sequence continues at coordinate 11,124 of JAZTWD010000049.1, forward strand.
CACCGGACCACTCTGCGTTTTTACCGCCTGTGCCCCAAGCGTAAATCTTAACGGTACTCCAGTTCTTTGAGTTTTCAAAATAAACTGTAATGCTCTTAGTTTCGCCGGGCTTATAGCCTATAATATCATAAAGTGCATCCTGGCACTTGGCGACTACAGTCTGGGATGCAGAGTCACGATTAGCTTTCTTAAGAGCCATATACTGGTCGTAGGAGCTGTAGGTGTAGTAGGTCTCCAAATCCTGCTTTGCAGTTGTGCCGGCACTTACGCTTACAAGAGAAACTTCTTCAACAGGGAATGTAGCAATAATCTTAGCCACATACTTCTGAATAGCAGTAGCGTCCTTGATGTTAACCTTGCCGTCGCCTGTTACGTCTGCCTGAGTAAATGCGATACCGTCGAGAGTAAGCATTTTTGCTGTGTGCTTCTGAACCTGTGTTGCGTCCTTAACATTCACCTTGCCGTTAAGGTCTGCATCGCCGTAAAAAGGAATATCATCAGGCTCAGTTGTAGCAGTTGATGTTGTCGCCTCTGTTTGAGTTGTTGTAATTACGTCAACGGTTGTTGACTCAGAAGCTCCGCCCTGAGTTGTAGCCTCAACAGGCTCTGTGGGCTTGGTGGGTACTTCGGGCATTTCGGGAAGCACCGCTTCACCATTTACAACCTCAAAGGTTACAGAACTGTTGTGAACATCGCCCTCAGAATATTTAACAGATACTGAAATAACGTATTCAGAGTCGTAGGGCATGCTACAGGTAAAAGTAGACTTGCCGGAATACTTCTGATATACTGCTCCGTTTATAGCAAACTGATACTGGCAATCGTAGTTGCCGTCTGCAGGATAAGCACTTGCCTTGATGTTACCGTTTTTGAGCTGTTCAACAATAACAACAGGTGCAAGCTCATCCTTGGCAGGTTCAGTTGCATCGGTGTTGCCTGTGGGCTCTGTTTCGGCAGGCTTTGTGGGAGCAGTTGTTGCAGTAGGTGTGGGAATTGTGGGAACAACCACAGGCTCGGTTGCCTTTGTAGTTTCCTTAGGCTCGGTAACTGTAGGCTTTGTAGCTACAGTAGTCTCCTTAGGCTCTGTGGGCTGAGGCTTAGTTTCAACAGGCTTTGTTGCAGGCTGTGTAACCACAGGCTTGGAAGGCTCGGTAGGAGTTGTTACAACTTCCTGCCCGCTTGTTGTCATAGGAATAATATAACTGCACTGAGGCATCATTTCGTTGTAGTACATATTTGTACCGTTAAAGAGGATAAAGTCCTCGTAAACCTCAACGATATAGCCCTCGGAAAGACCAAGCTGTGCACTTCTGTCGATAGAGCCGTTAACAAGTTTACGAACACCACCAATAGCGGAGTTATGCATCATTACGGCAGATGTGCCGTTGTTGTCGGAATAGTTAAGCTGAGCACCTAACTCAAGATGTGTATGACCTGTGATAATAACGCAATCCTTGTAGGTTTCCATAAGCTTGATAAAGCGGGCTACGTCAGAGTTGCTCTTCTTAAGGCCAAGGTCATAGTAATAAGGAGCGGAGGATTTATCACCGCTGCCCCAACCCTCAACGTTGGCGTGCTCGATAATAAAGATGTTCTTTCCGTCATTATTATACTTCTTTAAAAGGCCCTCAAGCCAGTCAAGCTGTTCCTTAGAAAACTGAGTGCCTTTGTTGGTGTAGAAGCCGCCCTCAAGTGCCATAAAGATGAAATGGTCACCTGTAACGGGTTCTGTTACCTCAAAGTAAGGCTTGCCTGCGTTTATGGTAGCCTTATCGCCGTTAAGACCCGTTGCCTTTATAAAGGGAGCGTTGTTGTTATAGTAATTGCCGTTTTTGTCCCATTTTGTAGCAACGTCGTGGTTACCGTTAGACTCGTAAATAGGAGCAGCATAAGAAGAATCCGCAAGAATTCTCTGATAACGCTCAAACTCTGCGGCATAAGTCTGGGCACCGTTCTGGTCGTTTATTACATCGCCTGATAAAACAGTAAAGTCAACATCACGATTTGCCAGAGTTTCCAGAGCCTTTTTAAAATGAGTCTCATCGTGGGGATAAGAGTTAGAGCCGTAAGAGTCGTTAGCAAGCTGAGGGTCGCTGATAGCGCCAAAGGTGTAAAGAAGCTTGGAGCTAAGCTGTCTGTTTGTGGGAATAGAGTATACAGCCGCAGCACTTGCTACTGTAAGAGTAGTAGAATTCGCCTTTACAGCAATAAGCTTTGTAGCCGCCTCAGGAATAGCGGTATACTTAGGCATAGCAAATGAGCCCTGACCGCCTGATACGGTAAGAGTTGCAATCTCACCATAGCCTGCAAGAGCCTTAGTGTTATCTGCCCAATAAAGGTCATAGCTTCCGTTGTCAGCCTTAAGGGTAATTGTACCCTGAGCGTAGCCTGCCTTAGTGTTGGAAAAGCTGTAAGTAATAGTACCGCTTGCCGCAAAAATATTAACGGCTGAAAGCACCATTACGCTACTGAGCATTATTAAAAGTGCCAGCAAAAGAGAAAGGGGTTTTGCAAATCTTTTCACGTTTTTCACTCCTTAATATATTATACAATTATATAATAACACAGTAATTTTACATATACAAGAAGAAAAGCCTTTCTATTTAAAGAAAGGCTGGAGAATTTTTATTCAAAATTTCGGTAAATTGCTACAAGCTTGCCCAAAAGAGCAACCTCATCAACAATAATAGGCTCGAAAGCATCATTTTCGGGCTGAAGGCGGAAATGGCCGTTTTCTTTATAAAATCTTTTAACTGTGGCTTCGTCCTCAATAAGAGCTACCACGATGTCGCCGTTTTCTGCCACAGGGGTACGGTGAACAACGGCAATGTCGCCGTCTAAGATACCTGCGTTAATCATACTTTCACCGCAAACACGAAGAGCAAAAAGCTCTCTGCCCCTTCTTACACTTTCGCTTACGGGCACATAGCCCTCAATATCCTCCACGGCCAGAATAGGCATACCTGCGGTAACACGGCCCATAATGGGAATCTGGGCGCTTTTCTCAGAACCTGAAAGGCGGATACTGCGATTTAAGCCCTTTTCACGCTCAATAAGGCCCTTTTCCTCTAAAGTTTTTAAATGCAGATGCACTGTAGAGGTAGACTTAAGCCCTGTAACCGAGCAAATCTCACGCACAGAGGGAATTCGGTTATCCTGAGCACATTCACGTATATAATCATAAACTTTTTGCTGACTTTTTGTAAGCGGCTTCATAATTAAAACCTCACTTTCTGATTAAATAGTAACACATATATCACCTAAATGCAAACATTTGTTTTAAAATTTATGCGAGATTTATTCACAAAAAAATAGAAAATGTTCAGTTTGGGTTAACAGGTAGTTAACAATTTTATGAGCAGAATGTTATATAATACAAATGAACCCGAAGGGTATGGGTTCATTGTTCTACCCCTCCTCTGTCACAGACATATTAATTCTGTGAACCCCTCATTTAATAAAAACAAAACTGCCGAGCTGACCGCAACAGCTCGGCAGTTTTGGTTAGCCACCAAAAGGCAAATCCGCCTTTAGACAGACTGCATATTAAGGAAAGTTACCTTAACGGGGGTTATGTTCACTTATTTGATTGTTATATATAACAGCAGAGACAAGCGTCCCTGCAAAATTGAATCCGCCGTTGAGGATAATCTCAACGGCGGTTTTTATAATCAGATATTATTTAATATTTTCAAAGCACCTGTGGGGCAGGCCTCGGCACACTTATTACAAGTTAAACAACACTGAATAGTCTCAGGGTTATTGAACTCGGGCTTGATCGCTGTGTCAAAACCTCTGCCTACCAAGCCTAAAATGCCTTTCTTTGCAACTTCGTCGCAAACTCTTACGCAAAGGGAGCAAAGAATACATTTGCCCTGATTACGCTCGATAGAAACAAGGCTTTCCTCAACAAAACTCTTGTGCTTAACACCCTCAAGACGATAGGGGTCGATTACATAGCGGTTTGCATGCTTAATAAGTGAGCACTCCTTAAAGTCATGGCATCCGCACTCAAGGCATCTTTTAGCTTCAGCTCTTGCCTCTTCCTCGCTAAAACCTAAGTTAATTTCCTTGAAGTCGTTTCTTCTGTCCTCGGGTTTGCGAACAGGCATTTTTACTCTTGCCTTTTTCTCTTTTCCGCTGAGCATTTCGGCTGTTACCTCACGCTCGCTGTAATAAGGCTTAATGTAAGGCACACAGTCGCCTTTGAGGAAGCTGTCCATAACCTCAGCGGCTTTGTTAGCTTCGCCGATTGCGGCAATAGCTATGGATGCGCCGCGGTTGGTAGCATCGCCAACTGCGAATACGTCGTTAAGATTTGTACGGAAAGTAAACTCATCGGCAGAAATAATACCGCGATTATTAAGCTCTAATTCTTCAAAACCCTTAACGTCTACCTTCTGACCGATTGCGGCAATTACAGTATCAACGTCAAGATACTCAAACTCGCCTTCAACAGGCACAGGTGAACGACGGCCTGAGGCATCAGGCTCACCTAATTCCATAACTTGTAATTTAACTGTCTTAACTCTGCCATTTTCGCCGATATATTCATCGGGATTTGTAAGGAACTTAAAGGTTACGCCCTCTTCCATTGCCTCTTCTATCTCGATATCTTCAGCAGGCATCTCGGCTCTGGTTCTACGATAAATTACGTAAACCTCTTTAGCACCAAGTCGCACTGCACTTCGGCAAGCGTCCATTGCGGTATTACCGCCGCCAACAACGGCAACTTTCTCGCCGATGTTCATAGGATTGCCCTCGGCTACTGTACGTAAGAAATCAATACCGCCTACAACGCCTTCAAGCTCTTCGCCCTTTGTGCGGGTAGACATACTGCTCCAGGCACCGATCGCAACTAAGGTTGCGTCAAAGTCATTTCTTATATCAGCAAAGGTAATGTCCTTGCCGATTTTTACATTATTCTTCATTTCAACGCCAAGTAAAGCAATCTGCTGAATCTCTTTATCAAGCACAGCCTTGGGGAGTCTGTACTCAGGAATACCGTAGCGGAGCATACCGCCCATTTTAGGCATAGCGTCGAAAATTGTTACTTTGTGACCCTTTGTAGCTAAGAAGTATGCGGCAGTTAAACCTGCAGGGCCACCGCCGATAATTGCAACGGTTTTGCCTGTAGCTTCAGCAACTGAGGGCTTAAAGGGGTTAGCACTATTCATATCGTTATCTGCGGCAAAATACTTAAGAAAAGCTATGCTCATAGGCTCTTCTACTAATTTTCTGCGGCAGTTTGTTTCACAGGGATGAGGGCAAACTCTGCCGATAGAAGCAGGCAGAGGAAGCTTTTCCTTAATAATCTGAACAGCCTTATTATCGTCACCCTCAGCGATAGCCTTGATGTAACCCTGACAGTCAGTACCTGCAGGGCAGTTAAGGGAGCAAGGTGCTACACAGTCGCCAATGTGGTCGCTCATTAAAAGCTCCAAAGCAACCTTTCGAGCCTTAATTACTCTTTCGCTTTCGGTATTAATTACCATGCCCTCACTTACCTTGGCACTGCAAGCTCTGAGAAGCTTAGGAATACCCTCAGCCTCAACAACGCAAATACCGCAAGCACCAAAAACCTTAACAGACTCGTGATGGCAAAGGGTGGGAATTTCTATACCCGCATTTTTTGCGGCTGTAAGCACGGTGTCGCCATTATTTGCAAGAACTTCCGTACCATTGATAGTAAGCTTAATTTTATCCATTATAACGACACCTCCTTAATTTGCACTTATTGCACCGAATTTGCACAGTGTTACACACTGACCGCACTTGATGCACATATCCTGATTGATAACATGAGCGTTCTTCAGCTCACCGCTGATTGCATTAGCAGGGCACTTTTTAGCACACAATGTACAGCCCTTACATTTATCTGCGTCAATCTCGTAAGTAATAAGATTACTGCACTCCTTTGCAGGACATTTTTTATCATTAATATGAGCTTCGTACTCATTTCTGAAATAACGGATTGTAGTAAGAACAGGGTTGGGAGCAGTCTGACCTAAACCGCAGAGTGCACCGTCTTTAATTGCAAGGCAAAGTTCCTCAAGAAGCTCAATATCGCCCTCTTTACCCTTGCCGTCACAAATTCTGGTTAAGATTTCAAGCATTCTCTTTGTACCGATTCGGCAGGGCACGCACTTGCCGCAGCTTTCCTTGGCTGTAAAATCAAGGAAGAACTTAGCCATAGCAACCATACAGGTGGAGCTATCCATAACAACCATACCGCCTGAGCCCATAATGGCACCTGTTGCACCAAGAGCTTTGTAGTCAATTACTGTATCAAGTAAATCCTTGGGAATACATCCGCCTGAGGGACCGCCCATCTGCACAGCCTTAAACTCAGCGTCGTTCTTGATACCGCCGCCGATGTTATAAATTACATCGCGAAGGGTCATACCCATAGGAATTTCAACAAGGCCGCCCTTTTTAATCTTACCTGTAAGAGCAAAAACCTTTGTGCCCTTTGAGTTTTCTGTACCCATAGCGGCAAAAGCTTCGCCGCCGTTATTGATAATCCATGCTACATTCGCAAAGGTTTCTACGTTATTGATATTTGAAGGCTTCTGCCAGTAACCGCTCTGAGCAGGGAAAGGAGGCTTAAGACGTGGCATACCACGCTCACCCTCAAGGGACTCGATAAGAGCAGTTTCCTCACCGCAAACAAATGCACCTGCACCTGCTTTGATACGCATTTCGCAGGAAAAATCCGAGCCTAAAATATTCTGACCCAAAAGGTTCTTAGCCTTTGCTTCTTCAATAGCTTTCTGCAATCTTTTAATAGCCAAGGGATACTCGGCACGAACGTAAACAACAGCCTCTTTTGCACCGATTGTATATGCACCGATAAGCATACCCTCAATAAGTGTGTGGGGGTCGCTTTCGATTACGGCTCTGTCCATAAATGCACCGGGGTCACCCTCGTCAGCGTTACAGATAAGGTACTTTTCCTCACCTTTACTCTCTTTAGCGGCATTCCACTTAAACCAAGTTGGGAAGCCTGCACCGCCTCGGCCTGCAAGGCCTGATGTTTTTATAACCTCAATAACATCGTCCTGAGTCATACCGCTGAGAACTTTTCTGATAGCCTCATAGCCCCCTGCATTTATGTAAGCGTCAATGCTTGTGGGGTCGATGATACCGCAGTTGCGTAAAGCAATTCTTGTCTGCTGAGATAAGAAAGCCTTGTCGTCATCTTCAATTAAAAGGTCTGCAACCTCAGAAAGGTCTTTCGCAGATACTGCATTTAAAATACGCTGGGCATCTTCTTCCTTAACCTTTACAAAGCGAGCAAAAAGCTCATCACCCTCGTAAACGTCTACAATAGGCTCAAGGTAGCACATACCGATACAGCCTGTGATTCCTAAGGTAACCTCAGGACAGACTGCTATTTTATTTTCAATTGCGTTATATACTTTCATGGCACCTGCGGCAATACCGCAAGAGCCCTGACCAACTATAATTCTCATTTTTCTTCCTCCGCCTTTGCCTTAAGCTCGTTAAGGATAGTAATAGCCTTGTCGGGAGTTAAAGAGCCGTAGGTCTCGTCGTTAATCATCATTACAGGAGAAAGTGAGCAACAACCAA
>JAZTWD010000050.1:0-35931 GCA_045635685.1 Ruminococcus sp.
ACCTGACGGGAGAGAAGGATGTGCTCTCTTGTCTGGGGCATAGGACCGTCAGCAGCGGATACTACGAGGATAGCACCGTCCATCTGAGCAGCACCAGTGATCATGTTCTTAACGTAGTCAGCATGGCCGGGGCAGTCAACGTGTGCATAGTGACGGCTCTCTGTCTGATACTCAACGTGAGCTGTGTTGATTGTGATACCACGCTCTCTCTCTTCGGGAGCCTTATCGATGTTAGCGTAATCAACGAACTCTGCGTCGCCGCCGAGGTTAAGAACCTTTGTGATAGCAGCTGTAAGAGTTGTCTTACCGTGGTCAACGTGACCGATTGTGCCGATATTAATATGGGGCTTACTTCTTTCAAACTTTTCTCTTGCCATTGGAAATTTCCTCCTTAAATTTTTTCGAAAAAAATTCGCTGTTTATATTGTAGCAATTTTATCTAAAAATTGCAATAGTTTTAGCAAAACTTTGTGCTAAAGTGAGGGTGATTATCCGAATCAAATTTTTGAGGGATAATTTTTGCTCACTCTAAGGGGCTTAATTAGCCCTCTTTCTTAGAAAGTTTCTCTGCAATGCTCTTGGGAACCTCAAGATAGCTGTTAGGCTCCATTACGTACTGACCGCGGCCCTGTGTCTTGGAACGGAGGTCTGTTGCGTAACCGAACATCTCAGAAAGGGGAACCTTACCCTCAACGCGTGTAACACCGTTGTCAGACTCCATACCTGCGATAGTACCACGTCTGGAGTTGATATCACCGATAACGTCACCAAGGTACTCATCAGGAACAATAACTGTAACCTTCATGATAGGCTCAAGAAGAACGGGATCAGCCTTCTTCATAGCCTCCTTGAATGCGATAGAACCGGCAATCTTAAATGCCATTTCAGAAGAGTCAACTTCATGATAAGAACCATCATAAAGCTCAACCTTAACGTCAACAACATTGTAACCTGCAACAGTACCGGAGAGCATAGCACCCTGGATACCTGCGTCAACAGCAGGGATATATTCCTTCGGAATAGCACCACCAACGATAGCGTTAACAAACTCGTAGCCCTTCTCGGGGTTGGGGAATACCTTGATCTTAACGTGACCGTACTGACCCTTACCACCGGACTGGCGAGCGTACTTCTCATCAACCTGTGCTTCTCTGCGGATTGTTTCTTTGTAAGCAACCTGAGGCTTACCGATGTTAGCTTCAACTCTGAACTCTCTGAGAAGTCTGTCTACGATGATTTCGAGGTGAAGCTCACCCATACCTGCGATGATTGTCTGACCGGTCTCCTGGTCTGTGTAAGCCTTGAAAGTGGGGTCTTCTTCTGCAAGCTTTGCAAGAGCAATACCCATCTTCTCCTGACCTGCTTTGGTCTTGGGCTCGATAGCAACGCGGATAACGGGATCGGGGAACTCCATGGACTCAAGGATTACGGGGTGCTTCTCGTCGCAGAGTGTATCACCTGTTGTTGTGTGCTTAAGACCAACAACAGCAGCGATATCACCGGCGTAGCAGCAATCGATATCTTTTCTGTCGTTTGCGTGCATCTGGAGAATACGGCCCATACGCTCGTTGTTATCCTTTGTGGAGTTGTAAACAGTTGTACCTGCCTCAACCTTACCGGAGTAAACACGGAAGAAGCAGAGCTTACCAACATAGGGGTCGGTAGCAATCTTGAATGCTAAAGCTGCAAAGGGTGCATCGTCAGAAGAAGGACGTGTGCACTCTTCCTCAGCGTCAACATCAAAGCCCTTGATGTCAGGAACATCTGTAGGAGCGGGCATATAATCAATAACTGCATCGAGGAGCTTCTGAACGCCCTTGTTACGGTAAGAAGTACCGCAAACAACAGGAACCATAAGGTTGTCGATAGTAGCTTTTCTGATTGTAGTCTTGATTTCTTCGATTGTAAGCTCTTCGCCGCCGAAGTACTTCTCCATAAGAGCCTCGTCGAGCTCTGCAACAGACTCAACAAGCTTCTCACGGTACTCGTTAGCGAGGTCTAACATATCTGCAGGAATATCTTCCTGACGCATATCTTTACCGAGATCATCATAGTAAATCTCAGCCTTCATTTCTACGAGGTCGATGATACCGCGGAATGTGTCCTCAGCACCGATAGGAAGCTGAATGGGAACAGCATTACACTTAAGTCTGTCCTTCATCATTCTTACAACTCTGTAGAAATCGGCGCCCATGATATCCATCTTGTTAACGTATACCATTCTGGGAACCTTGTAGTTGTCAGCCTGACGCCATACAGTCTCGGACTGGGGCTCAACACCGCCCTTAGCACAGAGAACTGTTACGGAACCGTCAAGAACTCTCAGTGAACGCTCAACCTCAACAGTGAAGTCAACGTGACCGGGAGTATCGATAATGTTAATTCTGTTACCGTTCCAATAGCAGGTAGTAGCAGCAGAAGTGATTGTAATACCTCTCTCCTGCTCCTGAACCATCCAGTCCATTGTAGCAGCACCGTCATGTGTTTCACCAAGCTTGTGGTTTACACCGGTGTAGTACAGAATTCTTTCAGTTGTAGTTGTTTTACCGGCATCGATGTGAGCCATGATACCGATGTTTCTTGTGTTTTCAAGAGATACTTGCCTTGGCATAAAATCCTCCTAAATCTGAACAGAAAACTATTACCATCTGTAATGTGCAAATGCTTTGTTAGCCTCTGCCATCTTGTGAGTATCTTCACGCTTCTTGAATGCACCGCCGGCACCGTTAACTGCGTCAAGGATCTCACCGGCAAGTCTTTCCTTCATAGTCTTTTCGCTACGCTGACGTGAATATGTTGTCAACCAGCGAAGGCCCAATGTCTGTCTTCTCTCAGGTCTAACCTCCATAGGTACCTGATAAGTAGAACCACCAACACGGCGAGCCTTAACCTCTAACTGAGGCATAACATTCTCCATAGCTGCCTCGAAAGTCTCGAGAGCATCGTTACCTGTCTTTTCGTTAATAATCTCAAAAGCACCGTAAACGATCTTCTGGGCAACACCCTTCTTACCGTCGAGCATAATGTTGTTGATTAAACGTGTAACGAGCTTGGAATTATAAATAGGATCGGGCAAAACATCACGTTTTGCAATGGAACCTCTTCTTGGCACTTTACTTCCCTCCTTCACAATTTTTGATGATATCATAGGTACTCGAAAGCGACAAACTCCCGTAGCCAATACAGAGGCAATATATATGAAGCCCTGTATTGTATACAGATACGAAATTATCTAATTAAAATTCGTTTGAGTTATGTCAATTCCTTATTTACCCTTCTTAGGACGCTTTGCGCCATACTTGGAACGTGCCTGATTACGGTTAGCTACACCCTGAGTATCAAGAGTACCGCGGATAATGTGGTAACGAACACCGGGGAGGTCCTTTACTCTACCGCCTCTGATAAGAACAACTGAGTGCTCCTGAAGGTTGTGGCCAACACCGGGAATATAGGAACTAACTTCAATTCCGTTTGAAAGTCTTACTCTTGCAATCTTTCTTAAAGCTGAGTTAGGCTTCTTGGGAGTAGCTGTCTTAACAGCTGTGCAAACGCCTCTCTTCTGGGGGGAATTCTGGTTGATAGCTTTGTTCTTCTTAGAGTTCCATCCCTTTAAAAGTGCGGGTGCCTTAGCTTTCTTTTCAGAAACCTCTCTTCCCTTACGAACCAGCTGGTTAAAGGTTGGCATTAAACTTTTCTCTCCTTTCCTCAAAATTTTTCTATGTCAATGGACCATAGTATTATAGTCCAAAAACAAGCAAATATGCTTTTTATTGGTAATTCACAGAAAAACCTTGTAAACACCGAGGTTTTCGGGCGATTTTACCATAGTTTTCAACTGCAAAACCGCAGTTTCCGACAATTACTTAATATAACAAATATTTTCTCAAAAGTCAACACTATTTTTTAAAAATTCAGCACAAAAAGTGCAGAGTCCATAGGCTTTTTTGCAAGCTTCCTCACCGCTGATTAAAAACAAAAATCCGCAGTCATTAAAGACTGCGGACATAAAGAAGAAAGACTTACAATGTCATTAAGTTAACGGCATTTATATATCAACCCTTTTTCTCATCTCTGAAAAGATGAATATACTCGGCAGATACAGCGTGGGCTACCATAGGGTTGTTGTCCTTGTCAAGGTCTACAAGATGAATACCGCAGAAGAACTTGCCGATATGAAGCGGTGTTGTCTGCTGGCCGTGATCAAAGCCCTGATTAAAGATAACATAAGCTCTGTGATATTCGCCGTTTTCCATACCCATCTTAAACTCGCCGGGTCTGAACTCGAAAATATCAAACTGTGTTGCATCGGGATGCTCAACCTTGTCAATAAGATTGGTTGTGCCTACCTTATCAAGCTTAACGCCGGGCCAGGCTGTTACCTCGTTAACCTCTGTGCTGATAACTTTGTTTGTAACAGGGTCAACAGTATCTGTTTCTGTCCACACATACGCCCATACCTCTCCCCAATTCTTGCAGTCTTCAAAATAAACTGCAAAAGCAGGGTCGTTGTCGGGGTTGTAACAATTGCCTGTAGCACCAACTGCTACTGTGCCTAAGACTACTGCCATTAATGCTACAAGTGTCATTGCTAAAATTCTTTTAAATAATCTGCTCATTTTTCAAATTCCTTTCCAACTATCTTATACATTGATTTATTTTGCTGATTCCCGGGCCCGAGATTCATCATATCCTACATTATCACTCAGCCTTGCAATTATCAACTTTTTGGGATAAACAATGAATTTATGGGATAAACAAAAAGTTCCTGCTCAAAAAAAGAGCAGGAACTTCTTATTTTTTATTATTATGCAATATCCAAGGGATAACAAACAGCCTCACAGCTTTCCGTTGCCGAAATCTTCATCTGTTCTTCAGAATAACTTTCTCGACGACCTACATCACCAGCTATTTTATTCATAGAAATGAACAAACTAAGCACCACTATAATAGCTATAAGCCCTGCAAAAATATTCCCTCTGCCTGAATTATATCGCCTTTTCATAAAGACGCCAAAGCCATAAGATATTACAGGAACAGGCAAAAAGATAAAAATATACAGCCAAGTTCTTACCAATCCAACGGAATTTACGTTGACCGCCAATGCACTAAACATAGCACAAACCAAAGAAACAATGGTAAACACCATAAGCACAACGGAAAGTGCCTTTAAACTTTTGCTTGGCTTTTCGGGAGCTTTAGCCTTTAAGCTGTGGAAAATGGAGTTTTCGGCAATTTCCTGCTTTTTTACGATGTACATCTGATTATTAGCAAAAGCAAGAAGATAAAATCTGCCTGTGTCCCTCTTCCAGTTCAAGTTTTCATATTCAAGCCTTAAATAAACCTCGCACTCACCGTTTCGTGTAACGGTTAAAAACATATGGTCTTCAAAAAGCTCATACTTATAAAGAGCTGAGCAAACTTTCGCTTTTGTAAGTCGCCAGTTTTTACGACCTTTAAGCAAGCCTGTAAGAGATAAAATAAAATATAAAAGCGTCCAACCGCAAAGAAAACCGCCGAAAAATTCAAGCTCACCGCCCATTATTACTCCGACAGTAACCGCAACGGCAAGAACACCTAACACAACAGTCCTTACCACAAGGCTCGAAAAACTGCTTTTGTTCATCTCGTCATACTCAGCTTCGCTGTATGTAAAAGTATAAGTTTCCAAGGGCATATTTTCTTTTTTCTCAAAAATTTCTGTATCTGTCACAAAACCGCATCCTTTACTAAAACAATTTTACCATAGTCTATCTTTATAGTCAACAAAAAAGACCAACCCTCAGGTCGGCCTTTTTTACTATGCTTAAACTCAGGCATCGGTATCTGCATAGCAAGCATCCACAGAATCGAACTCTGTGCCTTCGCGGTATTTAAGAGAATTCACCGCATTGATTACATTTGACTTGCCCGGATTTTTCAGATAAACGGTAAGAACAGTAAGTTCAAGCATGCCTGAATCCCATCTCTCCACCTTTTCTGCCTCAAACTCAGGGAAATCCTCGGGGGTATATTCCTTTACCTCGTCCTGCCATATATGTATGCTTATGGCGTTATCCGCAAACAGAGTTGACTCTTCTTCCTTAATCATCTTTGCAACCTTCTTCTGGATATAGGTTGCATCTTTGATGTTAATTTCAGAATCGTCATTGATAGCGTCTATACGCAAACCGCTTAAATTTGCATCTGCAACGTGGAACATAATGGGATGAGTCCAGATTTTTTCAACGGCATCGGGATATTTTGCAAGATACTTCTGAATAAGGGTTGCATCCTTTATGGTAAGCTGTTTGTCGCCGTCTGCATCTCCGCGAAGGTGCATTTCAGTAAGCTCCGAAATAGTGGGAAAAATCTCATCAAGATCAATAAACCCTTTGTCGGCTGTTTTGTCGATGGATTCAACATTGCCGTATTTATCAAGGGTATAGTGACCTGCTACGGTGCCGTTGTAGAACCAGTAGCCGTCTTTATAAACGCACATTTCTTCGTCGATATAGGGCTCAGAACGGGCTAAAAATACAGTGTAATTCTCAAACTCAACTGCAAAGAGTATTCTTACGTCATTTTCGCCTTCTTTGGGAATGCCAAACTCTTCAATAAACTCCGCTTTGCATTTATTCTCAAGGATTTCTTCTTCACTCAGGCGTGTCATCACATAATTCTTGTCACTCTGCTGGTAAAGCAAATCCAAGTCAACCAAACCCTTATCATAAGCATCTTTAAGGGTCATAAGCTCGCCGTCCTTATAGGCATAAGTACCCGAAGGGTTTGTGTCGCAATAGCTCATACACATAAAAGCAGTAAAACAATAATCACCGATTACATCTTTAGGCTCTACAGGTGAGCCCGGGATAGCCGCCGCCTGAAAAACATGGCAACCTGCTTCGCCGAGGTAATAAAAATATTCCAAGGTTCCGTAAAAGTACTCATACTCATAAATGTCTTTATAGTCTTCTTTCCAACGCTCTATATATGCCTCTTTAAGGGTCTGCTTTAAAGCTTCTTCCTCAGTCAAAGGTTCAGCAGAAACCGCAACTGCAAAGCAGGAACATACCATAAGAAGCGCCAGGCTTAAACTTAAAATCCTTTTATACATAATCTCTCCTCCTTAAATTTATTCCGGCTTATCTGCCTTTCACTTATTAGACGTAAAAAACCCGAAAAACTCACATTGATTTTTCGGGTTTTATTTATATTTGTATAGGTGCATAAAAACGGCAGGTTATATTTGTGTAAATCACCATTTGATATACCTGACCAACCCGCCGTTGATATAAGTTTTCTATATTATTAACCTGTACGTAGGCGAATCGCCCCGCGGGTGGCTAACCCGCTTACTCAATATTTTCATATATAAAGGTTGCTACGTCACGTCTTAAAGCGTTCCAGTTGGTAATCTCAAGAACCGAGCCTGCGTAATCGTAGTAGCTGTCAACCCAGTAATCTGTGGGGAAGGTTGCACGCTCTATGCTGTAGCTAAGGTATGCAGGTGCGTTTGAGATATGGCCTGCAATTTCCGTGGCACTTAAATCGGTAGTAACATAGGGCAGAACTGTGTATGCCATATTGCTTACCTCGTCGAAGCTAAGGGAAGTTAACCCGTTTATAATGCCTGTAAACATCCTCTGCTGACGGTCAACTCTGTCCCAGTCGGTGCCGTAAAAATACTCACCGTTAACCTCGCCGCCGCGATTTCGAACGTGCCAGAGTGCCTGACCGCCTGTGAGGTGAACGTAGCCCTCGCCTGTTCCATCAGGAATGTAGTTAGGCTGGCCGTTTTGTGCCACCTGAGCGTTGATGTAATCAATTTCGTCGGTTGTGAGGTAAACGTCAACACCACCGATTGCATTAATAAGATTGCGGAATGTGGTAAAGTTTACGATTGCGTAACCGTCAACATCAATGCCAAAGTTATATTCAATAGTGTCAATACAAAGGTCTGTTCCGCCGTAAGCGTAGGCGGCATTCAGCTTATCAGGGTCATAGCCGGGAATTGAAACAAAGGTATCTCTTAAAAAAGAGGTCATCTTGATTTTGCCGTGGATATTATCAAGAGAAAGAAGCATCAGAGTGTCACTTCGACCCCAATCGGAGTTGCTGTCGGTACCTATAAGCAGAATATTGGTAACGCTGTCGTGAGCATAAAGTGGAGCAGGGGGCGCCTGAGTGTAAGTAACCTGAACTTCGGTAGTCTCTGAGGGAGCTGTGGTGGTCTCCTTTACCGTTGTACTCACAACTGTTGTGGGAGCTTCGGTGGTTGCCGCAGTAACCACGGTGGTTTCATCAATTTTATCCTTACTGCCGCAGCCTGCAACAGCAACCAGCATAACTATAAGCAAAACAAAAGCAAGGGTTCTTTTCATAATGGGGGTCTCCTGTCGAAAAAAGTATATAAATATTTTATCAATATAACCATATCATGTCAACACAATCTGCTACGACCCGCCGTTAGCCGAAGGCTGTGTTTAGATGAAGCTTTCCAAAGGCGAACTGCCCTGTGGCGGCTAACGGGTTTTCCACATCTTTTTCACATCAAAAGGATGGGACTTTTCCCCTTAACAATTCCCTTCAATTCTATTCTTTTATATTTTATTTACTTATATTATATTAGGTTTACTTTATTTATATTATGTCGACAAAATTTAGGATTGGATTAGACAAACAAAAAGCTCCGCAGTATTTCTGCGGAGCTGATGTACAAATTATAATCAGTTTGTGATTGTCTGCTCTGTTTCCTTGTCGAAGATATGAATCTTCTCAAGCTCAAGTGCAACCTGGATTGTGTCGCCGGGTTTAGCTGTGGAAGTAGGAGCAACTCTTGCTGTGAGGGGAACGCCGTTGATGTTTACATAGAGGTAAATCTCAGCGCCCATAAGCTCAGTAACGTCAACCTTAGATGTAAGGAGGCCGTTGCCGTTCTTAACTGTTGCGAGGAAATCGGGCTCGTCATGAACATGCTCAGGACGGATACCGAAGCGAACTTCCTTGCCAACGTATGCATCTAACTTGCCGCCTGCGGACTTGGAAGCGGGAAGCTCAATGCTGTAGCCTTCGAACTCGAGGCAGTATGCAGAGCCCTTCTTTGTGAGAACTGCATCAACAAAGTTCATCTGGGGAGAACCGATAAAGCCTGCTACGAACTCATTGCAGGGCATATCATAGAGGTGCTGGGGAGTATCAACCTGCTGAATGAAGCCGTCCTTCATAACAACGATACGAGTACCCATTGTCATAGCCTCTGTCTGGTCATGTGTAACGTAGATAAATGTAGTACCAAGTCTCTGATAGAGCTTGTTAATCTCAGTTCTCATGTTAGCTCTGAGCTTAGCATCGAGGTTTGAGAGAGGCTCGTCAAGTAAGAATACCTTAGGATCACGAACGATAGCACGGCCGAGAGCAACACGCTGACGCTGACCGCCGGAAAGAGCCTTGGGACGTCTGTCAAGATACTCTTCGATACCGAGGATTCTTGCAGCTTCTTCAACTCTTCTCTTGATTTCTTCCTTAGGAAGCTTTCTGAGCTTAAGGCCGAAAGCCATGTTATCATAAACTGTCATATGGGGATAGAGAGCATAGTTCTGGAATACCATTGCGATGTCTCTGTCCTTAGGAGCAACGTCATTGCAGAGAGTGTCGCCGATGTAAAGCTCACCCTTAGAAATATCCTCAAGACCAGCAATCATTCTGAGTGTTGTGGACTTACCGCAACCTGAAGGACCAACGAGGATGATAAACTCCTTGTCTTCGATTTCAAGGTTGAAGTCTGTAACTGCGGTAACGCCGCCGTCGTAGATTTTGTAAACATGTCTCAATGAAACATTTGCCATAATTATTAACCTCCATATCTGCCTACTTCGTATGACAGGGCAGAATACTTATTTCATACGATAATAGTGTAGCACTTTTTTTTCGACTTTACCATTATTGAAATAACTAAAGATTTATTAAATATTTTATGTAAAACGAACACAAGAGCAAAAAAAAGCCCGAATTACTGCCGTTTTTTTGACACTTTTAACAGATTGCACAGGCAAAATCACGCAAAGGCAGTTATAGGCAGGTTTTCTGCTCCCTCCATAAGTGTTGTAAGGTGAGAAGCTATAACCTCTTCCTTATATATATAAATCACCGCATACAGTCTTTGCCCTGAGCTGTTTTTATTTTTCAGCTTAAGGTACCGCTCCTCTACCCTTTTGCTCGAGAACTTAAGGATATTAAGCCCTATTTCGCCCTGAAGCTTCTGATATTCGGCAAAGATTTCGTCATCTTTATTGGGCAAGGTAATCTCCCTTGAGCTTACCTGACTCTGAAAATCCAAGGAAAACTGGCTGAGGAATCCGCTTGCTCCCCCTGTTTCGTTCAAATCGAAGGAACAGCCTGTGCTGTTCTCGGCGTTACCCGAAAAGCAAAGAGACAGCACAACCGCCAAAACAGCAGTAACCGCAACCGCCAGAATTATAAAAAGCACCTTTCTTTTAAGCTTTGTGCCAAATGTTACAAAATACACCTGCCTCACCTCATAAAACTATATGAGTCAGACCAAGTTCTTTATAACTGTGCTTTCAATAATTATAAAGTTCGTTTCCATAATCATTATGAAGCTTTATTGCGGAGATTCGGTACACTTAGAGCAAGTGGGCTCATCCCTTAAAATAACAGCTTTTCCAAATCCTCGGCAGTGTCGGCAAAGACCCTTGCACCTTCGGCCGCCATTGTTTCATAGGTTCCGTAGCCATAGTTAACGCCGATAAAATCCACATTATTCAGCCTTGCACCCTTAGCGTCGAACTTTGTGTCACCAATCATAACCACCTTGTCGGTGATTTTTCCGCCCCGAACATTAACTGTGTAGGGAATTACCTCTTCCTTTTCCTTACGGCTTCCGTCAGGGGCAGAGCCGCACACAACATCAAAATATTTTGTAATGCCCAAAAGCTCACAAACATCGTCGGCAGGCTTCTGCTGTTTTGAAGAGCAAACTGCAATTTTTGCATCACTTACGCTGAGCTTTTTAAGCAGATCCTCAATGCCTTCGTAGAGCTTATTTGCCTTTAAGCCGTGGGTTTTGTAAAACTCCTGATAGATAACCAACGCTTTTTTGGTGTCATCAGCGTTAAGTCCGCAAAGACCTGAAAAAGTATCTGCCAAAGGAGGGCCGATAAACTTAGAGTAATCCGTCAAATCAGGGGCAGGCTTTGATAGTTTCTCCAGGGTAAGCTCGATGCATTTTCTGATTCCCGGGGCACTTTCGGAAAGGGTTCCGTCA
Organism: Ruminococcus sp.; assembly: GCA_045635685.1. Lineage (GTDB taxonomy): Bacteria > Bacillota > Clostridia > Oscillospirales > Acutalibacteraceae > Ruminococcoides. The sequence continues at coordinate 11,264 of JAZTWD010000050.1, forward strand.
AGGTCGAATAAAACATAGTCATATTTAGGCATAACTTTTACCATACTTTCTATAATATACTTGTTTATTTTTCAAATTTATGTTATACTGTTATACTACACTGCCGAAAAGTGTTTTTCAACAGTTTTTTGAAATCGGGTGACAAATTGTCAGATAAAAAGCGGATTCACTTTATTGACGAGGTCAGAGGCTTTTGCGTAATGTGTATGGTTTTTTACCACGCAATGTTTACCATGGGCTTTATGTACGGAATGAACGTGGCTCAGGACATGTTCTTTTTCTTCAGCATCATAAGTCCTGCGTTTTCCTTTGCCTTTATTATGATGTGCGGTATGTCCTCAACCTTGAGTCGTTCAAATCTGAGGCGAAGCCTGCCTATTTTAGGTGCTGCTCTTGCCGTTACTTTGGTGTCATTGTTCATAACTCCCGATGCACCTATTGTTTTCGGTATACTCCACCTTTTGGGAGTATGTGTTATTTTCTATTCTTTTACAGAAAAGCTTTTTAATAAAATAAACCCTGTGGCGGGCGTTATTGTTTCTTTTCTTGTTTTCCTGCTGTGCTACAATGTTCAGTACGGCTATTTAGGCTTTGAGGGAATTTTTAAAATAAACCTTCCCCAAAACCTTTACCAAAACAACTTCTTTTCGTTTTTAGGCTTTATAAAGGCAGGCACAGCTTATTCCGATTACTTCCCTCTGCTGCCTTGGTTTTTTGCTTTTGTTACAGGAACTTTCACAGGCAGGCTTTTAAAGGGAAGGTACCCAAAATTTATGTATAAGCAAAGAGTGCCTTTCTTTACACTTCTTGGCACAAATGCTTTTATTATTTACGTAATCCATCAGCCGATAATTTACGGCGTTTCTTATATTTTATCACTCTTTGGAGGAATTTAAAATGAAATTAGGTATTGTAGGCTTACCTAACGTAGGCAAAAGTACACTTTTTAACGCTATTACAAATGCAGGCGCTCAGTCTGCAGACTACCCTTTCTGCACAATCGAGCCTAACGTTGGCATCGTTTCTGTTCCCGACAAGCGTCTTGACAAGCTTGCCGAAATGTACGACCCCGACAAATACACTCCTGCAACCATTGAATTTGTTGACATTGCAGGTCTTGTTAAGGGTGCATCAAAGGGCGAAGGCCTGGGCAACAAGTTCCTTTCAAACATCCGCGAGTGCGACGCTATTGTTCACGTTGTAAGATGCTTTGAAAATGACGATATCATTCACGTTGAGGGAAGTGTTGACCCCTTAAGAGATATCGAAACCATTAACCTTGAGCTTATTCTTTCAGACGTTGAGATGATTGAAAGAAGAATTGACAAAACCAAAAAGCTTTTAAAGGCTGACAAAAAATATCAGGCAGAGCTTGACTTCTTCCAGAGAGTTCTTGAGGCTTTAAACGAAGGCAAATGTGCCAGAGCTGTTGAATGTACTGAAGACGAAGCCGCTTTGCTTTCTGATGTTGCATTACTTACCAACAAACCTGTTATCTACGCCGCAAACATGAGCGACACAGACTTTTCCTCAGGTATCACCGACAATGCAAGACTTAAGAGAGTTCAGGAGTTAGCCGACGAGGAAGGTGCCGCTGTGCTTCCTATCTGTGCTGAGATTGAGGCTGAAATTTCCGAAATGGATAAAGAAGACAAGGAAATGTTCCTTTCCGATTTAGGTCTTGAGCAGTCAGGTCTTGACAGACTTATTAACGAGTGTTACTCACTTTTAGGTCTTATTTCTTACCTTACTGCAGGCAAGCAGGAAGTAAGAGCCTGGACAATTAAAAAAGGCACAAAGGCTCCCGGTGCTGCAGGTAAAATCCACTCTGACTTTGAGCGTGGCTTTATCCGTGCCGAGGTTATTGCTTATGACGACCTTATCGCCTGCGGCAGTATGACAGCCGCCAAGGAAAAAGGCTTGGTTCGAAGCGAAGGCAAGGAATACATAATGAACGACGGCGACGTGGTTCTTTTCAGATTTAACGTATAATCAGCTGTAAAAACAGCAACTTGTAATACAGGCGGTGAGAAAATGACAACCGAAAACTCTGCTAAGGCAATTAATACAGAACCCATTAACTCTGCTCCTGCAGTTTCCAAAAGGCGAATGGTATTTGCCAGAACCTTTGGTATTCCCGGTTTTATCTTTGCTTTAATATCCATGTGGTTTACCGTGGCTCAGTCTTTGGTGGCAATGACCGCCTCAGGCATTGCCGAAATAATCGCCGAAAGGCTCTTAAGATTGTCGATTTCTCAGATTATGAACATCCCTATGCTTTCAATGTGCCTGTGCTCTATGATGTGGGCAATGTTCGCCATAGCTTTGTGTGCGCTTTCCCGTTTTGTAGGCACATCCACAAGGCTTAACCAGGCAGGCTTTGTACTCTCAATAGTATCTGTAATCTGCTCTGTATCTCTCACCTGTTTTTCAGTAGTATATATGATTTTAACCTGATTGTTTGAATTTCTTTGTGGCTTTGTTACATTGACAAGGCCACTGTTTTTTTAGTATTATTATAGTAGTCAAATATTTGACGTATTTTATTATATGAAAGGGGTTCTCAAAATGAATTTCAAGCAGGTTTTTAACTTTAAGCAGAGAGTTGCGGAACTTGTCTCTTTGTTTAAAAACATCAAAACTTTTGATTTTCTCGGCAGACTCAAAAACATTACAAAAGACATTCCCGGTCTTGCAGCTCTTGCAGGTGCAACACTTATGTTTATCGGTGCATTTTTACCCTACATCTTTGTAGGTGTAGAATTCTGGGGAATTAAAGAATACTCATATGCAAACCTTTTCCAGTGCGGCGGTTGGTATGTATTCTTCCTTACACTTATTATGTTAGGTCTTGCTTACTTCAAGCAGGTTTTCTGGACAGGACTTACATCTGCACTTTGCTTTACAATCACAATTCTTCAGGGTATTATTGTTCCCTTATCTGCTAAAGCAGATTATTGGTATATAGAGGCAAAAGCAGGCGTTCACGTTGGCTGGTTCTTTATCCTTTTTGGTGAGCTTGCTATTATCGGCGCTTTTGCTCTTCAGTACTTTGTAATGAAGAAGAACGAAGCTCCCGCTGTAGAGGCAACTGTAGCTCCTGTTGCTCCTGTAGCAGAGGTTGCTCCTGTTGTTGAAGCTCCTGTAGTTGAAGAGGCTCCCGTTGTTGAAGCTCCTGCAGTTGAAGCTCCCGTTGCTGAGGAAGCTCCTGCTCAGGCTGAGTAATTAACATAAACACAAAAAATTACACCGTAGGCTCACTTAAAAGTCTACGGTGTTTTTGTTTGCTTTATAAATTAAAAATTGATGCATACCCGCCGTTAAGGATGGCAACCTCAATATGAAAACCTGCCCAAAGGCCATTTGCCCCCGTGGCTAACGGGCAAAAAAAACGACCACCCTATTGGGTGGAAGCTCTTATGTGTTGGCATCTTCCTATTTTCCCGGGCCGTTGCCAGCCAAGTATCATCGGCACTACAGAGCTTAACTTCTGTGTTCGGAATGGGAACAGGTGTACCCTCTGCGTCATCAACACCAACTATTAATTTGTGTCGCTCTCTTCAAGCGACTTCGTTATTATACACTGTGCATCTGAAAATGTCAACACTTTTTTCAAAAAAATTTTAAAAAGTTTTTCTCGCCCTGTTTTTCCCTGTAAAATCTGCAAAAACAGGCGATTTTATTTGACTAACTGTCGAAAAAATAGTAATATAAACTTATAATAGAGTAATTTTGTCTTTAATAAGTATAATATCAGTTTATTTACGGAGGTTATGTTATGAAAAAATCACGTGCGTTGTGTGCAGTTCTGGCTCTTGTACTCTGCCTTTGCTTTGTGCTTGCAGGCTGTAAGGGAAGGGACGGAAACTATCCTGTAACCGTAGGTCACACAGAATTTAAAGAAAGCCCCGTTAATGTGGTTGCTCTTTCCGATAATATTGCAGACATTATCTGCTACATGGGCTATGCTACAAAGCTTTCGGGTGTAAGCGACAGCTGTACTCAGACCGAAATCAAGGAGTACATTACTTCTGTAGGCAGTGAGGCTTCTCCCAATGCAAACCTTATTGTAAGCTCAGGTGCTACCGTGGTGTTTGCCGACTCCACCCTTGACGAAGCTGTGAAAACAGACTTAGAGTCTCAGGGTGTTCAGGTTATTAAAATGCTCTATCCCCAGAATGACGCTCAGCTTAAGAGCCTTTACGAAAATATCGGTACTATTTTAGGCGGTAACACCGAAGGACGTGAAAAGGGCACATCCGCCTACGACAGACTTATGTCTATTCTTACCTCTGCTACTGATGAGGTTGCTTCCGTAGCAACTGCCAAAACAGTTTGCTATCTTTACCTCGAAAACGGTAGACTTTGCTCATTTACAGGCAAAACCGACGACGGTATGGTATTAAACTACTTAGGTGCTACTAATATTGCCGCAAACTTCGCCTCAAAATATGCCGACGAAAGCATACTTAAGCTTTCAAACCCCGATTACATCTTCTTCGACAACTCAGACGTTATGGAAATGCTCACCACAAACGAAAACCTCAAAAATTTAAACGCCATTACAAAGGGCAATATTTTTGAGCTTAAAAAAGAGGAGCTTTCACGTCACGGCGAAAGCCTTATAAAGGTTCAGAACTTTATGCTTTCCTCTATGTTCCCCAACTTTGTTGACGCTCCCAAGGTAGAGTCTGAGGACTTAAGCTCAGCTTACGGCATTACTCTCAGTGAGGATATGAGCTTTAAAAACGGCGACGACAACGAAAACATCGCAGCAATTCAGCAGAGACTTGTGGATTTAGGCTTCCTTGATTTAGAGGGTGACGAACCCACAACCTACTTTGGCTCTATGAGCGAAGAGGCACTTAAGGCATTCCAGAGTGCAAACTCTCTTGAGGCAAGCGGTATAGCAGGCTTTGATACACTTAAAAAGCTCTTCAGCTCTGACGCTTTAGGTGCAAATGGCGAAACCTTTGTGCCCGAGGTAACAGCTCCCGAGGCTGACTCTACAACTTCTACAGAGCCCGCAACTCCGGCAACTGATGTTCCTGCAAACAGCGACAGCACCAACACTGCAATAACTATCACCGACTCTACAGTTTACCAAAGCGGCGACGAGCATGAAGACGTAAGGGCAATCCAGGAGCGACTTGTGGAGCTTATGTACTTAAGCTTTGACGAAGGCGACAGCCCCACAACCTACTACGGTGCAGGCACCGAAACCGCAATCCTCACCTTCCAGGAAAGCAACGACCTGCCCCAGACAGGTATTGCTGATGCCGAAACCCTCAGGGTTCTCTTCAGCGAAGATGCAAAAATCCCCCAGTAACATAAAAGGAGTAGCTTCTCTAAAAGCTACTCCTTAATTTTTATGTTTTATTTTGCAGGGGCTGTGGTAAACGCCTCTATATTATCGGTTACAATAACCTCACGGTCAACTCTGACACTTCGGTTCATATCGTCGGTTACATAGTAGGAAACTACATAGGTTCCTTCGTTATTTACATTAACCGTTCCGTCGGTTTTGATTTTGCTTGTAATATCGTTACCGCAGGTATCAACTGCTGTAACACCCTGAAGCAGGTCAAAGCCTTTGCCCACTTCAACTGCTGTATAATCAGCACCTGAAATTACAGGCTTAAGCTTAGTATAGGGATTGTTCTTTGAGCTGTCTGTGGGGTCATACTTAAGGCTCTTGGAATTTTCCGTAAGCTTCATAGCCTTTGGAACACCCAAAGGGTAGTAGGTACTCTTATTATCCGAATTTACGATTCTTATTTCTGTACCAATACCGCAATTATCATATATCCATTTTGCATCTGCCACAGAAAGTCGGATATTCTTAGCCGTTGCATGAGTTCCGATTTTGTTGTACTCCTCTGCTATTAAGGCGTTTTCATTCTGACTTTTATAGGGAGACGACTGGAACATAAGCTCCTCGCCTATATAGGTTGCGTAGCGGTAATATTTGCCGTCGTTAAGCATTACCCACTCGCTTTTTTCAGTCACTTCGTTACTTATGTAGGTTGCATCGTCATTTTTCTTAGTAAGGGGTCTTGTGCCTGTACTGCAGACCATAGTTCTTACAGCCTTGTTGTAGTACTGATTTTTAGAGTTTATGTCGTAGGTAAATACAGTTACCGTGCAGTTATACTCGTTTATAATAATAGCATAAAGATTTTTGGTGTCTCCTGCCGCTTTGTTGGCCGCAACGTGTTCAGCGTTACCTGTAAGTGCAGTTGAGTAGGATGTAGTGGTTTTGCCTGCCTTTACTACCTCTATCTCATAGTCTATGGTAGCGGTTTTGGCTATGGCGGTAATGGTAGCTTTGCCCACCTTTACACCGTCTACTCTGCCGCTGGAGTCAACCACCGCAACTGCAGGGTTGTTGGTTTTCCATTTAACCTCATCGGCGTAATCGAGCTTAATATTTACCTTAAGAAATTCGTAGCCGCCTACCTCTATTCTGCCATTATAATCAGCGGCAGAAAAACCCATATTCTCAGCCTCTTGCTCAGGGGTCATATCCCTTGGAGGGTCAAGCTTTACGGCACAGGCACTTAAAGAAAATAACATTATACACAAAAGTATTGCGGCAACAGCCTTTATTTTAACAGACACTTTTAATGCCTCCTTAAATATTCTAAGTCAAGTATATTATATTTTTCTTACTTAAGCAAGATTTTTTTGCAATATAGCTTTTTGTATGCTACAATATGTAAATACGAGCAAAGGAGGTAAGGCAATGGAAAAGGCAAAATACTGCATTGTATGCAAAAAATGCAACGGATGTCAGCTTTCGAATCTGGACTACAAAGGCCAGATTAAATATAAGCAGTCAAAGCTAAGCCTTACCTTTAATAAGGTTATTAAGCCTCAGCGGATTATTGAGGCTCCTTCACCACTTAATTACCGCAACAAGGCTCAGATTGTATTTAAAAAAGAAAAAGGCAAAACCCGTTTTGGCATTTATCAATCTGCCGAAAAAGGAATTGTACTTACAGAAAACTGCCCTTTGCACTCTGAAAAAGCAAACGAAATTTCCAAAACCCTGTGCAGGCTTTTTGACAAATTTTCGGTTAGTCCCTTTGATTTCAGAAAGAGAAAAGGCTTTGTACGAAGTGTGGTTATCCGCGAAGGCTTTACATCAGGCGAGGTGCTTTTAAATATTGTTGCCTCAAAAAACACTTTTCCCAAAGAAAAAGAATTTGCAAAAGCAATTACCGACATACATCCCTATATTAAAAGCATAATAATCTCGGAGAGCCAGAGCTCAAAGCTTACCTCAGGGGGAAACCCAAGGGTGATTTTCGGCGAGGAGTTTATTACAGATACCCTTTGCGGTCTTAAGTTTAAAATCGGCTACAACACATTTTACCAGATAAACCCTGTACAAACCGAAAAGCTTTACAACACCGCCATAGAAATGGCAGAGCTTAAAGACACCGACAAGGTACTGGATGCTTACTGCGGAATCGGCACAATATCGCTGGTTGCATCAAAAAATTGCCAAAAAGTAATCGGCGTAGAGCTTAACGAAAGTTCCATAGAAAACGCAAAGGAAAACGCAAGTTTAAACAAAATTACAAATGCAGAGTTTTACGCAAACGACGTTAAAAAGCAGATTAAGACTTTGCTAAACAGAGGCGAACGTTTTGATGTTTGCTTTGTGGACCCTCCCAGAATGGGCTGTGATATTGAGTTTTTAAAGAGCCTGATTAATGCAGGAATTCCTAAAATCATTTACGTTTCCTGCAATATCGAAACCCAGATAAGAGACGCAAGATTTTTAATCAAAAACGGATATAAGCTGCAGAAACAGCAAGGCGTGGATTTGTTCCCATACACAAAGCATATTGAAAGCATAGCTCTGTTTACATTAAATAAATAAAGGAAAATTTAAATATGGTAAAAGCAATAAAGCACTTTATTACAATTACAAAGCACCGCCACAAGGTTATTGCCCACTGCAAAAAGGCGGGTATCTTCTGGCAAGGATTAAAGCACGACCTTTCAAAATACTCTCCTGCCGAATTTATTGTGGGAGCAAAGCATTACTTAGGCACTCGTAGCCCCAATGAGGCGGAGCGTGAAAAATACGGCTACTCCAAAGCGTGGCTTCACCACAAGGGCAGAAACCGCCACCACTTTGAGTACTGGACAGACTACAACAAAGCTACCCGCAGGGTTGAGCCTGTAAAGATGCCCTACAACTACTTGGCAGAAATGTTCTGCGACAGAGTTGCCGCCAGTAAAATTTACAACAAAGATTCTTACACCGACGCCCATCCCCTGGCATATTTTGAGCGTTCCAAAAACACCCGCTTTATTCACCCTGAAACCAGCAATGAGCTTGAAGAGCTTTTAGTAATGCTTAAGGAAAAGGGCGAGGATACCACCTTCGCTTACCTTAAAAAGAAAGTTAAAGAATACAAAAAAGCCAATAAATAAGCAAAGCTCCCTTTTGTAACAAAAGGGAGCTTAAATTTTTACCAAGTTTCAACAGAAAAATGGCCTTTGTCGCTTACGGTGCTTATGGGGTAATATCTTGCTTCGCCGGTGTAGGGAATGTCAACAGTCTGGGAAGAGCCGTTGGTAAAGATAATCCACGTTACCCCTTCGGGAACATCAAAGGTGTAGAGTGCTTCGCCAAAATCGTTATTGCCTGCACTTTGCATAGCTGTACCGGGCCAAGGAATCATAGTTGGGTTTTCGTCTGACCAGTAGTAGCACCTAATCTCACCGCTCCAGTTAAATGAGTTTGTAAAGGTAACGGTTCGCACCTCAGGCACTATAGTCGGTTCGGTGGGAGGTTCTGTAATCTCTTCTGTAACTTCCTCGGTAACCTCCTGTGTAGTGGGCTCTGTAGCCTCACTTTCTATAACCTCGGTTACTTCCGCGGTAGTTACAGCCACCGTTGTAGTTACCGCAGCAGTAGGCTCTGTTGGCTCTGTAGCCACAGTTGCAATCGTCGTTGGCTCTGCAGGCTCGGTCGCTGTTGTGGCGGTAACCGAGGCGGTAGCTGTCGCAGTTTCGCCAACTGTAGCTGTGGCAGTTACGGTTGTAGGTACAGGCAGGGTTACAACAGTGTACTTAATAAGAGGCTCGCCTACATTTTCCGTTTCATATTTTGCAAGGAACTTTTGAATAAGAGTTGCGTCCTTGATGTTTATTTTGCCATCCTCAAAACAATCGACAATCGGGAGGTTAAGTTCAACACCTGTGTCCATTTTTGCAATATGCTTCTGGATTACTGTGGCATCCTTTATGTTAACCTTGCCGTCTGCGTTGGCATCGCCTATTATACCTACAACTTCTTCTACTATCTCGGTGGGATGTGTAGCGGATGTTGCGTCGGTCACTTCAGTTACCTCTGTGCTTTTGGGCTCTGTTTCGTCAACGCTTGCAGTGGTAGTTCCCTCAGGCTGAGTTGGCTCAGTAGCCTCTGTGGTGGGAGCTTCGGTAGGTGTGATTACGCTCACCTCTGTTTTTGCCTGAGCAGTACTTCCTGCAAAATCCGTTACATACACAGAAATTTCGTAAACGCCCTCGGTATCAAAAGTTTTTACAAACTCTGCAAGGCTCTGACTGTTTCCGGAATATACTTTTTCATTTGTCTGTTTATTCTCAACAGAATAAAGATAGGTGTAAGGGGCATAACCGCCTGTTACATTGGCTTTAAAGGCAACCTCTTTGTTAACCTCTGCCGTAGCATCAGCCACAAGCTCAAGGCTTAAATCAGCCACCGCACCGTGGGTTATAAAGTAGCTTTTGCCTGCTTTTACTGTATAGTTTTCGCCGCCGTTATCGTCTTTGTTGCCTTCTTCATCTGTAAAATAAAGCTCTGTTGACTCTACACCGCCTAAGTCAATCACCGCCTTATTTACAAAGCCTTGCTCATCAAAACAAGGCTCCATAGGAAGCTCAATCCAGCTTCCGTCCGGGGTTTTGTAATGTAAAACAGGGCTGTAGTAGCCTCTGTAGAAAACTACAGCCTTATTAACAACATCGAACTCTATAGTTTTTTCGGCATACTCCTTGGCAAAGTCTGTGCCTGAAATTGTAGCGGTATAATGGCCTGACTCGGCAGGTGTCCACGAAAAATCAACAGTACTGGTCATACCGTTGTGGTTAACCGCTGTAGGGTCAAGCAAAGCCTCATAAACCACCTTGCCATCCTTTTTAATAACAAGGTCGTACTGCTCGTGAGCTATACCAAAACGGATAATGCTTTCAAGCTTTGTAACAGCGTGGAAATCCACAGGCTTACCAAGATAAAGCTCGCCCTCACTTGCCACATTAAACTCTGAAAATTCAAAGGGAGAGTCAATAACCACAAAGTCCATAGAATCTTCGGCAACTGTTCCCTCAAAATCAGTTACAACAACTGTAAGGCGGTAGTTGCCTGTTTTGTTAATAATTCTGCTTATGGTCTGATGCTCTTGCTTTCCGCCTGCTTCTTCTTTGTCGCCGGTATCAAGGTTTTCAAAAATATACTTATATGTATAAGGTGCGTATCCGCCTTTGGCCTCGGTGGTGTAATAGTGGGTCAATGCTCTTTCTATATTTTCGGCGTCGGCACTTACCTTAACCTCCATAGGCTCTGCAACGCCCTGAGTTACAAAGTAATTAAGTCCCTTTTTAACAGTATAGTTTTTGCCGTTGTTATCATCCTTGTTTCCCTTTGAGTCGGCAAAGTAAATATCTGCCGAAGTTTTATCTCCAAGGTCAATAACGTACTTGTAAACATAACCCTCTCGCTCGGTGTTGCTTTCCATAGATAAGTTCTGAGTCCACTTGCCGTCAAGGTTATAGCTTATCTGAGCACCTTTATAACCACGGTAATAAACAATTGCGTGGTTAAGCTTTGTTTCGGCAAACTCAAGGGTTTTGCTCTCGCCGTTAAGAGTAATGGGGTATGAATTTGCAGGCTTTATAACCTGATTTGTGCTTTCGATAACGATTTCTGCATTTTTGTAAGTTGTCTCGCATTCATCTTTGTTCTTATCTGCAAAGGTGACGCTCCAATTATAGTCAGCGAAATTTTCGGCAGAAATATCCGCAATTACATTATCAAGGGCAACAAGCATATTGCCGTCGTAGGGGATTTTTGCCTCACCTGAAATAAGGGTAAGCAATGGAAAGAATGCCTTGTAGGAATACTCGGTGCCGTCTTTTTCGGCGGTGATTATAACGTAATTGTCACGTCTGTTGCCTGCTTTGAAATTATATCTTATATAAATATCTGTGCCGTCTCCGTAAGGACGTACCACCACGCCCTCAATACCGCGCATTGTCTGCACTCTGTTTTCAGGGCCGTCAAAGCCTGCAACGGCAGAGTAAAGATTTACAGTATCATAAGCAAGCCAGATAAAGCCGTCGTTGCAATAATTAGGACCCCAAGAGTTAGCGATTTTAAAGGCTCCCATTTCGCCAGAGTCAACCTTGCCGTTTTCGTTTATATCAACCCAGATGTTGTCGTTGTAACCTACAAGGGTCATTGCGTGAGGACCTTTGGCACCGTCCTGATATTTAACTGCATACTCGTCAATAAAATCTGCGTTTGCAGGTGCATCTTTGTGAGCTTTAAGCTTTGTGGTGACCCAGCTGTTGATTTCGGTGTTAAATGTAAGCACCTCACCTTTTGCAAGGGCGGTTTTAACCTCTGTAAGATTCTCGTCATCGGGAGAAGTAATCTGAGAATTTTTATCGCCGAAGCTCTTGTACTTGATTGTATCCGCAAGGCGGTTGTTTATGGATTCACGCCACACATCAAGGTCTGAGCACCAGGTAACGGGGTCTGCCTCATAGGGCACCATAGAAAGAGTAACTCCACCCTGCTTTTCCAGAAACCATTCTATATCTGCGGCGGTGGAACCGTCGCCCTCGCCGTTGCTGGTAAGGTTAAAAGACCACTGAGGGGAAAATGTATTTTCCGGGGTGGTTTTAATGCCTCTTGATTTATTTACTGCATAGGTAAAACTGTAGTAAACGTGTGCCCAGGAGGTACAGGAGCCCATGGAGCCTTGATTACCTATTTCGGGGAAATAGGGTGAAGTACTGTTGTCTGCACTGTCGGGAAGAATAAAAATTTCCTCCTCAGCCGCACTTACGCTCACTGTTGGCACAGCCATAGCCGATATAACCATAAGTACAGTAAGTATTACGGCACACAGTCTTTTAAGAATCTTTTTCACAAAAATCCTCCTTAACTTCAAAATAATCCATAGTGGCATAGTAACACACCCTCTTCCCCATTGCAACAAAAAACCTGCAGGAACAAGTCCCTGCAGGTTAATTAGATAATTCTTAGAAATCAGAATGGATATAAATTACGTATGCTTATACAAAAAGTAAACGGTTCACTCAGATAAGCCCTGCAATCTTCTTCTGGATTGCTGTAACGTCCCTTACATTTACCTTGCCGTTTAAGTCAAAGTCCGAAAGTGATTTTTCGTCTTTGCTTAAATTCAAAAGCTTTGCAAGGTATTTCTGGATAACTGTAGCATCGCGGATGTTAAGCTTGCCGTCCATATTAACGTCACCAATCTGATACTCAGGCTCAGGCTCTGTTGTGGGCTCTGTAGCCTTTGTGGATGTGGCAGGTGCTGTTACGCTTTCAGAAGGAGCTTCGGTAGGCTCAGTTGAGGCAGGCTCTGAGGGTTCTGTAGGCTCAGTTACACCGGGCGTAGGCTCTGTGGGAGCTGTGCTCTCTTCAGGCTCGGTAGGTCTTACGGGATTTGTAGGCCTTACAGGGTTTGTGGGCCTTACAGGGTTTGTGGGAACAACAGGCTCTGTGGGAGTTTCGTCGGGAGTTGCCCACTCACCAAAGCTCTTATCGGTGAAAACTTCCTCCGCCTCAGCCTTTGTGGATGCTGTGCCGTATTCGCCGCTTCCGTAGTAATAGTACCACTCGCCGCCGTAGGTAACTCTGCCTGTGAAGGAGTTAATAAACTCCTCACTAAGGTTGATTACATAAATCATACCGTCATAATTTCCGCCTGAAACGGTAATATCAACACTCTGCAAAGCAGATGTGTAAACATCAGAATAAGAATCCATACCGCCGTCAAGGTAGTTGTTCCAGATAATTGTGGGAGTATCCACTGCAATATCATAGTAGAAAACGCCCTCTACCCCTGCACTTTTTGCCATATTGCCGGGCCAGTACTCACCGCTTATGGAACCTTCCCACCAATAAATGCCTGCTGTGTAGGCATAGTCGTTAATCCACTCATCAGGCAGGTAGAAGTAATATCTGTTTGTGCCCGCAGGCTTTTCTTCTTCGGGGAAAATGGGTGCAGGCTCATCCTTGGTAGCCTCGTCAACTGTGGCTTCGTCAATTGTTGCTTCATCAGCAGTTGAGCCGTTAGCAGGCAATTCGCCGTTACCCACAGCGTTTACCGCAAAAGCAAATGCTGAGGTAATCAACAACATTGACAAAAGCACACATAATATCCGTTTCATAAAAAATGCCTCCTTTAATGTTCAAAATTATCCTTAAATTTATAATAACTCAGCCCAAAACATAAGTCAATTAAAATTTAAGAAGTTCAGCATTTTTTACGCTTATTAAGAGGATTATATCTGCCTGAAATAAGGTACACCGCAAACATTGCGAATAAAAGGAGGTTGTGCAGAATCATACACCCCCAAGCCGACACAAGCCCGAAGCCTAAAAGCTGGGTGCAGATAAAGGTGCCTAAAATTCTGATACCCCACATACCAAGTATATTTGCCACAAAAGGCATTACTGTTTTGCCCATACCCTGCATCATACCCTCAACGATTATGGAAACCCCGAAGAAAGGCTCTGATAATGCCACCATTCGAAGCACAGTTGTTCCCAAAGCAATAACAAGGCTATCTTTGGAGAAAAGGGTCATCATTTTAGGTGCAAAAACAAAGAGAAGCCCACCTGAAATTATCATAAGCACAACTTCCATTAACACAAGCATTCTGCAAAGAGCTTTGATTTTTTCGTTGTCTTTCGCACCTAAGGCATTGCCTGCAAGGGTTGCGGCCGCTGCCTGCATGCCGTAGCCGGGGATATAGAAAGCCGACTCCACAGTATTGGCGATTGTGTGGGCGGCAGTACTTACCTCGCCTAAGGAATTAACCATTGCCGCAAAGGCTACATAACCCATACAGGTGCCGAAACGCTGTAAAGCGTTGGGCAGAGCCACCTTAAAGCAAGGCCTTAGTATCTCTTTATCAAACTTAAAGCTCTGGCCTTTGGGACTTACCTCGGGATGCCTTAAGTATCTTAGGGTAATTGCCACACCGCCGAAAACAAAGGCTATGGCACTTGCGGCAGCTGCACCAACAACACCCCAGCCTGCACCCAAAAGGGTAAGCTTAAAACCGAAAACCTCCACAACTCTGGTGGGATAAATGAGCACAAAGTTTAAGATTACGTTAATAACATTTACAAAAAGACCTACTATCATAGGAGTTTTTGTGTCCCCTACAGCCCTTAAAACTGTACCGAAGATTATAATAGCCGCACGAAAGAGCATTGGCGAGTAAAGCACAAAGAAGTAAGCTGATGCCATACTCTGAATTTCAGGCTCTACCTGCATCCACTCTGGCACAAAGGGGCTTAAACCCAAACTCAGGACTGTAAACACAAGTCCGCTTATTACAGTAAGCAAAACCGCCTGAGAACTTGCCCTTTTAGCAAGATTTTTGTCCCCTGCACCGTAGGCCTGAGAAATAAAAGCAAGAAAGCCGATACCCACAGCAGAAATAGTGGAATTCACAAGCCAGTTTATGGTGGTTGTGGCTCCTACTGCCGCGGTGGCGGCGGTACCCAAAGAGCCTACCATAGCCGTGTCGATATACTGCACAGCGGTCTGCAAAAGCTCCTGAAGCATTGTCGGCCAGGCAAGGGTTATTATAGAAATCAGCAAAGACCTGTTAAAAGCCTTTTGAACACTCTTTTCCATAATTTATCACTTATTTTTCCTTTTCTTTATTTTACGTACTACTAAAACAGCAACTAAAACAATTACTGCCAATAAAAGCACAATTACGCCTATTGCCACAAAGGTAAAGCCGTTTGCGTTTCTCAGCATATCGCTTGGAGCAAGGCTTGAATAAACCGTTTTTCTGCCGTCGGCAGATTCGTAAACCCCGCTCATTTCGCCCTGCATATTCTTAAGGTAAGCTGTAATTGCGTACCATTCCTTTAAGGGTGCGTTTTGGTCAAACACAACATAATTTTTAAGCTCATCGGCCTCTAAGGGATTTCCATTTACATCTTTAGGAGTAATGGAAAGAAGACCGAAGGATTTTTCTTTAACTGAGCCTAACATCTGACCTGCGTACATACCTGTAACAACAGAGTACATTTTATCATCAACAATTTCTTCTTTAGTTCCGTCGTTTCGCACTAAATAAGCATTATCCGCCTTGTTGAAAATCATTCGGTTGGTGTTGAAGCTGTACTCAACACCTGAGAAGAAAAGCTGGGCACTTTTCATAATTGGCTGAACCGAGGCATCCACCTCAAGTGCCGCCTTAAGCTCTTTGCCTGTTATGTAAACCTTAATGAGCTCGCCCTCGGTACCAACACCAAGTGACGCCGCATTAAAAATATCTGAGGTTGTTACCTTGCCAATGGGCAAAGTTTCGCGGATAACGCCTGCGGCAGTAAGTGCCACGTCAACAGGCTCATTTGTGGCTTTTTCAACCGCCCATTTGTAAGAATCGGCAAAAAGGTTGCCTAAATCCGAATCGTGCTGAGTAGCATAAACCTCGTCAACAGAGTCGAATTTATAGGGATTGTTTACAATCACCTCGTCAAAGGAAACGCCGTACTTCGCAAGATAATTTACATCCACCTGCTCTTTGTACTCCTGCACCTTTGCGGCAACACCTGCATCCTCCTTAACATTTTCGTCAACAGGAACCAGCTCATAATTTGTAAGGGCAGCACCCCGGCCGTTAAAGCTCATAGTAACAACGCCAAGGTTTTTTCCGTATTCGCCTGCAGAAACTATGTAGGTATCCTTAACCTTAATGGGTTCATTAATAGTTGTATGGGTATGACCTGAAATAATAAGGTCGATGCCCTCTACATTTTCGGCAAGCTCGTAGTCCTCGCCTTTGCCCTCCTCTGTACCTGAATGGGACAAGCAGACAACAACAGGCTCTGCACCGTATTTTTCTTTACATTCACTTACTGCGGTATTAACAATCTCCTGAGAAACTTCGGCAGGATTTTCAAAAACCATACCCGAATTAGGAGCACAGTCGTCGGAGTCTGTGCCGAATATTCCGAACAGCACAAAGTAAACTCCACCACGCTCTATTATTGTGTATTTTTTTACACCGTAATTTTCAAAAGCTTCTGATATCTTTTGGTTATAACCCTCTTCACCCTCTGAAGGCGGCAGATAATTGGAGTTAACTATCTGAGGTAACTTATCTTGGCTATTCATAGCAACATTAAGCATCGAAGCAAGGCCCTCAGGCAGATAGTCAAACTCGTGATTGCCAAAGGTGGTAGCATCAAAGCCCATTAAACCCATCAACCTGAGCTCCAAAGCATCGGTAGCGTAGCAGGTCTGGAAAAGTGAGCCCATAGAAAAATCGCCACCGTCAACCAAAACTGCATCGGGGTGCTTTTGCTTTTGCTCATTTATAACCGTCATAAGCCTTGCGTAACCGCCGAACTCACCGCCATCCTCATCCTTTGAGGGCAGAAAATGAGAGTGCAAATCGTGGGTAAAAAGCACGGTTACCTCTTGGCTGTTATCTGCCGAAACGGTAACCAAGGCAGATGCAAGAATAAGCACAGCAAATAAAACTGCAAAGATTCTTTTGAAAATACAAGTCATATCCACAACCCCTTATAAAACATATATGTTCAGTATACCACTTAGCTTTGCTTAAAGCAAACTTTAACTTGAAAAGATATAAAAAATATAATAATATAAAAGCAGAGAGGAAGTGGGGCTATGTGTAATGCAGACTTTGACCTTAACATTTTTACACAAATTTTAAAGGAAGAGCTTGTGCCTGCAATGGGCTGTACCGAGCCTATTGCCTTAGCTTTTGCAGGAGCAAAGGCAAGGGAGGTTTTAGGCACACTTCCCGACAAAATAGTAGTTGAAGCCAGCGGAAGTATTATCAAAAACGTCAAGAGCGTTGTTGTTCCCAATACCGGCAACCTCAAGGGCATTCCTGCGGCTGTAAGTGCAGGAATTGTGCTGGGTAACGCCGACAAAAAGCTTGAGGTGCTCTCAGGCATAAAAGAATGCGAAATTCCAAAAATCAACGAATTTTTAGAGAAAACCGAAATCGAAGTAAAGCACCTTAAAAGCGGCTTTAACTTCGACATTATCCTTACCGCTCAAAAGGATGCGTCTTACGCAAAAATCCGCATAACCAACGCCCACACCAACATAACACTTATAGAGAAAAACGACGAATTGCTTTTTGAAGCCAAAATCCGTTGCGACAGCGACGAAGGCCTTACCGACCGAAGTGCACTCTCAGGCGAAGCAATTTGGAAATACATTAACGAAGTCGATATAGAAGATATAAAGCCTATTATAAAAAGGCAGATTGAATTAAACACAGCCATTGCCGAGGAAGGGCTCAGAGGCGACTACGGAGCATCTATCGGCAAGGTTATTCTTAATGCTTACGGCGGCAACGTCCGTGACCGTGCAAAGGCTATGGCGGCGGCAGGTTCTGACGCAAGGATGAACGGTTGTGAGCTTCCTGTTATTATCAACTCAGGCTCAGGCAATCAGGGTATGACCTGCTCTTTACCAATTCTTGAATACGCCAAGGAGCTTAAGTCAAGCGAGGACAAACTCTACCGCGCTTTAGCACTTTCAAACCTTATTGCAATACACATAAAGTCGGGCATAGGCAGACTTTCGGCTTATTGCGGAGCAGTAAGTGCAGGAGCCGCCGCAGGTGGTGGCATTGCCTACCTTTATACCGAGGATTACTCAACTGTTATGCACACCGTTGTAAATGCTCTTGGCATTGTTTCGGGAATTATCTGCGACGGTGCAAAAGCGAGCTGTGCCGCAAAAATTGCATCTTCCGTTGATGCGGGAATTTTAGGCTTTGATATGTATAGGCTGGGCAGAGAATTTGTAAGCGGCGACGGCATTGTGGCAAAAGGCTTTGAGGCAAATGTAAAAAACATCGGCAGACTTGGCAAAACAGGAATGAAAACCACCGACGCCGAAATTCTTGATATGATGTTAGATTCTTAATAAAAAGCACAAAAGGTGAGAACCGATTAACTCGGCTCTCACCTTTTCTTTATAATGCTATATAAAAATACTCTGTTATAATCTCCTCAGGCTCTTTAAGCCCTGTGTCTATCCACCACTTAAGCACCTCAACAAACACCGACGCAATGTGGTTAATCTTAAAATCTTCGGGAAGCTTATCTACTTCTCTGCCCTTTAATAAATCCAACTGACTTTTTGCGAGATTCAAAAGGTTTTCCTTAAAATATCCTAAGAAAATCTCGTTGTTGCTTGAGGATAAAAGAGAAAGCAAGTTGTTGTCGTTGTTTCTTATGTGCTTAAAAAGGTGAAGAAAAACAGGCTCTTCCCCCTCGCACTCAAAAATATGCCTGTGGCTGTTTTCCTGCGTTTCGGATATATCAAAAATATGGCAGAAAAGCTCTTCGCAAAGCTCTTTAAGCAAAAATTCCTTGGTTTCAAAATGGGCGTAAAATGTCGCCCTGCCTACGTCTGCTTTTTCGATAATCTCAGCAACGGTAATGTGGGCAAAGTCCCGCTTTTTTAAAAGCTCTTCAAAGGCTCTGAATATTGCTTCTCTGGATTTTCTCTGTCGTCTGTCCATACATTTTCTCCTGTTTGTTCGGTATCGTACTATCTTAAGGTTCTGACTGTTGATTTCACACCATATTTTTATAAAATAATATTGAACAGCAAGTTCGGTAACGAACCTATTGTATCATCAAATTACAGGCAGGTCAACAGGAGGACTTTATGAAAACCCAAAAAAATATTTTACTTGCATTTATTCTTAACTTAAGCTTTTCCGTCTTTGAATTTTTCGGCGGAGTTTTAACAGGCAGTGTTGCCATTATGTCCGACGCACTTCACGATATGGGCGACGCGTTGAGCATAGGCGCTTCCTATTTTCTGGAAAAGAAAAGCCGCAAACACCCTGACGCCAAATACACCTACGGCTACAGACGTTACTCGGTGCTGGGCGGTTTAATTACCACTGTTATCCTTTTATCAGGCTCAATACTTGTAATTACAAACAGCATAAAAAAGATTATTAATCCCTCTGAAATCAACGCAGGCGGTATGATAATTTTTGCGGTTCTGGGTGTTATTATTAACCTTGTGGCGGCACTTTTCACACGCAAAGGCGACTCAATAAACCAGAAAGCCGTTAACCTTCATATGCTTGAGGACGTTTTAGGCTGGATTGTTGTTCTTATGGGTTCAATCGTAATCAAGTTCACAGGCTTTACCCTTATCGACCCCATAATGAGCATCGGCGTTGCAGTGTTTATTCTTATTAATGCCTTTAAAAATCTTAAAGACATTGCTGATATTTTTCTTGAAAAAACTCCCGAAAACATCGACATAGCCGAAATTGCAGAGCATATCACCAAAATCGCAGGAATTAAGGACGTTCACCACATCCACGTAAGAACTATTGACGGCAACACAAACTTTGCCACAATGCACATCGTAACAAACGAAGAAGGCGTAGGTATTAAAGAAAAGGTAAGAGACGAGCTTAAAGAACACGGTATTTATCACGCAACTTTAGAGCTTGAAGCTGAAAACGAAATCTGCGAAAATCACCATTGCCATATTGAATTTAAAGAAACTAAAGTCCATAGCCACCACCATCATCACTGAGAGGATAATTTAAAATGGAATTTCAGATAATTGCACTGGCTCTTCTCGTTGCATTTTACGGATGCTATTTTCTAAAAATGTTTATACAAAAGAAAAACGGCATACAAACTGACCATATAGGAAAAGGTAAATCGGGAAAGACAAAAGTTATTGAATACATAATGAAGGTTGTAACAATTTGTATACCGATAACTGATGTTGTCAGCATCTTATTTAACTCCTCCGCCCTGCCTGTATGGGCAAGATATTCAGGTGTCGCAGTGCTCACATCGGGCGTTGTTATCTTTATAATTTCCGTACTTACTATGAAAGACAGCTGGCGTGCAGGTGTTTGTGACAAAGAAAAAACAGAACTGGTTACAAACGGAATATATCAAGTCAGCCGCAACCCCGCTTTTTTAGGTTTTGACTTACTCTACATAGGAATTACTATTATGTTTTTTAATTGGATATTGCTTTTGGTATCTGTTGCAGGCATCATCATATTTCATCTGCAAATAGTCAAGGTTGAGGAGCCTTTTCTCGCCAAAACTTTTGGTGAGAAATACTTAGCATACAAAAACAGTGTTAACCGATACTTAGGCAAAAAGCTATAATCATCTGTAATTGTAAGAAAAACTCGGGTAAAATTACCCGAGTTTTTTATGGTTGTATAACCTTAATTTCTATTCCTACAACGCCGTAAAGCTGTTGCTTTTCTTTTGAATAGTACACTTTCATATCATCAGGAGAAGCGGTGTTTATATCTTCTTCGGTATATCCGCACTTTAGCAAAGGTAAGCCTTTGTAAAGCTCATCAAAGGACTTAAACCGGTGCAAAGCCGTAACCTTTACCTGTAGGGTGTCCTTGTGGTTTTCTGTATTGATAAAAGTAATGCTGTCCCCCACCTCAACTGCCTGACGTTTTTCGTCGTAGAGTCTCAGCTCTATGGTCTTTATCCCAAGCCGTATCTTCTCAAAAGGCGAGGAGTTTAAATTCATAATGTGATTTTTCATTTTACCTCTCATCAACTTTATTTTATATATCCCATTTTTTTGAAAAAGTCCCTATAGCGTTCTTTTTGAACATCAATCATATCCTCAGAGTTTACAAAATCGGCAAAGTTCTTTTCACAAATCCATTTATAAGCAATGGTTTCGCCATTTTGCAGAACAACTGAGTTTTTGTCACAATCTGTAACACATAAAAACTCATAATAAATCGTGTTGTGAGAAACACTTTTTCCTATTTCTTCAAAGGCGTCTGAGATTATTCCTGTTTCCTCCAAAAGCTCTCTTTTGGCACAACAGAGCTTGTCCTCTCCCTTAAGAGCCGAGCCGCCTGCCGTTGCTTCAAAAAAACCAGGGTAACCCTCTTTACTAAAATCTCTTTGCATAAGCAGATAGTCGCCGTCAGTATGCCTTACCAAAATTTCGCATACAAGGTGATAAAGCCCCTCAGGAATTTCTTCTCCTCTTATTAAATCAACACCTACTAAACTTCCGTCAGCAAAATAACCGTCCCAGATTTCCATAATACCACCTTCTGTTTTATGAACGATATATAAACTCTGTAGGAACAGGCGTCCCTACTGTCTATATATCACAGCAACATCTTTAAACCAATTCCCCTAATTCCGCCTTAACTGTTTCCAAATCACTTGAAGTAAGCAAGGGAATCAAACCGTTTATTTCGTCAACGCTTTTATCCCACCACTTAAGCTTCTCAAGAATCTCAATAAGGCTATCATCAAATCTTCTTCTGATTGTTTTTGCGGGATTACCTGCAACTATGGTATATGCCTCAACATCACTGCCCACAACGCTGTTTGCTCCGATAATAGCGCCGTCACCGATATGAACCCCAGGAAGGATAACCGCATTCTGTCCAATCCACACGTCATTTCCGATTACGGTATCACCTTTAATCGGCATATCCGCTATAGCGGGGGCATCCATATTCCAGCCTTCAAGGGTATAAAAAGGAAATGTAGAAACTGCGTTCATCTGATGATTTGCACCGTTCATAACAAACTCAACACCTGATGCAATCTGACAGAACTTTCCCACAATCAACTTGTCTCCCAGCCACTCATAGTGGTGGGTAACATGACTTTCAAAATCCGAATCTGCAATGTAAGTAAAATCTCCAACAATAATATTAGTGTTCTTGATTGTTGGCTTTACATAGATTTCATTGTCATATCCTGCAATAGGATGAATTGTATCGGGATTTGGATTCTTTCCGTTCTTCATAATTTTCTCCTGTAAATCCAAGTTTTCTAATTTTTTAACCTGTACAGATACCTATATAAACTCATCTGTGAATATACATTCTCGTCATATCAGGCTCGCCGTCGCCTTGCACCATACACAAAAACTCCCAGCCGTATCTTTCGTAAAAGCCTTCGTGATCTGTAACAAGGTATACCGGGGTTATTCCCTTTGACTTCAAATCCGCAACTGCCATATCAAGAAGCTTGCCCGCAATTCCCAGCCTGCGGTATTCTTCCTCTGTATACACGGCACATACATTGGGGCTAAGGTCTTTTCTGTCGTGAAAGTCGTTTTCAATCACACCCAAACCACCCACAATCGCCTGACCATCAAGACAAAGGTACCAACCGTACTCGGTACACTTATCAAGGTATTCTTCCATACATTCAAGGTACGCCTCTTTCGGCACACCCCATTTGCTATGAAACCACAAAGCCGCCCTGTCTTTTATTTCGGACATATCTCGCAAAGCAATATATTTAAGATTCATGCATTTCATCTCCAAAAAACTCTCATTATAACATAAGTATAAACATAAGCTGTCCCCATTGCAATACAAACCTTAATTTAACGGTTGACATTTACCGAAAGTTTAAGTATAATAACACCGTTGATTTTATTTAAAGTTTACTTTTAAGGGTTTTATACGAACCTCTTAAAATACCGCAAAGTTTGGGACTGCGACAGTCAAACACGAGTCAAAAAATCCCATCGGCAAAACCCTCGCAAACATCGGCACTTTCGGCTTTGAAAAAATCCCGAAACCAAAGAAACCTTTGCAACGACCACATGAACTCCACAAAGATAAGACTTCAAAAATCAGCCTTCATTTTCAAAATTTCATAATAGCAAACCCAGATTCATCAAAAATTAAAATCGGGGCGTGGCGCAGTTTGGTAGCGCGCTTGCTTTGGGAACGGGACTACGTTTTCTAAGCAAAAAATCCCCTCTCTCAAAAAGCCTGTATTCATCGGGCTTTCGGGCATCCCAAAAGGAAACCCAAACAGAGAAAAGGCACAAACGACCACATGTAGTCCACAATTGATGGTATTTTCCAAAAACCATCGGTTTCACAACTGAAAATCAGCACAACCCAGAAAATTTCGGGGCGTGGCGCAGTTTGGTAGCGCGCTTGCTTTGGGAGCAAGATGCCGCAGGTTCAAGTCCTGTCGCCCCGACCAAAAAGGCAGTATTCATCACGTTTTCTGCCTATAAATGGGAGCATAGCTCAGCTGGGAGAGCATCTGCCTTACAAGCAGAGGGTCACAGGTTCGAGCCCTGTTGTTCCCACCAAAAAGCACTGAAGTGACTTCGTCACCTCAGTGCTTTTTCTTTCGCCTATTTCATTGTTTACTGCGGGTCAAAATTTACCCAAGTAAATATAGCAAAAACTAATCAACAATAACCTCTATACCTGCGCCTACTTTCTCACCAGATATCCGATATTTTATATCCGCATAAACCAATACTCTTTTTTCGGTATTGGTAATGTGTTTAATTAATTCATCTTTTTCAAATGGAATATATAAATCATTAGTGACATTATAAGTTATTTGACCATCATCTAAAATTTTACATTTTTCTTCTATTTCTTCCCATGATAGATCTTTATATTCTACTTCAATATTATCCAGTGAAATTTCAATCATGGTACTGTCAAAAATAAAAGAAAAATTATATCCTCCGGGATATTTTACTTTTTTCATAGTTTCAGTGTAATTTGACAACATATCCTTGTCATCTTCACCCCAAAAAACATCTCTACTACCAATCGCAAGATCAGGCGAAATCTCAAGAGCTTCGACCATTTCTATAAGCGTCTTTTGTTTTTCTCTGTCATCGAACTTTACCTTTTTATGATTTATGTATTTAAGTAACACTCTTATGTATGCCTCAACCGTTGAACTAGTTAAGTGTTCTAAAATATGCGCATCTACTCCCTCTGGCGTAAAAAAATAATCAGATAAAACACATGCGAAAATCAATTGTTTTTCTTTAAGCTCAATATTATCATCTTTTCTTGTTTTAAACGAGAAATCAGACAACTCTGCATTAACAAAATCTGTTATTGTTTTCTTTACGCTTTCTGTAAATGTTCTCATTTTTTCTTCTGAAATTCTACGATTTTCTCCTGATTCAACAGTTTCCTTCTTATAGCGCTCATTACAAACATCTCTCAAAACAGAAATCCTTTCTGTTATGAGTTTTTCTTCATCTCTCGAAAACCATCTGTTATATTCTTTAAGCATATTTCTTAGCGATGTAGCGTCTTTATCTGAAAAATATCTGTTATATAAACTGAACATTGAATCCGGCTCTAAATATTCTATTATTTCAGAAATATCACTAGAGTTCCAATATTTATCCATAGCAGTAAAAACGAAGAAATCCAAAATAACATAGTCCATAATGATCCACTTTGCTTCACCTTCATTCATATATTCCCATTTATGCAAAAGGTCTCTTATGTATTGATAATACTCTTTTACAACTGCTACTAAGTCCATTCGATAATAAAAATGCCTA